>CAYGWP010000217.1:0-1774 GCA_964353455.1 uncultured Anaerolineales bacterium
TCCGGTTCGATGAGCGATCTTCTGGAAACGGAGCACGGTCGGGCCAGTGAGGCACCGCCAACCGAAAGGGGCGGCCAACAGATATGCCCGACCTACCCCACCGCGCCAGACCTCGACTCTACGATTCATACTCTGCGCGGCGGGTCGGGGTATGTGTTCAGCGCACCATGCCGTTAACCCTCTCCCCTTGCGGGAGAGGGTGGCCGCAGGCCGGGTGAGGGGTTTGCCGTTGCTCCACCCCTCACCCCTGCCCCTCTCCCACAAGGGGAGAGGGGTGAACTGCGCCACGCAAAACACGTACGGTTCGGGAGAACCGCCGCGCAAAAACGCGAGGTAGCGCTGTCATACCAAACCGGCGCATCGGAAAGGTTCATATCAATGCACCACGATTATTCGTTGACCGTTTCGGCTGCCCTCTCGGCACTCCTGGGTCTCGCCATCTTGTTGATAGGCGCCGATGCGCTCGGCGCATCGGCCGCGCCCAAGGCTGCGCCCGCGCCTAAGGCCGCGCCCGCGCTGATCGACAAGGAACTGACCGTCCTCACCTCCGGCGGCGGCGACCTCCTCAAGAAGTACCTGGTGGGCGAGTGCACGCGCCTGCTGACGGTCCGGCGCGAGGCCGTCGCCAAACTCACCACGGCCGACGAGGTCCTCCAGCGCCAACAGAAAATCCGCGAGGCATGGTTGGCCGCCGTCGGCCCGTTCCCCGAACGCACGCCGCTCGAGGCCAAGACCACCGGCACGCTCGACCGCGAAGGTTATCGCATCGAGAAAGTTCTATACGCAAGCCGACCGGGGCACCACGTCACCGGCAACCTCTACATTCCGAAGCAGGGGCAGGCTCCGTTTCCTGCGGTCCTTGTGCCGTGCGGCCACAGCCTGCCGGGCAAGGCCGCCGAGCCGTACCAGAGCATCTGCCTCTCGCTGGTCGCCAATGGGTTCGTCGTCCTCTGCTACGACCCCATTGGCCAGGGCGAGCGGTGCCAGTTGCCCGGCGAGAAGGGCACCCCCGCCGTCTGGGGCACCACAGAACACACCCTGACCGACATCGGCGCACGCCTCGTCGGCCGGTCAACCGCCCACTACCGCATCTGGGATGGCCTGCGCTCCATAGATTACCTGGTGAGCCGGACCGAGGTTGACCCGAACCGCATCGGATGCACGGGCAACTCGGGCGGCGGCACGATGACCTCGTACCTGATGGCGACCGACGACCGCATCGCCGCCGCGGCCCCTTCGTGCTACCTCACAAGTCTGGAGCGGCTGCTGGCGACAATCGGCGCCCAGGACGGCGAACAGAACATCACCGCCCAGATCGCACTCGGCATCGACCACGCCGACTACATCAACCTGCGCGCCCCCAAGCCCACGCTGATGTGCGTGGCCACGAAGGATTTCTTCGACATCGACGGTGCGTGGGCCACCTTCCGCGAGGCCAAGCGGCTCTACGACATCCTCGGTTTCGGCGAACGCATGGACATCTTTGAGTATCCAGACAGCCACGGGTTCTCGAAGCCCCGCCGCGAGGCCGCCATGCGCTGGATGCGACGCTGGCTCCAGCACGTCGATGAGCCGACGCCCGAGCCGCCCATTAAACTCAACGCCGAGGCCGACCTCGCCGTCACGCCCACCGGCCAGGTGGTCCGCGACCTTAAGGACGTGACCGTGTGGGACCTGAACCTGGCGGAGGCCCGGCGCCTCGCGCCCGAGCGCGAGGCGTTCTGGAAGAAGGGGCCGGCGGCCCAGTGTCTGGCCGAGGTCCGCCGCCTTGCCG
>CAYGWP010000218.1:0-9265 GCA_964353455.1 uncultured Anaerolineales bacterium
GGCGCGCGGAGGGTTCTCAGGAACAGCATCTCGGCCTTGGAGTGCTCCCGGCCGCGGCGGCGGATGATGCAGATTTTGCGGATCCACTTCGACGGCTGGCGGAAGGGGATGAAGCACAACTGGCCCAGCGATTCCTCCCTCTGGCCGATGCCTTTGGGCACGATGCTCAGCCCCGCGCCGACCTCGACGGCCCGCTTGAGCGTGTCGTTGTTGTCGAACTCCATGCACACATCCACCGACACCCGGCTGGCGCGGAGCATTCGGTCGATGAACCGCCGTGTCGGCACGTTGGCCTCGAACGCCACGAACCGCTCGCCGCGAAGGTCCGAGGGGTCCACGCTCGCCCGGCCGGCCAGGCGATGGCCAGGGGCGCAGACGACCATCAACTCCTCGTCGGCAAACGGGATTATATCGATCGACCGCTGCTTTTCCGGGAACGCCACGATGCCCAGGTCCATCTCGCCGCCGAGCACGGCCGAGGTGATCTCGTCCCACTTGGTGTACCGCACATCCAGCTTGACCTCCGGATGCGCCTTGATGAACTTCCGCACGTACGCGTCCAGCAGGTAAAAGCCGACCGAGTAGATCGTCCCGACCCGCAGCAGCGGGCAGGCGGACTTGACTATCCCCGCCACCTCCCCCACCATCCGGTCCAGCCTGGCCAGGATGTCCTTTGCGCCGCGGTAGAACGCCTTGCCGACGTCCGTGGCCTCGGCGCCCGACCCGCCGCGGATCAGCAGCCTCGTGCCAATGTCGCGCTCCAACGCCGCCACCTGCTGCGACACCGCCGACTGGCTGACGTTGTTCATCTCCGCCGCCCGCGTGAAGCTGCTGGTCTCCACCACGTCGCAGAACGTCCGCATGACGTCGGTGCTGAGCGATTCGACGTATTTCTTCACGATGACGCCTCCACGGCGGCTTGCCGGCCGGCCACGTAGCAGACCACGTGCTGCTTGAGCGGGTTGGCGTTGATGACGAACTGCCCGCCCGCCGGCAGGTCGGACGCGTCGATCACACGGACCACGTGGGCCCATTGGGCCGAGCCTGGCGCGATGTCCGCGAGGCGATTGACCGCCCCGCAGAGAAGCTCGTCGTTGCACCATGCGCCCGCCCGGCCGGGAAACAGGGCGAAGTAGAGGATGTCCATCTCGATCATCTCGCTGAAGAAGTGCGTGCCCAGCGACACGTCCGGCACGACGTCCTTGCTCATTGCAACGATCTCGCAGATGGCGCTGACGGTGTTGATGTCCGAGAACCGCACCGGCACGCCCAGCGAGGGGGTGGTGGTCCCCCACCGTCCGGGCCCGGCCAGCAGGATCGCCGGCGCCCGCGGGCCTGCCGAGGCGTGGCAGACCTCGCCGATGACCCGCGCGATGGAATAGCGGTCGCGGATGGGCAGTTGCGCGTACTGGTCCGGCACGACGTAGACGATCCGGTCCAGCCTGCCGATCTCCGCCTGGCCGATGACCGCGCCGTGGGCCTCGATGACCTTGCTCTCGGCGGGCAGGTCGCGCGGAGCGTCCATGATCGCCCCGCCGCCGCGGACCTGGAGCGGGCGGCATTGCACGAGGTTGATCTTGTACGTCCCGTTGAAAAAGTTCGCCGTGAACTCGACGTCAACCGGACAGCCGTAGGCCTCCTGGAGAATGCCCATCATCTCCCGCAGGTCTTCCACGAAGCCGGTCCGGTCGAAAAGCCCGTCGAACGTCAGCACCCAGGGGAACGCGTCGGTGATGCCTGCCTCGGCGGCGCGGGCGTCTGTTTCCTTGTCCCGGCTGGCCAGCAGTTCCAGCGGCAGTTCGCCTTGGCGGACGTGCGAAATGACGTCACTGAAGCGCCGGCTGAGAAGCTGGTTGGCGGTCAGGTCGAGCACGTCGACGTTTCGCTGGGAGAACTGGCGGACCTCCTTGAAGTCGGTCTCAGGCCGGCGGCGCGGGTCGTTCAGGGCGACCACGCGGGTGTAGTCGTCGTCGCTGCGCTCCACCGCGCGGGTGCCCATGCCGAAGACCAGGCGGGTCATCCCGGCCTTGGGGTCGATCGCCTTGTCCCACACGTACGGGTTGAACGAAAGCGCCACGCCCGCGATCTGCGGGAAGAACAGGTTGCCGTACATCTTGCCGCTGACGCGCTGGACGAGCAGCGCCATCTGCTCGTCGCGGTCCAGCAGGCCCCTCTGCTTGCGGTAGATCAGGGCCTTCTCGCTCATCGTCGAGGCGTAGATGGTCCGCACCGCGGCCAGGAAGTCCTGGAGCCGCTGGTGGCGCGGGCCCTGGTTGGCGCAGAAGACGCTCTCGTACTTGCCGGCGAAGGAGTTGCCGAAGTTGTCTTCCAGGAGGCTGGATGACCGCACGATGATCGGCGACTGGCCGAAGTAATCGAGCATCTCCTCGAACTGGCGGATGATGTACGGCGGGAAGTTGCCCGTCAGCATCCTCTGTCGCGGCCGCTCGGCCCCCTCGAGGAACGCCTTCGGGTCCTTCTGCTTCAGCCTCATCCACCAGATGCCGTTCTGCACCAGGTATGTATAGAAGACGTCTGAGCCGATGTAAAAGGAATCGTGCGGCTCGAGGATTTCGGCCCATCGCGGCGACGACGCCTTCAGGATCGACCGCGCCAGCAGCATGCCCACCGCCTTGCCGCCGATGAGGCCAGTGCCGATGAGTCGCTTCCCGACCTCCAGGATGTCGCCCAGCGTCAGGTACTTCTCCACGAGGCCCTGGACCCGCTCGTCGCGCGAAATGGCCATGCGGACCAGCCGGTGGAAGTAATCATCGGTCTTCTCAGCCGGCGCCTCGCCCCGGCGGACGGCCGCAAGCACCTCCTCGGCGTGCAGGAACGTCCGGTGCCACACGCCCACCCGGTAATGCTCCGATTCCGGGTGCAGCCAGGGGACGCTCGTGAGGATCTCGGAGATGGTTGCGCTCTCGCGGACCGGCGTGAAGTCCTCGCCCTCCCAGGCGTGCAGCATGTACATGGTGGGCGAGTATCGCTGCTGAACCTTCAGGGGATGGACGAAGAGTTTCCCGCCGTGGCGATAGACGTCCAGGAAAACCTGCGTCGTCTCCGTGATGGGCTGCGTGGCGTGCGACGAGTGGTAGTTCCTGAGGAGCGAGAAGTACGCGATCGCCTCAGTATCATAGAGATATGGGCATGTCAGCATGAAAAAGTTGGCGAGCATCTGGTCGCTGTACCAATCGACCGCCAGTTCCGAGAGGCAGTCGAAGATGTAGTAGCCCCCGCGGCCGGTCTTCTCGATCGTCTTATGGATCTCGGCGATGAACGTCTCGAAGCCCCCCTCCGGATGGACCTCGCGGACCTCCACCCTCCGGCCGTCATCCACCAGCGGCTGATGCGAGGCGAACCGGAAATAAATGACCTTCTGCCCGCGGGCAAGCGCACCCTCCACGTACGGCCTGACGAACGGTGCGTAGTCATCGACTGAATCGACCTCCCAGACGATGTTGTCGCCCGGAATCAGGCCACGGATCATCCGGTCCAGACCCGGCAGCCCCAGGCTGAGTTGCGGGTTGACGATGGTCATGGTCCTCTCCTGCGCCGGCCGGTCGCCGCGGCGACTACCTGGCCGGCGTCTTACCAATTATAGCAGCGCTCGGCGCGGCAGTCAGTTCCGCAATTGCCTTGGCAACAATCTCTTTCGCCGCGCCGCACTGCTCGATGTCCCTGGCGACCTGGGCGACGCCCGCGCCATGCGCTGCGAGCGCCTCCTGTTGCGCCGCCGGCCCTTTATCGACCGCCGCCGCCATCTTGTTGCGCAGGCCGATGAGCGACGGCGGCGCCTTCGCCCCGAGCGCCCACGCCGCGCGGTAGAGGCCCGCCAGTTGCCCATCGCCGGGGTTGCGCCACCGATTTGCCGGCCCGCCCTGACGGACTGGCGGGAGATCCGGCTCCGGCCTGCGCCCGTCGTCGAAGTACGGCGTCACGCCGTGCCGGCCGTCGCGCGAGAGCACGGCCAGCGGCCGCGACACGAGCCGCTCGCGCACCTCGGCCGTAAGCGGCCACGAAGTCTGGAACTCCTCGGCGCGGCTCGCCTTCGGGTCACGGGCGCGGAGCGTCACCTCAAGCGCCGCGGGGGCGATACGCACGGTCATCCCGACCTGGTGTCCGCCCGCCAGGATTGCGCTCCGCACCTTCTCGGGAATCACGACCGTCTCGGACTTCGTTCCCACCGCGCTGCCGTCCATCACGAGGTCCTTTTCCTTCTCGATGAGGATCGCCAGGTACGTGCCCGCCCCGCTGGCCTTTCCGGGCCCGATGCTGATGACCTTGACGCCGCTTGTGGCGGCGGGCTTGTCCGGGTTTGGCTGCCGGCGCGGGATGACTTCGCCCGCCTGGGCGGGGATGACGCCCAGGCCCAGCCCCGCGCGGCCGTCGCCGGGGGTCTGAGAGAAGTCGATGAGGCATCCGACCGCCGGTTCCGCCGTGCCGCGCGCCACCGGGCCGACCAGCGGCGACATCGGACCCTGCGGCCAGTCCATCCGCAGCGGATCGTATTCGGGCTTCTCCTTCGGCGCGAGAAACACATCGGTTTCCGACATGCGGCCGCTCTCCGCGTTCCCGTACGCCCACAGCGTGTCGCCGTCCTGTTCCCAGCCCCACTCGCCGAAGTGGAAGGTGCTCTGGCGGGCGTCGGTCCACGCGCGGAAGTCGGCGTTCGTCTGGTTCCACAGGCCGACGATTTCCCGCATGAGCCGCGACGACTCCGTCAGCGTCCGGTTGGCGGAGTTGAACCGGAAAATCTCGTCCCGCCAGAGCCTCAGCCGCTGGGCGCGGTCGGGGTCGTCGCTGAAGTAGTGGAACAGGAGGAACGCGAGGCCGCGGTCCGAGCCGCCGGTGTCATGGATAGTCTCGGCCGTCGCGCGGGTCTGCCTGAGTGCCGCCAGGCCGCTGTCGAAAAAGTTCCGCAGCGTCGCCTTGTCGAGCACCTGCACCGTCAGCCGCCGCTGGCCCGCCTCATAGACGTGGCTTGCCAGCGCGTCGGCAAGCCCCTCGTAATACCACCGAGGCGTGGTATAGACGCTCCCCAGCAGGCATAATTGATACAGATGCGTACATTCGTGCATGACAATGTACCGCTGGTGATAGAGGAGGGTGTCCGCGCCGGGGAACACGTACGCGCACTTCGGGGCCTCGAGCGTTATGCCGCCGCCGCTAAAGTCCCACGAGACGCCGTCCGCCGCAAGGGCATCGCGCAGGCGCCGCTCGCTTGAGGCGTAGCAGACCGCCATCCGCTTCCCGCCGATGCCGGGGACCTCGCGCCCGAAGGCCTCCACCATGTGCGGGTAGGCCATCTCCAGCAGCGTGAGGTACAACCGTGTCTTGTCCTCCGCATAGTCGGTCTTCAGGGCCCAGTGGCGGCTGACCCACCACGAGAAGCCGGGGGCGTTCGTGACCTTGTCTTCGGAAAACGTCTTGGGGATCTGCGAGCCGACACACTCGATCTGGATGTTCCCGGCGGTGGAGGTCCGCCCGGAGACGGTCACCTCTGCGGCCATCTTGTCCGGCGGGGGGACCTCGGCTGCGCTCGCCGGACCGGCCCACGCAACCGCCGCCGCGAGCGCCGCCAAAACACCATATTTTGCGCGGCGGGTCTCCCGACCCGCCGCGCAAGACCTGGAGCAGAACGTAGCGGGCACGAGTTGACTCCTTACTTGCACGGCCTAATCCTAGCCGCGCGCAGGCTGCGCGGCAAGGGCGGCCCGCGACGCTTTGTTGACCAGCCGCCCCTGCGGCATTAACATGGGAACCATGAAGATCGCCCTGGCTCAACTGAACCCGACCATCGGCGACATCGCCGGCAACGTCCGACGCATCCTGGCCGCCTACCATCGCGCCGCGGACCAGGGGGCGGACCTTGTCGTCACGCCCGAACTCTCGATCATCGGCTACCCGCCGAAGGACCTCCTGCTGAAGCCCGCCTTCGTGGCCGACAACCTTGCGGCCCTCGACCGCATCGTGGCCGAGGTCGGGAAGACCGCCCTCTTGGTCGGCTTCGTGGATCGCCACAGCGGTCCGCGCGGCCGGCCGCTACATAACGCCGTGGCGCTTGTGGCCGACGGAAAGATCCTGGCCCGCAAGTACAAGGCCCTCCTGCCGACGTACGATGTCTTCGACGAACTCCGGTACTTTGAGCCGGGCAGGGGGCCGGAGGTCGTCGAGTTCCGCGGCCGGCGCATCGGCCTCTCGATCTGCGAGGACATCTGGATCGAAGAGGAGGCCGGCCCGGAGTCGCGCTTCTACCACAAGAATCCGATAGCCGAACTCGTTCAGAGCGGGGCTGAAATCCTCTTCAACGTCTCCGCATCGCCGTTCGTCATGGGAAAGTTCGCGCGGCGCATCGCCCTCATCCGCGCCCAGGCCGTCAAGTACAAGCGGCCGGTCGTATATGTGAACCAGGTTGGCGGCAACGACCAACTGGTCTTCGACGGGGCGAGTTTCGCCATGGATTCCGACGGCCGCGTCATCGCCCAGTGCAAGGCCTTCGAGGAAGACCTCGCTATACTTCAGATTCCAGACGTTTCGATCACCGCGCCGGCGGCAGCGCTTTCGGACGTCGAATCCGTGCGGCAGGCGCTCGTCCTTGGGGTCCGCGACTACATGCGGAAGTGCGGCTTCCGCGATGCGGTGCTCGGCCTTTCGGGCGGCATCGACTCGAGCCTCGTCGCATGCCTGGCGGTCGAGGCGGTCGGGCCGCAGCACGTCGTCGGCGTCGCCATGCCCAGCCGGTTCTCCAGCGACCACAGCATCGAGGACGCCCGCGCCGTGGCCGAGAACCTCGGCATCCGGTTCCTCGTGGTCCCGATCGACGGGCCGCACCGCGCGTTCGAGGAGGCGCTGGCCGAGGCCTTCGCCGGCCGCGAGCCCGACATCGCCGAGGAGAACGTCCAGGCCCGCGTGCGCGGCACGATCCTCATGGCCCTCTCAAATAAATTCGGATATCTAGTTCTATCGACGGGCAATAAGAGCGAGATCGGCGTCGGCTACTGCACCCTCTACGGCGACATGGCCGGGGGCCTTGCCGCCATCAGCGACGTCCCCAAGACGCTCGTCTATCAACTCTCGCGGCACCTGAACGAGACCGCCGGCCGCATGCTGATCCCCGAGCGGGTCTTCACGAAGCCGCCCTCGGCGGAACTCCGCCCGGACCAGACCGACCAGGACAGCCTCCCGCCGTACGATGTCCTCGACGCCATCCTGGACCTTTACGTCCGCGAGGAGCGTTCGCCCGACGAGATCATCGCCGGCGGCTTCGCCCCGGACGTGGTCGCCCAGGTGGTGCGCCTCGTGGACCGCAACGAGTACAAGCGCCAGCAGGCCGCGCCCGGCCTCAAGGTCACCAGCCGCGCCTTCGGCTTCGGCCGCCGCATGCCCATCGCCCAGCGCTACGAACGCACGAACCATCCGTAGGAGTGGCATGTCCGACACCGCCGACCGGCCGCCCGGAAACAACGGCTTCTGGCCGCAGATGAAGGCCGCGCTGCCGCGGAACGTTGTCGTCCTCGGCGTCGTTTCGTTCCTGACCGATGCCTCCAGCGACATGATGATGTGGACGCTGCCGTTCTACATCGCCATGCTGGGCGGCGGCATATACTGGGTCGGCCTGGTCGAGGGACTCCGCGAGAGCGTTGCCAGCGTCGTCACGGTCGCTTCGGGGTGGGTCTCGGATAAGATCGGCAACCGGAAGGCCCTGGTGGGTCTGGGGTACGGCATTTCGGCGGTCGTTAAGCCCATCCTGGCCCTGGCGGGCGCCCCGTGGCACGTGCTGGGCCTCATGAGCCTTGAGCGGGTCGGGAAGGGCATCCGCGGCGCCCCGCGCGACGCCCTGGTGGCCGGGGCGGTCTCGGCCGATCACCTGGGCAAGGCGTTCTCGTTCCACCGGCTGATGGACCACGCCGGGGCAAGCGTCGGCCAGATCGTCGGCGTCATCCTGGTGATATTTCTATTCCCATATTTCCACAAGTTGGCCGATGCCGGTGCGGCCCTGACCCCGGCCGATGTGTTCCGCTGGATTTACATCATTGCAGCGGTGCCGGCGGCGCTGGCCGTTTTGGCGATCGTCTTTTTCGTCCGCGAGACGGCCGCCGAGATCAAGAAGAAGGTGCAACTGGATTTCCGCGCCGGGTACGACCGCCGGTTCTGGATGCTTCTGGCGGCCCTGCTCGTGTTCGCGCTGGGCAACTCGTCCGACATGTTCCTGATGCTCCGCGCCGGCGAGATCCTCCACTACAAGGTGAACCTGTCGCACGAGGAGCGTGCGGCCCTTGCCGCGAACTGGAACTTCCCGTGGGAACTGCCGCTGATGTTCTTCGTCCTGAACGTCGCCAAGATGGTCTTCACGATGCCGGGCGGGCTGGTGGCCGACCGAATCGGCCGCGCTAAGACCCTGGCCATCGGCTGGGCCATCTATGCGGCCGTCTATTTTGGCTTCGGATTCGCCGACCACGCCTGGGAGGCGTGGGCGCTCTTCGTGGCGTACGGCCTCTTCTACGGGTTTACCGAAGGCGTGCAGAAGGCGGTGGTGGCTGACTTCGTGCGGGCCGAGGTCCGCGGCGCGGCATACGGGCTGGCGTACTTCTGCGAGGGGATCGCGAAGTTCCCCGCCAGCGTTCTTCTGGGTATAATCTATTCGGTGTACGGCCCGGCGTGGGCGTTCGGCTTCGGCGGCGCGTGTGCCGCTGCGGCGTGTGTGATGCTCATTGTGCTTGTCGGTGCGTTTGGCCGGAATCGGACCTTTGCGGAACCTGTTTGAACGCAGAGGCCGCAGAGAACGCGGAGAGAACTGAGATAAGAAACAAATGATGTTTATTTTTTGCTAATATATATGTATTCTGTTTTTCTCTGCGATCTCTGCGGCCTCTGCGTTAGAAGGAAACGGAGAAGAGCCATGATCCAATGCAAGGACTGCGAGTTCTGCGAGATGATGGCCGACGGGCAGGTGCAACTGAAGTGCAACCCGTTCTCCAGCATCAAGGAGCCGGAGTGCCTGCTGAAGTGGCAACTCCTGCGCCTGGACCTCATGACCCGCGCCTACATGAGCACCATCGCCGAGTACCGCAAGATCGCACCCCTCCAGGAGAAGTTGTACCGCCACATGAGCCGCGAGATGGAAGAGATGGACGATGCCGACAGTTGGAAACGCGAGGATGAGGAAGAGAAGCCCGACGAACCCGACGCCAACCCGCCGCTCGATGACCGGCCGTAATCTTATAACGCAACTTTGCGCGGCGGGTCCGGAGACCCGCCGCGC
>CAYGWP010000219.1:0-4776 GCA_964353455.1 uncultured Anaerolineales bacterium
CAACTGCTCGGACTCCTCGCGGATGGCGACCCGCTCGAAAGATGCCTCCGGCAAGTCCTTTAGCACGTCCTGTAGCACAGGTGGCCCGGCTTTCACCTCGGCTGCCATGAGGTCCGAGACGAGCAACACGAACCGGCCTTCGCGGGCCGCCTGTATCAGCGCGCGGCTGTCCGCGGCAAACTCCTCGTCGAGGCACCCGCCGATCACGGAAGTGTCAACGTACACTCGCGTTCGCTTCATCGGTCAAGCCCCCGGCCGCACGCCCCGCGCAAGCGCCTGCGAAACACAGCATCACCGTCAAAGCGCGCGGCACGCCAGTCCCTTCAGTAGAGATTATACCGTCCTGAAAGATGTTAGCAACCGGCCGGCCATCGTGCCGCCGGTGCGGCGAACAATAGCCGAGGCGCTCAGTTGTAGGGGCGCCTTCACGTGGGCGCCCGCGCGGTTTCGGCGTGGGGGATGCTCCCGCCGCGCCAGAACTCGACTCTACCGGAACTTCCATGCACCGGCTATCCCTGGGACTCGACCCGCGCCTGGCCGGGCGTCTGCTTGGCCCCGCACCGCTCGCAGGCAGGCAGGAGGGCGTGGCGGATGGCGTGGCAGGCGGCGCACTCCTCGAACAGCCGCGTCCCGCACGCCGGACAGGTGTACGGCTCGTCGGCCCGGGCGTCGGGAAGTGTGGTCGGGGCCGGCGATTCCTTCAGGCTCCGCCGGGTCCAGACCATGAACTTCATCGGTCCGCGACGGATGGGGAACCCGCAGATCGGACACATGAACGTGGCGTAGGCTTGCCGATACCGCGCCAGTCGCCAGGCCGCGCTCGGCGACCGCATCACCTTTACCAGGTACACGATCGCCCGGACCACCACCGCGATGGCCGCAAGGATCAGCACGTAAATAAAGTATCCCGTGTGGAAGTGCTCGTGGATGACCAGGAGCACCTCGGCTAGCACTGCCAGGCCGAACGCATAGACGGGCAGCGCGTAGGAACCGGACCGCTTCTTGATGAAGAGGACCAGGGCGACGGCCATCAGCGGCACGAGGACGGCCAGTTTCGCCGCGCCCACCTTGGCATCGTGGTGCCGGAGGAGCCGCTCGTACTCCTGGCGGATCGGCGAGCGGGCATGGTCCAGCGCTTCCTGGTGGTCGCGGATCTTCTCGTCGAGCGTGCGGACCTCGGCATCGAGCCGCGCGGCCTCCTCGCTCAGGCCCTGGTACTGGGCCTGGTTGGCCAGAAACAGCCGCTCGGCTTCGGCCAGGGCCTTCTGTCCCTCGGCCGGGGGGATGACGCCCTTTTCGAGGCTCAGGCGGTGGAGTTCCAGCAGTTGGTTCATCGTGCGCTGCGAGTTGTCGGTGCTGTCCCGCAGAAGCGTCTGGCGGGCGCGCCGCTCCTCGATCCGGCGATGCAGGTCGGCCTGCTCTCCCTTCAACCGCTTTTCCGTCTCGACCAGGGCGGGGGCCAGGCGCGACTGCTCCAGTTCGCCGTAGGACGGGCCGGGCCATTCTCCGACCTGGTCGATCAACCGGCTCATGAGCCAGACGAGGAGCAGACCAAGCACCAGACTGAAGAATAGCATGAGGAACCGATGGGTCCAGGGACTCTTTTGGACGGTGGGCTCGGTCATGGTCTTCCCTTTTTTATTCCGGGGGACGTTTCGGCATGCGTTTGCGGCGGGGTGGCGGCGGGGAACTTGGCGAGGCTGTCGAGGGTTTCCTGTGCGGCGACGCCAACGAGGTCCCACTTGCCATCGGATTCTTTGAACCAGATGGTGACGTCGAGTTCGCGGCGCTCCAGTTCCACCCGCAACTCGGCGGGGGCGATGACTGTGCCGTCGGGGTTCGGGGGGAGGATCTGGAGTGACATGAGCGAGCGGCTGACGAGGGCCCCGCCGCCGCGGAAACTCGCACCGAGGCGGGCCTGGAACCGGCCGGGCGTTCCCTGGCGTTTGCGGAACTCTTCCGGAATCATGCCATAGACCTTGTCGCAGCGTTCGTTGAGGACGTCGTCGGCGATGGCGTAGGCGCGGGTCTCCAGGCCGGTCAGGACCTGCCGCTCGCGGAACCAGGCGATGGAGTGGTGGGCGGCGGCCGCCACCGACAGGATGGCCCCGATGGCGATGGCCGCCAGGGCAATGGATCTGCCGGTCACGACGCCCCGTGATCGGCGGATTTTGCGGTCTGCGGCGATGCCGAGTGCGAGGCCAAGGACGGGCAGGGCGATGAGGGGCACGGCGAGGAATGCGGCGGGGCCTGCGAGGCTGAAGATGAGTGCGAAGACGGCGGAGGTGCTGACGGCGGCGTATTCGGCGTCGGTGGCGCGGTCGAGTTTGCCGTCGGGGAGTTCGGGATTTTGGGTCGTCTGTGGCACGTTCAGGTGCTCGGTAGTGGGTGTCAGCCGATGCGTTTGGCGGCGACCGCGGTGCGGTCATCGCGGAAATGGCTGTCCGGGTTGACCGACGCAGTCAGTGCCTCCAGAGCGGCAAGCATAGCCTGAGCCGAATCGCCGAGATGCTTGCGGATGTTGTCGGCGACCTCGGCGACGCCGAGGAGGTCTCCGCCGCGAGTATCGCACTCGTAGATGCCGTCGGAAGCGAGGAGGAAGACGTCCCCTGGGTCCAGGCTGACGGGCTGTCCGCTCTCAAAGGTGGCATCGGGCATGATTCCGAGGGGCAGGCCGGTGGATTGCAGTTGTAGGAACTCGCCGCCCTTGCGAATGACGAGGAGGGGCCCTTGTCCGCCGGAGGCGTAAGTGGCGATGCCCGAGGGGCCATCGACAACGGCGAGAGCGAGGGTGACGAAACGGCCTTCGGCCACATCGGCGGCGAGAAGACGGTTTGCGTCGCGCAGGACGGCAGCCGGTTGTGTTTCTCGGAGCGCCAAGGCTCGCACGAGTGCCCGAGTCTCTGCGGCCAGGAGTGCGGGGCCGACGCCGTGGCCGACGGCGTCGCCGAGCATTATGCCGACGCGGCCGTCGCCCCACGGGAAGAGGTCGAAGAAGTCGCCGCCGGCGTAGTCGGAGGGTCGGCTCCAGCCGGCGAGGTCGAAGCCTGGGAGTTCTGGCGGGGTCTGCGGGAGGAGGCCGGCCTGGATGTCGCGTGCGAGTTCCATCTCGGTTTCCAGCCGCCGCTTGGCGAGGAACTCTTCCAGCAGCCGGGCTCGTTCGAGTGCGACGCCGGCCTGTGCCGCGAGGGCCGTCAGAAGGTTGGAATCGGCCTCGGTGAACGGGCCGGTGCGTTTGTTGAGGGCCTCAAGTACGCCGACGAGGTGGCCGTCGAGGTTAGTCATGGGGACGGCGAGCATGTTGCGAGTTCGCCAGCCTGTGGAGCGGTCCACTTCGGGGTTGAAACGTGGGTCGGCGTAGGCGTCGGGTATGATGAGGCAGGCCTTCTGCCTGGCGACAGAGCCGGCGATGCCGCGGCCTGCGGGGAATCGTATGACCTCGATCTCGCTGCGTGTGGCGACGCGACTGTAGAGTTCATCGGTCTTGGCGTCGTAGAGGAAGAGGGTGGCCCGCTCGGCATCGAGGAGGTTGCAGGTTTCCTCGGCGATGGAGGCGAGGAGCGGGTCGAGGCGTGGTTCGCTGGCCAGGCGTCTGGCGATGCCGAGGATGATATCGAGGTTTCGGCGGCAGTTCAGATGAGGATCGACCGGCTCGGCCATAGGATGCCCCGTTTCGCTTTGCCCAGGCGCCTTGATGATACGGCGGCGCGGGCGGGTTGCTCAAGCGAAAAGGCGGGAACTATCCGATGCGCGCGACGCAGGCGGGCGGGATTTCGTCGGAGAGCCAGACTGCGGGGCCCCCGGGGTAGAAGCGGACGCCGGCCTTTGCGGCGCACCGCGTGTCAACGCGCAGGATGACGGGCTCCGGGCACCGCCGCAGGCCTACCTCGCGTGCCGCCGGCGTGTCGATGGAGAGGTGGACACGTTGACGGTCGGCGGGCTTGAGTCCCCCGGCCAGGATGTCTGCGGCGGCCTCGGGCGTCGTTCCGTGGAAGAGGTGCTCCGGGGGTTCGGCGGGTTCGTACTTGATGGGCTGGGCCAGGCTGTGTCCGTAGCGTGCGTGGATGGTGTTGCCGACGATTTCAAAGCGCTGGGCAGCCTGTGCGGTGGCGGCCAGTTGCTCGATGCGCTCGCGTGTGATGTCTTCGAAGCCCCGCTGGGCGCGGATGGCGGCCGTAAGGGCGTCGAGGTCGGCGGCGCCCCGCTCGTCGAGCGTGATGCCGGCAATCTCGGGATGATGTCTGAGGAGGAAAGCGAGGAACCTGCTGAGGCGCTCATCGACCGAGGGTCTGGGCGCTGCGCGTCTGGCGGCGTCCTGCTTGCCGCCATCCAGCCGCTGCGGTTTGCGCCGGCTCCCCTGGTTGCCTCGGCCCGGACCGCGTCGGCCCGGACCGGGTCGGGTCTTCGACTTGCGTGGACCTCGTGGGCCCCTGTTTCCGCGTGACTCCATAGACTACTCCTCATCGGCAAGACCGACAAGATGCTTAAAGTATATTTTCCGACCATGAACGCAAGCGAAAAGACTGCTACTTCTTGCCGAAAAATTCAGGCGCCGGAAGACGCCTCGCGGAATACTTGCACGCCGCCTGCTCCTCAGGCTAAGATGGTGATAAGAAGGAGGATGCCCATGCGCGACATGCGACTCTTGTTGGTTCTGTTGGTTTCGCTGGTAATCATAGCGGCCGGCGGGGTGATGGTTCCGATGCTGCTGGGCGTGCTGTCGCTGCCGGCCGAGCGCGTTGCCGCGCCGGCCTTCGGCTCTGAGGCTCAGGCTCG
>CAYGWP010000220.1:0-7553 GCA_964353455.1 uncultured Anaerolineales bacterium
CGGGCCGAGGTCGCCCGCATCATCGACGCCGTCGCGGCCGCCGTCCCGGCCAAGTGCGACGACGGCATCACCTGGTACGAGGCCGACAACCTCTTCGAGTACATCGACGGCGACGCCCCGCGGTTCCACGATGCGGGCTTCGCACGGCTCGCGCATACCGAGTGGCGGCCCAGCGGCGCCTCGGACAAGGCTTATGTCGAGATGGACATCTATGATATGGCCAAGGCCCTGGGTGCCCTGGAGATCATGGCCGATGCGCGGGCCGACTCCACGAAGTACGCCCCCGTCGGCGGCGAGGCCCACGAGGCCGACGAACTGTGGGAGGTCCGCATCGGCCAATACTACATCAAACTCACCCCGCGGCATGATGCCGACAAGGCCCTCGTCCGGGCGCTGGCCGAGGCCGTGGCGAAGGCCGCCCCGGCCGGGCCGCCCGACGAGCAACTCGTGGCCCCCCTGCCCGCCGACAAGATGGCGCCGCACTCGGCCACCTTCAGAACCAAGGACTTCCTCGGACGCGAGTACCTGGCCGGCGTCCGCGAGGCGGCATACGAGTCAAAAGGCGCACGCGTTCGCCTCTTCCTCATGGACGCCGGCGACGAAGCCCAGGCCAAGGCCGTGCTCGCCGAGTGGCGGCAATCGCTTCCGCCGCAGCCGGTCGGCGCCCGAGACATACCCAACACCGTCTCATATCACGATGAGTTCGCCGGCGACATACGCGCCGCCGCCCACGGCAAGTGGGTGGCCGGCGCCATCGGCGATTCCGCCGCAGCACAGCCGCTGCTTTCATCGCTCCTGAAACACCTGGAATAGCGGGATGAAGGTCTGGCTCGCACTCGTTTTGCTTGGCGCCCTGGCCTCGCGGCAGGCAATGGCCGATGAGAGGCTCTTCAACTTCGGCAAAGAGTTCGATTTCGCCAAGGTCCAATCGACCGATGCGAAGGTGACCGAGTCGAAGTCCGCCGCAGGGGGCGCGGCCATCGCCGTCGCCACCGGACACAAGGATCCCTGGCCCGGCATCATCCTGGCGGCCCCCAACGGCACCTGGGACCTCTCGAAGTTCGACCACGTCGCCCTCGACGTGAAGAACGCCGGCACGAGCGCCGTCGCCGTCAACTGCCGCGTCGATAACGCCGGGGCCGACGGCACGAACAACTGCTGCACCGACCACATCACCCTCAAGGCCGGCGAGTCGGGAACGCTGAAGGTCGCGTTCCGCCGCCGGCCCGCCGGGCCCGCGGGCATCAAACTTTTCGGCATGCGCGGATACCCGGTCCCTCAGGACACGAAGGGCACGATCGACCCGTCGAAGGTCACGCAACTCGTGGTCTTCATCGCAAAGCCGACCGAGGACCACCAGTTCGAGATCGACAACGTCCGCGCCGCCGGCGCCTACGCGCCGCCGCCCGAGACGAAGATCGACCCCGCAAGGTTCTTTCCGTTCATCGACCAGTTCGGCCAGTACATGCACCGCGACTGGCCCGGCAAGACCCGCGCCATCACCGACATGGACGACTTGAAGAAAGAGGAGACGGCGGGCCTCAAGGCGAAGACCGGCCCGAAGAACTGGGACCAGTACGGCGGCTGGCAGGACGGCCCCGCGCTCCAGGCCACAGGCTTCTTCCGGACCGACAAGCGCGACGGGCGCTGGTGGCTCGTGGACCCCGATGGGCGGCTCTTCTGGTCGCACGGCATCGACTGCGTGAACGAGAGCGGCCTGACGCCCATCGAGGACCGCGAGAACTGGTTCGCCGACCTGCCCTTCAAGCGCCCAGACTTTCAGGCGTTCTTCCAGACCGTGCAATCGACCCACGGCTACTACACCGGGCGCCGGCCGAAGTGCTTCGACTTCTCGCGCGCAAACGCCCTCCGCAAGTACGGCCCGAACTGGCAGCAGGCCACCGCTGACATCGCCCACAAGCGGCTGCGCTCGTGGGGGATGAACACGATCGGCAACTGGTCCGATTCAAACATCTACCTTATGCGTAAGACGCCATATGTGGCCACCGTCTGGTTCGGCGCCAGGCCCATCCGCGGCAGCCAGGGATACTGGGGACAGTTCAAGGACCCGTTCGACCCGGAGTTCGCCGCCAACCTGCGCGCCCGCGTGGCCGCGGAGGCCGGCAAGAGCGCCGGCGACCCGTGGTGCCTCGGATACTTTGTAGATAACGAAATGGGTTGGGGCGATGACACGTCGCTGGCCGCGGCGGCCCTCGCGTCTCCTCCCGACCAGGCGGCCAAGAAGGCGTTCGTCGAGGACCTGCGGGCGAAGTACGGCACGATCGAGAAACTGAGCGCCGCCTGGGGCACCGGCCACGCATCCTGGGACGCCCTGCTCGCCTCCACCGCGCCGCCCGACAAGGCCCGGGCCGGCGACGACCTGCGGGCGTTCTAAACCCGCCTCGCCCAGCGGAAGCTCCGACTAGTGCGCGGCCTCCACAAGCAGCTTCCGCCGAACCAGTTGTGCCTGGGGTGCCGGTTCGCGTGGGTGAACGACCGTGCCGCCGCCGCGGCTTCCAGGTTCTGCGACGTCGTAAGTTACAACCGCTACACGCGGTCCGTGGCGGACCTGCGGCTGCCCGCAGGGGCCGAGGACAAGCCCCTCATCATCGGCGAGTTCCATTTCGGGGCGCTCGACCGCGGCCTGTTCCACACGGGCCTCGTGCCCGTGGCCGACCAGGCCGCGCGGGCCGAGGCGTACAGGGCCTACGTCCGCGGGGCCCTTGCCAACCCGCTCATGGTCGGCACACACTGGTTCAAATATCAAGATGAGCCGACAACCGGCCGCCCGCTCGACGAGGAAAACTACCAGATCGGCTTCATCGACATCTGCGACACGCCGTACCCCGAAACCATCGCCGCCAGCCGCGAGGTCGGCAACGAAATGTACAAGTTGCGGTCCGCGAAGTAGGGGCGGCCCCACCTGGCCGCCGCCGTCATCCGCCGCGCGGGGGCCGCCGAGCGCAAGGCCCTGGAATCGGTCAAGCAGATCGTCGCCGCCATTTGACGGCTGCGGCAAGGCCCGCCCCGATAAGCCCGGCCGCAAGGCCGAAGAAGGCGTAGGAAAGAGTTCGCGTCGAGAGGGCGGATGCCCCGAAGAGTTGGTGCCACTCGAAGAGCGGCATCATCAGCCGCTCGGCAAGCATCACGAGGTTTGCCGCAAGCCCCGCCAAGCCGACGACTGGAATCATCCAACGCACCGATAGGCGCCGCCGCTCCGCCAGGCCGATGGCCACGTCAAACATGCCGCCCGCGACTGCCACAAGCGGAAGGTGCAATGTGGCGCCGATAACGCCCCCGCCGGCCGCCAGCGATGAGAGCGCTGCGGCAAGCATCCCGCCCGTCGCGCCCACGGGAGAACGAAGGATGAGCCGTGCAAAGACCACCGGCGTCATCAGCACGAGCGCCTTGTGGCCCGGCAGCCCCAGGTGGAGCCTGAGGTGCGCTGCGGCCAGACCCGCCGCCACGCCGACGAGAGAGCAAACCAGGAACGCCCCGAGCATCTCAGCCGCCCGCGCCGCTCCGGACGTGCTCCGACTTTTTTCGGTCCACAGGGACCCACGCATCGTGCTGTTCGCTCCACTGTATGAAGAGAACCGGCCGACCGCCGACAAGTCGCGGCCGGACCCAGCCGAAGGTCTCGCACGTATCATCGGCGGCCGTGTGCCGGGCGGCATCCTTAGGTTCCACCCGGATACCGAGACGCTCAACCGCCGCCAGCGTAACGCGGTCCGGGAGTTCCCGCAAGCCCGGAAGGTCGATGAACCTGCCGTCTCCGCCCCCTGCCCGGAGGCCGACCGCCGCAAGCGCCCCGATGACGCCGAGGCCGGTTCCGCCGAGCGGCCGCAGGGCGATTCCCGCGCGGCTGGCAAGGTCCGTCGCCTCGGCCATCTCGATAACGCGGCGCGACGCATCGCGGCCGAACGCCATCACTTCGGCCGAGACCGCCCCTGCTTCGGCCACGCAGACGGCCGGGTCGGAGCCTGCGGCGGCCCGCGCGGCCACGAAGTCGAAGGCAAACTCCGCCGCCTTGCCCACCGCCCCGCACTCCCCCTCAACCGCCACGCACGCGCCGCTGTTGTGCGAGGTGTACGGTATCCGCGGGTCAACGAGGAACTGGTGCCGCGTCACACCGAGCGGCCGGAGGCCGCGGCGCTCGCACTCGGCCGCAAGGCAGCGCGCCAGGTACCCCGTGCCGCGGCTCTCGCGGTTGTCCGTATCATCCAGACCAATAAGCAGTATAGCCATATCAATCCATCACTGGAACGCCTCGCGCGGGCTGTCGGCCACCATATTCACGCTGCCGTCAAGCGTGAGGTAGTTGACGCCCTTCTTGTAGAAACGGTGGGCGGTGGGGTCGCCCGAGAGCCACGCATCGCTGGCCACCCAGGTGCGCGGGCCCGTCGTGTTCATCAGCAGCCGCGGCCACTTGACGTTCCACCTGAGAAAAGTGCTCAGGAACCGGTTCGTGGGCGCCCGTGCGCAGGAGAAATAGAAGTAGCCCGTGCGGCCGGCCTCGACGTTGGCGGCCGAGAAGATGCGGTCTTCGAGGATCTCGCTGGGGCAGTAGCAGACCCGCGGGTCCACGTTGTACTGCCCGAGGGCGGCAAGGAGCGCGGGGTGCGGGCCGTCCAGCACGTCCGACACCGGAAGGGAACCGTCGTGGTCCTTGGCGTAGAGGAGGACGGTTTGGCCGAGAGCGCGGAGGCCACTCCGGCACTCGACCATCTCGGCCTCGGCGATTGCGTAGCCGCCCGCCGGGATGAGCATGGCGACGAGGATCCCGATGATCGCGATCGTGACCAGCAACTCCGGCAGTGTCATCGCCGACGGCACCGCTGCCTCCTCCCGAAGACGGCTGCCGCGCCTGCGGCAACGAGCGCGAGCGTCGCCGGCTCGGGCGCAACCTCGAACGTGGAAGGATTCCCGGCCTGGTTCTGGTCAACCAGCGACCGGTTCGTGTGATATATCCAGCCGATGGTCGCATCGTATGCGTACACGCTGAAGACGGCTGTGCCGGGGAGGTTCGCGAAGGCGTAGTTGAACGTGACCGTGCCGCCGCTTGGCGCGAGGTTCACTCCGGCCGCCGCAAAGGCCGTGACCATTCCGGCGGGGAACGAGTAGGTCAGGTCTTCCCGCGAAGGAGATGTGATCGAGTAGTAGCCCGAAGGCCGGCCGGTGGGCGCCGAGGAATCGCAGTAGCCGAAGTCCGCCGCCGGGCTGAAGGCGTACGGCGTCGCCCCCGAGACGCCGAGCGACATGGAGAAGTCGCCCGGCAGCGATGCGGCATTGATGGCCGCCACCAGCACGAGGTCGCTGAACGTGCGCGAACCGCCGTTCCTGACCGTGAAACTCCCCGTGAGGGCGGTCGCGACGCGGTGGTCCGTGCCCGTGCCGCCGGCGCTGAACGTCAGGGCATTCATGCCGCGCGCCTTGTTGCCGGTGCCGGCCTGGTCGAAGCCGATGGGATAGTCGCCGCCGTTGGCGGTGTGCATGAGGGGTTTCACCGCGCCGGTGTCGATGACGATCCACGAATCGCTCGAGAGCAGGTCCCACGGAATGAAGGCCGCATGGGCCGAAACCGCGGTACCGAAGATGACAAGACCCAGAAGTGCGCACGCCGAAGCCGTTCGCCGCATACCGCTCCCCTCCTTTTCTGCGGCACGAGCCGCAACCCCTGTGGCATTGACCGCCGCCCCGCAGCGGCGATGCTTGGCGAAGCATAACGGTTGGAGGAGCGTAAGTCAACGCTAAACCTGTTACGCGAATCAACGGGAAGGCTTCTTGCGCGGAGTCCGACGCGGGGCGCCCGCGCGGAGGGACTTGGTGGCGGCGAGGAACGTTTCGAACCGCTTCTCGATGCAGCCGTCGAGACCGTCGCGGAACCGGCGGTATGCGGCCACCAGCGTCCCGGCGGCAGGGGTAAGGCGCACGCCGCCGCCGTCCGGGCCGCCGACCCGGCGCTCCACGAGGGCCACGCCGAGGCGGTCCTCCATTCCGCGGAGCCGGCCCCAAAGACCGCGGTAACTCATTCCGAGGGCCGCGGCCGTGGCGCGGAGCGACCCGGTCCGGTCGATGAGTTCGAGCCAGCGGCACTTGCCGTCGCCGAAGACCGGCTCGTCGCCGAGTTCCACCCAGACCTTCAACTTCGCGGAGAGGCGTTTGCGTTTCATCCTTCGTCCCCAAGGCAAGTGCTGCAACATTTCGAGTGTGCCCCGCCGCTGCCGCGGCGGGCTGGGTCAGTCGCCGTATCCGTCGGAATGCGACTGGTGCCATCGCCAGGCGGTCTCGATGATGGTCGAGAGTTGCGGGAACCGCGGTTTCCACCCCAGTTCGCGCATGATGCGCTCGCTTGAGGCCACCAGCGACGGCGGATCGCCTGGGCGGCGCGGGCCTTCCTTGACGGCAATCGCGCGGCCGGTCACGCGGCGGGCCGTTTCGATGACTTCTCGCACGGAGTAGCCGGCGCCACTACCGAGGTTGAACGTAAGGCCCCTGCCCGGCTGTATCGCCTCCATCGCCAGGATGTGGGCCTGGGCCAAATCATAGACATGAATATAATCGCGGATGCACGTGCCGTCGGGCGTGGGGTAGTCCGTGCCGAAGACCGACACGGCGTCGCGCTTCCCCAGCGCGGCCTGAAGGACGATCGGCACCAGGTGCGTCTCGGGGTCGTGGTCCTCGCCTATCTTCGCGTCGGGGGCCGCCCCGGCGGCGTTGAAGTACCGGAGCGATGCGTACCCAATGCCGTATGCGCCGGCGTAGTACGCCAGGGCGCGCTCGAAATCCAACTTGGTCTGGCCATAGGCGTTGATGGGCTCGGCCGGGTGGTCCTCGGGGATCGGCGTCTCGACGGGGTTTCCGTAGGTGGCCGCCGAGGACGAGAAGACGATCCGCGGCACGGCGGCCTTCCGCATGGCCGCCGCAAGGTGCAGGCTGGCGATGACGTTGTTGGAATAGTACTTCTGCGGCTCCTTCATGCTCTCGGGGACGGAGCAACTTGCGGCGAAGTGCATGACGCAGTCGAAGCCGCCAGCCAGCCCCTCGGCCAGGCGCCGCTCGTCCATCAGGTCGCCCTCGAACAGCGTGCCGCGCGGCACGGCGGCCTTGTGGCCCTCCGAGAGGTTGTCGAAAACCCGGACGCGGTGGCCGGCCTCAACGAGCAGGCGCACCGTGTGGCTGCCGATGTACCCGGCCCCTCCGGTTACGAAGACGTTCATGCGGGCGGTTCCTCCTTGCGGTAGTAGTCGATGGTGCGGCGAAGGCCCTCGGCGCGGGGCACAGCCGGCTGCCAGCCGAGGATGCGGCGCGCAAGCGCGATGTCCGGCCGCCGGCGGGCCGGATCGTCCTGGGGCAGCGGCCCGAACTCGATCCGGCTCGACGAACCTGTCAGGCAGACCACCTCGCGCGCAAGGTCCAGCACCGTCATTTCATCGGGGTTGCCGAGGTTGACCGGCCCCGTGTAGTCCGCCTCGGCCAGGCGCACGAGGGCCTCGACCATGTCGGAGACGTAGCAGAAACTGCGCGTCTGTGCGCCCGTGCCGAAGACGACG
>CAYGWP010000221.1:0-10929 GCA_964353455.1 uncultured Anaerolineales bacterium
GGCGTATCGGAACCGGTACCCGCACGAATTTTCCGGCGGCCAGCGGCAGAGGATCGGCATCGCGCGGGCCTTGGCGCTCGAGCCGCGGTTCATCGTCTGCGACGAGCCTGTCAGCGCCCTGGACGTCTCCATCCAGGCGCAGATCCTGAACCTCCTGGAGCGGCTTCAGAAGGAACTCGGCCTCACGTACCTCTTCATCGCCCACGACCTGGCCGTCGTCAGCCACATCTCCGACAACGTGGCGGTGATGTACTTGGGGAAGATCGTGGAGAAGTCTCCGAGCGAGCGGCTGTACGAGAAGCCGCTCCACCCGTACACGAAGTGCCTGATGTCGGCGATCCCGAAACCGCACCCCGGGGCCGAGCGCACGCGCATCGTGCCGCGCGGAGAGGTCCCGAGCGCGATGAACCCGCCCCCCGGCTGCCCGTTCCATCCGCGGTGCCCGTGGGCGTTCGAGCGATGCCCGGTCGATGTGCCCCAACTTCAGCCGATGGCCGACGACCCGGAGCACGTGGTGTCATGTCACCTGTACCATTAGTGTCCAGTCAAGTCGGTCAGTTTGCACCCAAGTGCTTCAGCCGCCTTACGAAAGCGGCCCAGTCCGTGCCTGTCTGGGTCGCCATTTTCGAATTGCGCCCAAGCCGCCTGCGTCCATCCCACGCGATGGGCGGCTTGTTGCTGCGTCAAGCCCGCCTTGATACGGGCGGCGCGAATTGAATTCTCCGCCACCGCTCCACTCATGCGATGGCCTCCACGTAGTCGGCCTCGCTGGAGGGCGCGGGGATGGGGTCCCCGTCCTCGCGCATACCCTCAAGATGCAGGGCGATGGCCTCGCGGATGTTCCGCATGACTTCCTGCCGCGAATCGCCGGTGGAGACGCAGCCGGGCAGATCAGGAACGTAGGCGCTGTAATTGGAGCCTTCGGCGTGTTCCAGAATGACCAGGTACTTTTGCGGGTCCATACGTTTCTCCTGATCTTACAAAGGCATCATAAGTCGGAACTTATATCGCGTCAAGGGGACTGATAGGAGATTTGATTTTGCGGCGGGTGCGCGGCCGGGGGCTGGGGGGAGAGGGGTTTATTGCTTATCGCGTGGGTGGCTTCGCCAAGCCACGGCGCCAGACACCCGGCCAGATATTATTTCTTGGCCGGCTTGCTCGCCGGCTGTTTCACGGGCTGGGGCGATTTCATGCCGTTATCCCCGGCAGCCGGCTTTTCCGTTCCCATTAGTTTCCTGAACGTCGCTATCCGCTCATCCTCGCTGCCATTGAACTGATCGTCCTTCAGGGCCGCGAGGCGCGAATTGAAAAGGGCCGCGTCGAATTTGCCGCTCTTGTCGATGCATGCGGCGGAGGCGATGAGGAGATGAATCATGGCAATCGCCCCCGGCTTTTGCGTCTTCAACAAATTTGCCGCCTTCGCGTTCTTTTCCTTGTCGATGTTGTCGAAAGCCGCGGCAAAGGCCGATGCGTTGAAACCGCCCCCGGTCCGAAGGAAGGCCCCTGTGGGAATCAAAAGCGCCGCAAACGCAGCGGCATCGTTTGCCTCTCCCGTCAGTTCCCGGCTTCGGCGAACTCTGTCGCTGGTCATGCTCGTCACGGCCGACGTGAACGCGGCCTTGTCGGCGTTTTCATTCAGCCGCCCGGTATCGTCCCGAATGAACCTCGGCGCGAGCCCGACCAGAAACATGTACGCCTGCAAATTCGTTTGGCGCAGGCCCAGAGCCAAAACGTGCTTAGTGGCCTCATCGCTCACGATCTTCATGGCCCGATCGAAGCCTTCCTTGTCGAACCCGCCTGTATCATCCGCGGCCGGCCTGCTCGCCGGCTGCTTCACGGGTTCAGTCGATTTCTTGCCGGCCTGGTTCTCGGAACGCGAATCGACAGGCTTGGCGGTTGCCGCCAGTGGCGCGGCCGCCGGCGCGGTGGCCGGGGAATCCGCCTTTTCAGGGGCCGGCAGCGCCGCCATGAACTTTGCTGAAGACGAAATGGACGGATCGGCGTCGCCTTGGAGGTCGCGGAGGGATCGGATTGCCTTGGGATAGGTGGGTCCGAGAAGGTAAAGGGCGCGGCAAGCCTGGAAGCTCAAAGCCTTGCGATTCAGGTCGCCGACCGGCTTTTCGTTCTTGAGCAAATTCAGCAGTGCATCCACTGCCGCGCTCTCCTGGCGCTGTCCTTGTATGTCGGCGACGATTTGCTTGAGTCTCATGTCCGCGGCCGTCATCCAGACCGCCAGTCCGATTCGCGCATCCGTGTTGGTCGCCCCGGGGAGATGGACGGTCTGCATGGCCGGGTAATCAGGCCCGCCGGCTGGATTCTTGATCCTGGCCAGCAATTTCTCGATCAAATTGCCGGCCGCCGGCTGCGTTGATTGGGAATCTTTGCCCGTCGATGACGCGGGCCCGGCTGCCACAGCGGGGGCGGTCGCAAAAAGGATGCACACGATAGTAATGGTCGCTGTTATGAATATTGCCGTCCTGCACATCTCAAGACTCCTATTTCTGATAGGGACGGATAGAAACTTTGTTTTGGCGGCGGGTGCGCGGCCGGGGCCTGTGGGGAGAGGGGGCATTTCGGTTCTCCTAAGTGCCTGGTGTCGCCAGAAACAATATACCCCATCTCGGCGGAGTCAAGCGTAAACGACTGAACGGCTGAACAGTCCACATCGGGTGCGGCGGAAATTTGTGGCAGAGCCTTTTTACTGTCACCCCGAGCGAAGCCCCGCCAAGACTAAGGGCGGGCCGTGCGTACGGTGGTACGGCACGACCACAGCGAGATTTCTCGACTCGTCCGCCTCGGCGGACTCGCTCGAAATGACAGCGTTTTTCCCGTTGCCGTTTTTCACTCCGCGTTCCGGCTTCGCCAGGGCTACGCCGGACAGGTCCGCGTCGGGCTCGAAAAGCACTTCGTGCCTTTGTGCCTCCGTGCCTTCGTGCCTCTTTGCCGTTCATACTAATCCGGTCTTGCCCGCTTGCCGATAAACGTTACACTTAGGTAGTCATCAACTGCCCGTGGGCGTTCGACCGGTGCCCGGTCGAGGCGCCGCTCCTCGCGCCGATGCCCGACGACCCGGAGCACGTGGTGTCGTGTCACCTGTACCATTAGTATGACAGCACTGCTTGGCCTATCTGCGCGGCGGTCCGGAGGGCCTGTTGCCGAAATGCAGGGTGGTCGCTGCGGCGACCATGCGGCCGGGCTTTCGGGGAGGGTGTTATCTGTCCTTGTCATTCCGCCAGTAGATCGGCCACGGCGCAGCCCAAGGCATTGGCGGCCTTGCGGTAACTCTCGATCCGCGGCGACGTGTAGCGGCCGTTCTCCAGGGCGGCCCACTGCGGTTGCGACCAGCCGCATCGGCCGGCCGCCTCGACCTGTGACATGCTGGCGCGCAACCGTGCCGACTTGATAGGATTTCCGCCCCTTTGCCGCTTCATGCCGCGCCCACCGTCACGTAATCGGCCTGCGTCGTCGGCTCGGGAATAGCGTCGCCGTCCTCCGCCATCCCGGCCAGGTGCAGGTCCACGGCCTCGGCCAGAGCGGCCTTGGCCTCAGCGGTCGAGGCGTAACCGCAGACCCCGCAGCCCGGTAGATCGGGCACGTAACCGCCGTAACTGCCGTCTTCCGCACGTTCGATCACTACCGCGTACCGTCGCATGAGCCACCTCCGTTTATCGGCCGCAACAGGCCGTTACCGCAGACCAGCCTGCCGAAGAATGCTCTTGAGCATGCCCGGCGGCACGTCGGCATTGGGCTTGCCGGCGACCGTCACCCGGCCTTTTTTCACGGGATGCTTGAACTAGCGGTGGCTGCCGCGCTGCGCAACCTGCATCCATCCGTCCCGCTCGACCATCCGCAACAACTCGCGGTACTTCATGCTGTTTCCTTTTGCCGTCAACTGTAATATAACGTATTCACTATACGAAGTCAAGGAATCTGCGGCGGGGCGCGGCCGGGGGCTGGGGGGAGG
Organism: uncultured Anaerolineales bacterium; assembly: GCA_964353455.1. Taxonomy (GTDB): domain Bacteria; phylum Planctomycetota; class Phycisphaerae; order FEN-1346; family FEN-1346; genus CAYGWP01. The sequence goes on from CAYGWP010000221.1 coordinate 3,965, forward strand.
GGTTTATTGCGGGGCGCGGCACGGCGTCTGGACTCGCTGATCCAGGCAGCTATGAGTGCCAGGGCCAGGCCCAAGAGCGCCAGAATTATAAGGCCTGAACCGAATTCGGCTGTAAACGGCATCTTAACATAGTCCCAAAATCGCAAGCCGCGCCACTCACCGCGCCCAATTTCGTAAATTGGAACCCAGCGATATCCGGTCGGCAAGACTATGTCAGAACAATAATCGGCCCCTCCTCGCACGAATCCCGGTGCATACCTGTAAAAGCTGGCCCAGACTACCGAGAAGCTGCTGACAAGAGCAAACAGGGCGAAGGCCAACCAGGCGCGCCTTGTGCAAACCCACTTCCGGGCTGCGCAAATCAGAACAAGGTCAAACAGGAAGGAGGCCAACATCACGGTGCGCCAAAGCCATAAGTCCAGTGGTTCGCCTTCTGGCTTTCGCTGGTCAATCAAGAGATTGCCACTGCTCCACCTTGATGCCACCCATTCCGCGTCCGCGGCAGATAGCAGCATCTGCACCGAGCCCCATTTCTTCCACTGGCTCAATAGCACGAACAGGCCCAGGACAAAGGCAGCAGCTGCCGCTAACAGGAACAACTGATAGATATTTGAGATTTTTACTGATAGGAAATTTGATTTGGCGGCGGGTGCGCGGCCGGGGTCTGGGTGAGAGGGGAGCATGATCGGTTCTCCTAAGTGTCCGGTGTCGCTGGAAGCAATATATCCCCCATCTCGGCGGTGTCAAACGCAAACGGCTGAACAGTCCACATCCGCGATCCACGTCACATCCTACGCCCCCGAACTTAATCCGGCCTTGCGTGTTTGCCGATAAACGCTACACTTGAAGAGTCTCTGAGTAGCGGAGGGCACATGAAAGCAAGTGCGTGGTTTGCCCCAGTCGTTGCGTGGGGCATGTTTGCCGCCGCCGTCTTTGCCGAGGAGCCTAAAGCGCCGGCGGCGCCGGAGTCGGTCGCGCTGTTGCCGAAGGAATGCATCGCCTTCATCCATCTGCCCAACCTGAAGGCGCTCGATGAGGGCCTCAAGCGCCTGGCGCGCGAGACCGGCCTGGAGATTGCCAAGGGCGACCACCCCGTCCGCGAAATCCTGGCCGAGCGGACCGGGATCGAGATGGGCCTCGACCCGGCGGGCAGCGTCACGGTCGGGTTCCTCGACCCGAAGAAATTCCGCGACCGATACACCGTCTATGTGCTGCCCGTGTCCGACTGGGACGCCATGCTGAAGGGCACGCGGGGCGAGCAGATGTCGCCGGGCATCTACGCCCTCACGGGCACCGCGGGCCCGAGGTTCGTCCTCAGGCGCGGCAAGTACGCCGTGATCACGAGTTCCATCCGGACGATGGACGCCATCACGGGCTCGACTTCGCTGGCCGCGGCGCTTACGCCCGACACCATCGCCCGCGCATCGGGGCCGGCGCCCATGCTCTACCTGGACCTCCACCGCATTACCAATATTTATGAAGATGAGATTATGTCATGGTTCCGCGCTGCGAGCGGCCAGTTGTCCAATCGGCCCGACACGGACACCTACGCCCCCATGTTGACGACGTTCATGTACGCCATTGTCAACTTCATCGACCAGATCGAGACGATCGAGGCCGGCGTGCGCCTGGAGGCCGACGGCATCGCGGCCGACCTGGCGATCCGTTTCGTCCAGGGGGCAAGCGTCGCGAATCTCCTGCGGACGCAGACGTCGGGCGAAGCGCCGGTCACGCTGCCGGCGGACCGGCCGGCAGTCTCCGCCACGACCATCAGCGTCAACCCCAAGTGCCGCACCGACATGATCATGGCGGCCGTCAAGTTCTTCCTCGATAAGGCCCCGCGGCCCGACCCGCTGCCCGAGCCGACAAAGGAGCAGGTGGACCAGTCCGTGCGCATGTTCGCCGAGTCGCTCGGACCGAACATGACGTTCCTCTCGGTCCCCGCCGCGACGGGCTTCGGCATCGCCGCCGATGTAACCATCCTGGACCTGAAGGACCCGGCCCAGTTCCAGAAGAGCGTGGGCATGCTCGTCGCCTCGTGGGAGGCCCTGGCCGACCAACTGAACCTTTACGTCCGGTTCCAGCCCGTGCCTGATGCCGGCGAAGTGGCCGGCCTGCCGATCATCGAGTACATTCCGCGGTTCCGGTTCGGCATCCCCGCGCGGCACCTTGAGTTCCGCGAGCGCCTGCGGCAGTTGTACGGCCCGGAGGGCCTGGTGTACCGGATCGTGGTCGTCGGCGACAAGGCCGTCATCGCCACGGGGAGCGACCTGGGCCTCTTCCGCGAGACGGTCGAACGCCTCAAGGCGGGCAAAACACAGGAGCAGACGGAGGCCCTGAAACAACTCCAGGGGCGCCTCCCGCGCGAGCAGCAGGTCTCGGTAGTGCTCAACCTGCCGGAGTTCTTCGCCCAGGCGCTCCTCAGGGGCGGCACCCCGCCCGAACGGGTCGGCACGATCAACCCCGGCCGCGAGATCGCCGGCCTCACGCTGACGGCCTCCGGCACGACCGTCCGCATGTCGTCCTTCTGGCCCTACGAGCAGATCCGCCTGACGCGGACGCTCCTCCAGAAGGCCGCGCCGGAACTCCTGAACGTCCCGGAATCGCTCTTTGAGCCCACGAAGGAAGGGCCGCCGAAAACCGAGGCGGCGCCTGCACCTGCGCCAACGCCGGCAGTGCCAACGAAATGATGCAGGGGCACGGCATGCCGTGCCGTGCCCCTACGATCGCGTCCCCACAAACACGCCCACCAGCATCAGCGAATTGAAGAGCGAGTGCGCCACGACCGATGCCAGCAGGCTCCGCGTCCAGTAGGCCGCGTATCCCATCGCAATCCCGAGGAAGAAGAGGGGCAGGACGGCCTGCGGCTCGCTCGGCACGTGCACGAGGGCAAAGACCGCGCTCGAAAGCACCAGCGCCCCGGAAACGCCGATCTCCTTGATGAGCGTCATCATCAGCACGCCACGGTAGATGAACTCCTCCGACAGGGACGCCAGCACCCCCGCCTGGAACATGGCGACCACGATCACCCAGAGGCCGTGCGACTCCTCCACGGCCACCAGAAGCGGGTGCTTCTTCAGCGGCACCCCGAACACATCCCCCAACTTCATGTTCACCCAGAGGGCGGCAAGGCAGATCGGCAGGACCGCCGCAAATGCCGCGACGCCCACCAGGACGGTCGGCGCCGTCCGCCCGACCCGCACCCCAATCGCGCCTGCTGCGCCCCGGCCGAAGAACCGCACCACCGCAAGACCGATAAGCGGCGGCAGGACCTGCGCCAAAAAAACCCCCGGACTGAACATGCCCGGCAACCGCATGGGTTCCCACGGCAGAAGGCCCGCCTGCTCCAGGCTGCCGTAGCCCCGCGCCACCAGGCCCGCCCCCACGTACATCAAGACGAAGAGGCCGACGCCGAACCAGGGCGGCCACCGGACGGCCGGCATCGCCCGGTCCGCCGGCAGCGGGACCGGCCGCGCGGACGTGTACCAGCGTCCGATCCGCCACACCGCCACGGCGGTCGCGGGCAGGCAGGTGATGACGGCCGCCGCCAGCCACGGCGGCAGGAACTGCTCGACTTGCATTTCGGTCGGCGGCATTTGCACATTATACAATTAACACTACAGCGCCCCTCAGGCCTTTGCGCGGTGGGTCTCCCGACCCACCGCGCGAGGAAGCCGCGTTGGCGCGGTCGAAAACGCGGTTTGCGCGGCGGGTCCGGAGACCCGCCGCGCTAACCGGCGCTGTGGTATTAACTGTGGATATCATTCCCATTCAATCGTGCTGGGGGGCTTCGAGGAGACGTCATAGACGACCCGGTTGACGCCCTTGACCTCGTTGATGATTCGGTTGGAGATCGCGCCGAGGACCTTGTGGGGCAGTCGTGCCCAGTCTGCGGTCATGCCGTCGCGGCTGGTGACGGCGCGGATGGCGATGACGTTGGCGTAGGTCCGCTCGTCGCCCATGACGCCGACGGCCTTGACGGGCAGGAGCACCGCGAGGGCCTGCCAGACCTTGTCGTAGAGGCGGGCCTTGCGGAGTTCCTCGACGAAGATGGCGTCGGCCTCGCGCAGGACGGCGAGTTTCCGCTTGTTGACTTCGCCGAGTATGCGCACCGCCAGTCCCGGCCCGGGGAACGGGTGCCGCCGGATGATCTCGTCCGGGACGCCCAGTTCGCGTCCGACCGCGCGGACCTCGTCCTTGAAGAGGTACCGCAGCGGCTCGACGAGTTTGAACCGTAGGTCCGCCGGCAGCCCGCCGACATTGTGGTGCGTCTTGATGGTGGCCGACGGCCCGCCGCGCGGAGACCGGCTCTCGATCACGTCCGGATACAGCGTCCCCTGGGCCAGGAACGGGGGAAGCCCCAGCCGCCGGGCCTCTCGCTCGAAGACGCGGATGAAGACCGAGCCGATGATACGGCGTTTGCGTTCCGGGCTGGAAACGCCCCGCAACCGCGCGAGGAACTGCCGCGATGCATCGACATAATCAAGATGGATGCCCATGTCGTCGCGGAACGCCTGCCTGACGGCCGCCGCCTCGTCTTTCCGCAAGAGGCCGTTGTTGATGAAGACGCACGCAAGTTGCCCGCCGATGGCCCGGTGCAGCAGGGCCGCAAGGACCGAGGAATCCACCCCGCCGCTCGTGGCGCAGAGGACCCGCTCGCGGCCCACAGTCCGCCGCAGGCTCTCGACGGTGGTCTCGATGAACGACTTGGCCGTCCACTTTCCGCGGCAGCCGGCGATGCGGAAAAGGAAGTTCTCGAGGATTTCCTTTCCGCGCGGCGTGTGGACCACCTCCGGATGGAACTGGAGTCCGTAAATCCGCCGCTTCGGGCAGGCCATGGCCGCCACCGGCGATGTGCCCGTGTGTGCGACGCCCTCGAATCCCGGCGGCACGCGGGTGACTTCGTCACCGTGGCTCATCCAGACGGCCAGGCGGTCCGAAAGTCCGCGGAAGAGGCCGCCCTTGCGCGTGACCTGGACGACGGCGTGGCCGTACTCGCGGCGGGGCGCGGCCCAGACGCGGCCGCCCAGGAGTTTGGCCGCAAGTTGCATCCCGTAGCAGATGCCGAGGACGGGGATGCCGAGGCCGAAGACGGCCCTGTCGCACGTCGGGCTTCCGCGGGCCGTCACGCTTGCCGGGCCGCCCGAGAGTATGATTGCGGCGGGCCTGCGTCGGGCCAACTCGGCGGCCCGGAGGTCGTGCGAGACGATCTCGGAGTACACGCCGCACTCGCGCACGCGGCGGGCGATAAGTTGCGTGTACTGGGAGCCGAAATCCAGGATGAGCACGCGCTCGTCGGATTCGCCTTTGACCCTCTCCCCTTGCGGGAGAGGGTGGCCGAAGGCCGGGTGAGGGGTATGCTGAGAATCGGCCCCCTCACCCCCGTCCCCTCTCCCGCGAGGGGAGAGGGGTGAACAGCGCGGGTTACGCTTGGGCGATGTCATTTTCCTGCTCGTACGTGGAGTAGTAGTAAGGGGTGAACGCCTCAAACTCCGCGGCACAGGTATCGACCGACTTATATACCGCGCGTACGCCGAGGGCGAGGCGCCGCTCGCGGACGGTCTTCTCGTCGGCCTCGAGCATCTGCCCAAGTTGCACGTCGCTGAAGCCGTTCCGCTTGGCCTCCAGGAGTTCCTCGCGCGTCATCGCCGCGACGGCGGCGGCGCCCGTCCGGTGCGAGCCGCGGAACCGGCCCTCGTATTCCACAATCTGCCGGATGTTGTCGAGGAACCACGGATCAATCATCGTCAATTGATGGATTTCATCCAGCGGGAGGCCGGCCTTGAAGGCCTGCTTGATGCGGAAGACCCGCTCTGGCCCGGCTGCGGCCAGCATGCGCCGCAGGTCGTCCAGCGGCGGCTCGGGCCCCAGGTCGTCAAGGCCGTGGCGCCCCGTCTCCAGAGACCTGAGGGCCTTCTGGAGCGCCTCCTTGAAGGTGCGGCCGATTGCCATCGCCTCGCCCACGCTCTTCATCGACGTGGTCAGCGTCGGCACGGCCTGGGGGAACTTCTCGAACGTGAAGCGCGGCACCTTTACGACGCAGTAGTCGATGGTCGGCTCGAAGCACGCGGGCGTCTGGCGGGTGATGTCGTTGCGGATCTCGTCGAGCGTGTAGCCTGCGGCCAGTTTGGCCGCGATCTTGGCGATGGGGAACCCCGTGGCCTTGGAGGCCAGGGCCGAGGAGCGGCTGACGCGGGGGTTCATCTCGATAACGACAAGCTCGTCGGTCTCCGGCGAGTAAGCGAACTGGATGTTGCTGCCCCCGGTCTCGACCCCGATGGCCCGGATGATGGCGAGCGACGCGTCGCGCAGGCGCTGGTACTGGACGTCGGTGAGGGTCTGCTGGGGCGCCACGGTGATGGAGTCGCCGGTGTGGATGCCCATGGGGTCGATGTTCTCGATGGAACAGACGATGACCACGTTGTCTTTGAGGTCGCGCATGACCTCCAGCTCGAACTCCTTCCAGCCGATGACGCTCTCCTCCAGCAGCACCTGATGGGTGGGCGAAGCGTCGAGGCCGGCCCGAACCACGGCGTCGAACTCGTGGTCGGTGGCGGCCACCCCTCCCCCGTGGCCGCCCAGGGTGAAGCTGGGCCGGATGATGAGGGGCAGGTTCAGGCCGCCCTGGAGGGCGGCACGGGCTTCGGCCACGGACTTGACCACGGCGCTTTCGGGCACGCGCAGGCCGATGGAGGCCATGGTGGCGCGGAACTCGTCGCGAGCTTCGGCCCGGCGGATAGCGGCGTAGTTGGCCCCGATCAGCTCGACGCCGAACTTGTCGAGGGTGCCGTCCTCGGAGAGGGCGACGGCCAGGTTGAGGGCGGTCTGGCCCCCCAGGGTGGGCAGAAGGGCGTCCGGCCGCCCCACCTCGATGATCTTGGCTACCACTTCGGGCGTGAGGGGCTCGATGTAGGTGCGGTGGGAGAACGAGGGGTCGGTCATGATAGTGGCCGGGTTGGAATTGA
>CAYGWP010000222.1:0-14512 GCA_964353455.1 uncultured Anaerolineales bacterium
GGCCATGCAGAGGAATTGATCGAGGCAGGAGAACGCGCGCACGCGGCGATTGCCCTGATAGCGTTGGACGCAGCGGTGGAACTCGTACGTGGGCAGGAAGTCCATCAACTGAGCGAACACGATCCGTCCGGTATGCATGCGACGATCCTTTCCAGCGAGGGCTGGAAGAATCATGGCCAAACCGGCCGGGCAAGTCGAAATCAAAAACGGTCGCCCTGCAATGTAACATTTGCTCTTTCAAGCACTTGCATCTGAACCGAAAAACCTTAACCGGACAGTAGTGATCCACAATCCACAATGTTTTGCCTTGCCTTCCCCCGCCGGCCGATACATTATGCTGCACGCGAGGCGGGCACCGCGGAGACGGTATGGCTCAACTGATCGTGAGCATTTCGGGAATACGCGGGGTGATCGGCGATGGACTCGGCCCGCGCGAGGCCGCCCGGTTCGGCCTGGCGTTCGGCAGGCGCCTGCGGGGCGCCGCAGGACCCGGCGTGCGTGCAAGCACGCACCCTACTACTACGGTGGTGATGGGGCGGGACTCGCGGCCGTCCGGGCCGATGCTGGCCGATGCCTTCCGAGCGGGCCTTGCGGCAGCCGGCTGCAAGGCGGTCGATTGCGGAATCCTCTCCACCCCCGGCGTGAGCGTGATGGTGAGGCACACCACGGCGGCGGGGGGCACGGTCATCACGGCCAGCCACAATCCGACGGCGTGGAACGGCATAAAACTCCTCTCGCCGGAGGGTATGGCCCTGTCGCGCCAGGCCGGCCAGGCGGTGCTGGACCTGTACGAGCGGGAGGCCTCCGCCCCGGTGTCGGCCGAGGCCGTCGGCACGGCCGAGTTCGCCCTCGATGCGGCGGCCGTCCACGTCGAGCGTGCGGCGGCCATCGTGACTGCCGCGACGGTGCGTGCGAGCGGCTTGCGCGTGGTGGTGGATGCCGGCAGCGGCGCCGGCGGGGCCGAGATGGCGATGCTCCTTGAGCGGCTGGGCTGCCGGTGCGTCATGATCAACGGCGAGCCGACGGGCCTCTTCAGCCGCGGGCCGGAGCCGATTCCGGAGAATTTGGGCGACCTGGGGCGGGCGGTCCGCGAGCATCGGGCGGCGGTGGGCCTGGCGCTCGACCCGGATGCCGACCGGCTGAGCCTGGTCGATGAGGCGGGGCGGGCGATAGGCGAGGAATACACGCTGGCGCTTGCGTGCCGGCATCGGCTGACGCACGAGCGGGGGCCGCTGGCGTGCAACCTCTCGACCTCCAGGATGATGGATGATGTGGCTGCGGAGGCGGGTGTGCGGCTCTTCCGCACGCCGGTGGGCGAACTGAACGTGGCGGAGGCGATGGCCCGCGAGAACTGCATCATCGGCGGCGAGGGAAACGGCGGCGTGATCGACCCGCGCGTGGGGCCGGTCCGCGACAGCCTGGTCGGGGCCGCGCTTGTCCTGGAGATGCTGGCCGAACGCGGAACCCCGTTGAGCGAGTTGACAGCCGAACTGCCGGCCTATAAGATGGTCAAGGACAAGGTGCCGCTGGGCGGTGCGGAACCGGCAGCGGTCTTTGAGGCCGTGCGGAAGCGGTTTCCGGGCGCCACGGCCGATACGCGAGACGGCCTCCATCTTGCGTGGGAAGGCGGCTGGGTTCATGTCCGGGCGTCGAACACGGAGCCGATTCTGCGGATCATGGCCGAGGCGGCCGACGAAGCGGCGGCGACCGCGTGGGTCCGCGAGATCAAGGCCCTGGCGCAGGGGCGGCCGTGATGTCCTTTGAGTGAACATTTTCTTGTGCTTCGGCGTCAAATATGACGTACAATATTGTGGCAGTTGGTATGTTTAGCAAGGTGGGGTGGTGAAAGTCCATGCACGGACAAGGAGACTGGCGATGAGACACGCGATGCTCGTGGGACTGGTGAGCGCGCTGGTACTGGGTCTTTCGGCAGCCGCATGGGCCGGCGCTGCCCCTGCAAAAGCCGAGGCAGGCGCAGCGGCCGCAGTGCCGGCCGCGGGGACCACAAACGGCGCCCCGACGAAGGACCCGCAGGAGATGCGGATGGCCACGCTTACGAAGCCGATCAAGGACATCATCGCGGTGGCCGAGAAATCGATGGATCTGTTCACGAAGGAAACTCAGAAGCCCGCCGAGAAGCAGAACCAGAAGGCCCTCACCAATTTCAAGTTGCAGGCGGCAGGGCAGTACATCAACGCGACGAACAAGGCCAAGGCAGTGGCGGCCGGCCTGCGGAAGGAAGATGAGAAGCAGCCGATCATCGAGCAGTACGAGAAGCCCTGCCGCGAGAAGGCGGTGTCGCTGCTGCTTGACCTGGCCGCTGATGCACAGCAGCGGAAGGACCTCCGGGCGGCCGGCGGCCTTTACAGTGAGGTCCTGAAACTCGATCCCGAGAACTCAACCGCCAAGGCTGCACTTGAGAAACTGGTGAAGGAATCCAAGACCGCCAAGAAGGGCAGCGCCGGCGGCGGCACGAGCACCACTGACCCGAACGTCGACCCCAATACGGGCCAGCCAAGAGACTACGGCAAGAGCGGCCAGTGGCAGACGCCGAACTACGGCGGCGGCGGCGGCTGGGGCGGCTGGTGATGACCAGGTGGATGCCTTCCGTTACGGCGGTTGATTCTACGGCTTGACGCGAAAGGATTCGGCTGCCCGCCTGATAATTCGGAAGTCAGCGTCGAGGGCTGAACGAAAGGTTCAGCCCTCTGTCTATTGCGGATCATGTATTTGTAGTGCGTGATGCGTGCGGCCCCACATTATCGGACCTGGCCTTCTGAAATAACCGCTTCTTCCCAGTTTAGCAAAGTGAAAGTTTTAAGTTGACACCCCCCCGCCGCCGATACATAATTTGGCAAGATGGGCGAGATGGGTAAAATTGCTATGCGCAGTTGTCACACGCGATGCGAGGGGCCGAGCGAGGGAGCGTGCGATGAAAGAGGTTTACTCTACAGGGGATGCCGCCAAGATCTGCCGCGTGAGCCAGCAAACAATAATCCGGTGCTTTGACTCCGGGAAACTGGCGGGATTCTATGTCCCCGGTTCCCGCTTCCGGCGGATTCCGCGCGAGAGTCTGGCCAAGTTCATGAAGGAGAACGGCATTCCTTTGTCGAACCTCGACACGAGCAAGAAGAAGGTGCTCGTGGTGGATGATGAGGCCGAGATCGTGGAGATGCTGGTCGATGCGCTGGACCGCGACGGGCGATTCGAGGTCAAGACCGCCGCCTGCGGATACGACGCCGGCCTTCTGACGCAGCAGTTCCACCCCGACGTCATCGTCCTTGACTACATGCTCCCGGACATCAACGCCAACGTCGTTGCGAAGGCGATCCGCACGAACCCCGGCCTGGAAGACATCAGGATCATCATCATAAGCGGCATCGTCGAGGAAGACAAACTCCAGGCGCTCTACGACATGGGGATCCAGGCCTTTCTGCACAAGCCTTTCCAGGTAGATGAACTCATCAACAAGATTTCAGAACTTCTCAAGATGTAGCCGGCGCCGGAAGGGAACCCGCTTATGTCGGCCTCGGGCCTCCAACGTCGAAAAATCGAGGTCCTCCTCGACGAGGTGGACCAGTTGCCGACCCTGCCCGGGGTTGCCCATCACCTGCTCGCGCTGCTGGGGGCGGATCATCCGAACCGCCGCGACATCCAATTCGTGATCGAGGCCGATGCGGCGCTGTCGGCCCGTGCTCTGCGCCTGGCGATGGAAAGCGGCCGCACGCCCGAGTCCGCCACGAGCGTTCAGGCCATCATCGAAGCGTTGCCGATAGACCTCCTGACCGCCAACTTCCTCAGCATTGACACCCTTGGCCCGGAGACGCTCGGCGAACTCCCGGTGAACCGGCTGTGGCGGCACATCCTGGCGTCGGGGATGGCGGCACAGATCATCGCCAGCCGTATCGGCACGGTGCGGCCCGAGGAGGCGCTGCTGGCCGGAATTTTGCATGACATCGGTTTCATCGCCCTGGCGCTGGTGATGCCCAAGTCATACGCCCAAGTGCTGGCCCGTGCGGAATCCGGGGGTGCGGACCTGCTGGAGGCCGAGCGGGCCGTCCTCGGTGTGGACCACGCCATCGTCGGCAAACGTCTCGCGCAGCGATGGGGCTTCTCGCAGATGCTTCAGAACGCCATCTGGCTCCACCATCAGGCAGAGGTGCCCTCGGCCGAGCGGACGGGCCTCGGGCCGCTGGCGCAGGTGGTCAGCCTTGCCGACATTATCGCGCGGCAGGAGGGGTTCAGTTACCTGAAGAGCGACCAGGTTCGGGAGAGCGCCTCCGAGGCGGCGGAGCGGCTGGGGCTTTCGGGCGGCGGGGCGGCGCAAATCGGCCATCAGTTGGCCCAGGTGCTTGACATCAGTGCCGGGAGCATCGGCATGGACGCCAGGCCGTCGCTGGAGGACCTCTGGCGGGCCGTCTCGGCGGCGAACGTGCGGCTGGGCCGGCTGTATCGTGCCGGGCATGCGCGGACGCGGGAATCCGAGGCCCAGGCGAACCGGGCGGACCTCCTTGTGCGCCTCAACGGCCGGCTGGCGGCATGCCACTCGGTCCGCGAGGTACTCCAGACCGTGGCGCAGGCGGCCCGCGAGGCACTCGGCGTCGGCACGGTGGTCCCCTACTTTGTCGGCCGCGACGGCGACTACGTCGAAGGCATCCGGTGCATGGCCGATGGAGACCTGCTGGAGCATTTCCTTTACCCGATAAACAGGCGAGACGGGCTCGATGCGCTCGCGCCCGACGAAGGCGGCCTGACACTGGCGGCGGGAACGGTCGTTCGGGCCGAACGGATCGAGGGTTGGCTCTTCGAGCGGCAGGGCGCCGAACTGGGGAGCGGGCCGTTCCACACGATCCCGATGGTCGTGGAGCAGCGGAAGGTAGGCGGCCTTGTGTTCGCCATGCGGAATGCTTCGCGCGGCCTGACGCCCGCCGAGACGAGCGACCTGGCGGCACTGGCGAGCATGGCGGGCGTCGCCCTGAAGCGAGTCCAGGCCGAGGCGGACCTGGTCAGCCTTTCCGAGGAACTCGCCGAGGTGAACCGCGAACTCCAGGCCGCGCAGGACCAGCGGCTGCGAGAGCGGAACGTCGCCTCGATGGGCGAGATGGCCGCAGGCGCCGCGCATGAGATCAACAACCCCCTGGCTATCATCAGCGGCCGCGCGCAGCAACTGGCGGCCGATGAACCGGCCCCTGCCCGACGCGATGTCCTGAAGACCATCGTCGAGCAGGCGGCCCGGATCAGCGACATCATCACGGAACTTCGCCAGTTCGCCCGGCCACCGGCGCCACAGTTCCAGAAGGTTGACCCTGTGGGCCTGGCGCAGGCGGTGGCGGCCGAGTTCGGGAAGCCCGCCTTGGGCGGGCCGGCCACGGTCACGCTGGAGGCGGCCCAGGCGGCGCCAGCCATCCACGTTGACCCTGGACAGGTTGCCGAGGCGATTCGCGAGGTCGTGCAGAACGCCTTAGAGGCGTGCTCGAACGGACACGGGGCCGGCGTGAAGATTGCCGTCGTTGCGGCCTCGGCCGAGCAGGCAGTTCGGTTTGTCGTGGCCGACGACGGGCCGGGGATGCCCCCGGCGATCCGGGCGCGGGCGTTCGACCCGTTCTTCTGCGGACGTGAGGCCGGACGCCATCGCGGACTCGGACTGCCTAGGGCGTTCCGGGCGGTCCAGGCAAACGGCGGACAGATGGCACTGGAATCGACGCCCGGCAAGGGCACAACGGTGCGGATGACTTTCCCGATAATCCAGGAGAACGAAGGAGCGAAAATGACAAACGGATGACTCGGCCATCGCCGCACGGCCCGCGGTATGGAAGCCACGGGGCGTGAACCGGCCGGGCGCCCGACATGAGAATTCCACGGTGAGCGCGACGCCTTCTCCCTCCCCCCTCGCTCTCGCGGCTAGCCCTCACCGTGGTTGCCAAGAACGGAGGCCGAGCGACCCGCGGCCGTACGTCGCTCGGCCTCCTCTAATCGTGCCGGCATACGAGCCGCGGGCATAAATCGAAGCGACGCGGAGACCTCGCCTGGGCGGGCCCGCGGGCAGCGAAGAAGGGGCTGACGAACATGAGTGCGGCAGGAGCGGAACTGGCGCAGACGGAGGTCGAGGCGCGGATCCTCGTCGTCGATGATGAGGCCGAGATCGCCCAGATGGTCGCCGACGCCCTCCGAGAGGCAGACCCGACGTGGCAGATCGTGGCCGAGGCCGACCCGAAGCGGGCCCTTGAGCGCCTCGGCGACCAGGAGTTCGACTGCCTGGTGACGGACCTCGTGATGCCCGGCCTGGGGGGCCTCTCGCTGGCCGAGAAAGCGCGGCAGTCGAACGAGTGCCTGGGCCTGATAGCAATATCCGGACGCGGCACGCTGGAAGCAAGCGTTGAGGCCATGCGACTGGGGTTCTCCGATTTCATTCAGAAACCGTTCGACCTGGACGTGATTTCGCGCGCGGTGTGCCGGGTCATCCGCAACCGCCGCAACCGCGAGGCGTTCCAGCGGCGGTTCGCTGAACTGGCGGAGTCAAACACCCGCCTTCAGGAGGCCCAGGCCCAGTTGAACCAGAAACTCCAGATTGCCAGCCACGACCTCGTGCTCTCCAACAAGCGCCTTATCCGCCAGATAGACGACGTGGTGCTGACGGCCGACGTCGCGCGAAGCCTCATGGGCATCATCGAACTGGAGGACCTGCTGGGCCTCTCGGCGGAACTGGTGGGCGACCGCGTGGCCTGCCAGACGAGCACGGTGGCGCTCTACGAGCAGCACGACGCCGCCGTCGGCCTCATGGTCCGGGCCCATCCGGACGCGGACGATCCGCCGGCGCTGTGCTGGCTGCGGGAGCCGCTGAAATCGGGCGTCATGTGCCGCGCGGCCCAGACACAGAAAAGCGTCCACGTGGATGATGTGGCCGAGAGCGTCCTCCTGGCGCCCTGCGAAAAGGAATTGTGGCCCGACGGGCGGCTGTTGGCTGTCCCGATCCCGTGCCAGGGGCACGCGGCCGGGGTGGTGCTGCTGCATCGGCCGGCCGGGAGCGGGGATTTCAGCCCCCAGGACGTCAAGACGGTCGTGGAACTCGCCCGAGTCATGGGCCCGGCCATCTTGACGGCCAAGGTCCATCACCATCAGCGCTGCCAGATTTACGCATCGCTCGAGACGATCGCCGAGGCGGTCGAGACCCGCGACCCGTACCTCAAGGGACACTCGGCCCGCGTGCTGGCCTATGCCGAGCAGATGGGGCCGGCGATGGAACTGAGCCAATCGCAGGTCGGGGCGCTCCAGATCGCGGCGCGGCTGCACGACCTGGGGCGGATCGCAGTTCCCGAATCGGCCGTCAACCATCCGGGGCCGCTCACGGAGGAACAGTGGAAACTCGTGCGGCGGCATCCGGAGGCGGGGGCGCAGTTCCTCAAGGCGCTCGATTTCTTCGGTGAAGTCGCCGAGATCATCCGCTCGCACCACGAGTCGTACGACGGCACGGGGTACCCCGACCTGAGGGCGGGCGAAGAGATACCTGTTGTGGCGCGGTTGGTGGCGATTGCCGATGCGTTCGATGCGATGACCAGCCGCCGCCCGTTCCGCGAGGCGATGAGCATCGACGATGCGCTGGAGCAGGTCCGGCGGATGGCCGGACAGCAGTTCGACCCGCGGATGGCCGAGGCGTTCCTCGGCATCCCGCGCGAGGTGCTTGAGCAAATCCAGGCGAGCGGCCGGTAGCGCTTGTCGCGGCGACTCCATAGGACCGGGCCGGCGCTACTGAGGGGCGCCGGCCCGGTTTATTCGTAGTGCGTCCACATACGAATAATCTTGACCGTCTTAATGTCCTCGAGAACCTGGTACACAAGACGGTGCTGGATATTAATGCGCCGCGAGATCGCCCCGTGCAGGTCGCCCCGCAACTTCTCGAAAGGCGGCGGCGTCCGGTAGGGGTCCGCCCGGAGAATGTCCAGGATCTTCTCGACCTTCGAGCGCAGCCCCGACTTGGCGACCTTCTTGGCGTCGCGCCGCGCCTGGGCAGTATAGACAAGCGTCCAGGTCACCACCCGATTCCCTCGGAGCACTTCTCGACGGGGGTCTTAAGGCCCTTGATGATGGACTGCCTCATGCCCGGAATCGACAGGAGGTAGAGCGTCTCCTGGATGGACCGCCAGTCGTCCTCCGACACCAGGACCGCCCCGCCGCGCTTTCCGGAAATGTGAATCGGTTCGTGAGACCGGCCGATGTCGTCGAGAATTTTGTACAGTCTCCTGCGGGCTTCGGTGACGGCAATGGTTGTCATTATAAGCCTCCGGATCAACGTACGTTATAACGTACGCCATGGAAAGTGTTTCGTCAAGTTCTTTTCCCGGCCAACCGTTTTGTTGCGCGCTTGACTTTCGGCCCGCCGCCGATTCAAATCTGCGGCAAATGGAAACACGCTTCCTGACTGCGACCGATCCCGAAGCCCAGGCGGATGCGATCCGAGAGGCCGCGCGGGCGCTCGCCTCAGGGTCGCTCATCGTATTCCCGACCGAAACGGTCTATGGCGTCGGCGCGAGCGTCATGAGCGCCGAGGCCGTCGCGGCCCTGGAGCAACTCAAGGGCCGCACCCCCGACAAGCCGTTCACCCTCCACCTGGCCGACCCTCACGAGGCCGAGAGGTACGCCGGGCCGCTGCCGCTGGTCGCCCGGCGTCTGGTCCAGAAGACGTGGCCGGGCCCGCTGACGCTCGTTGTCCCGGACCGCCGTCCGCACCGGGGCAAGCCGGCCGGGATGATCGAAGATGCGGTCTATTACCAGGGGACGGTGGGCCTGCGATGCCCGCGGAGCGCTGTGGGCCAGGCGATCCTGCGGGCCTCGGGCGTTCCGGTGGCCGGGTCGAGCGCGAACCTGGGCGGACGGCCGGCGCCGCGCGACGCGCACGAGGCCCTGGCCGACCTGCGCGGCAAGGTCGCGGTGATCGTGGATGCCGGCCCAACACTGCACGCCCGGGCCTCAACGGTCGTGCGGGTCCGCGAGGACGACTCCTTTGAGATCCTGCGCGAGGGGGCCATCACGGCCCGGCGGGTGGAGCGGCTGGCCCGGACGCGCGTGCTCTTTGTCTGCACGGGCAACATCTGCCGCAGCCCGATGGCGGTAGGCATCGCCGCCCGGATGATGGCCGACCGTCTCGGCTCCGCGCCCGAGGAACTGCCGCTGCACGGGGTCGAGATCGCGAGCGCGGGCACCGGCGCGGCGGCCGGGCTGCCGGCCAGCACATCGGCAGTTCAGGTGATGGACGAGCAAGGGATCGACATCCGCGGGCACCAGAGCCGGCCCATCACCGTTGACGCGCTCCTGGCGGCAGACTATATTTGGGTAATGACGGAAAGCCAGCGCGAGTGTGTGGTGCGGCTTGCGCCGGAATCGGCGTCGCGTGCGGCGCTGGTGGATTCTTCGGGCGAAGACGTGTCCGACCCCGTCGGCGGAACGATGGAGGACTATCGAGCGTGCGCCCGCCACTTGAACAAGGCTTTGGCCGCGCGCATGGCGGAGGTCGTCTGATGAAGATCGTGCTTGGAAGCGACCATCGCGGCTACCAGAGCAAGGAACGCCTCAAGCACTTCCTGGCCGAGCGAGGCCACGAGGTGGTGGATTGCGGCACGACGAGCGAGTCGTCTGCCGACTATCCGGACTACGCCATCCCGGCGTGCCTGATGGTGGCCCAGAAGAAGGCCGAGCGCGGCATACTGATGTGCGGCTCGGGCATCGGCATGACGATGACGGCCAACAAGGTGGGCGGCATCAGGGCCGCGCTTTGCCACGATGAACTGACGGCCGAAATGAGCCGCAGGCACAACGATGCGAACGTTCTGTGTCTTGCGGCTGACCTGCTGGGAGACGAACTGATACACCGGATGGTGGAGGTGTGGCTGACGGCGCCGTTCGATGCCGGCCGCCACGCACGCCGGGTCCTGAAGATGATGTCCGCCGAAAAGCATCTTGGCGCCACGCCGGAGAGCATTCCGGCCGAGCCCGCCCCGCCGACGAAAACCAAAGCCAAGAAATAGCCCTCCAGCCGCTGGCGTAACCCCGCGGGTACTCAACACGTGAGGAAATACCCGCGACCCTTCGGCTGCGCTCAGGGCAGGCTCTTACGGTCGCGGCTCGATTACTCGTTCGCAGTCGGCCCGACGGGGGCGGCGGCACGCGGCAGGGCCTCTTCGCCCAAGAGGCCCATGTTGTCGAGCGCCAGGGCAAGGCTCGCCTCAATCCCAGCCGCACCCGGCTGCCGCTCGAGGGCCTTCTGATACTGCTCGACAGCCAGCGGCCAGAGTCCCTGGTCGGCATAGACGAGGCCGAGCCGATAGTGCAGGTCCACGTATTCCGGCTGGAGATTGACGGCCTTTCCGAGCGCCTCGGTGGCCTCCCCCAGCCTTCCGGCTTCCCAGGCCGCCAGGCCCAACTTCACGAGCGCCTTGACGTACGTGGGGTTGATCTTAACGGCCGCGCGGAACTCCACCAGCGCCTCCTCAATCCGCCCGGCGCTCTTCAGGAGCAGGCCATAGCGGTATCGAAAGTCCGCGAAGTCCGGATGGTCGGCCACCACCTTGGCGTGTTCCCGCAATTCCGCCGCGAGAACATCCGACGCGTCGAGTTCATCCACCACGGGGACCATCGCCTTTCCCGGCATGCCCAGTTCATGCCCCAGGGCCGATGCCAGGCTTGACCTGAGGGCCAGCCGCGACATCTCCTGGTACAGCCGCGACGAGCCGGGGGCGATGCGCACGGCCATCTCCACGGCCTCATCCGCCTGCTCCGCCATCCCGATCTGCCGGTACGCCACAGCCAGGCCCGCGTACGCCTCCAGGTAACTGTCGTTGACGCGGCTGGCACGCTCGTAGTGGACGACCGCCTCCTCGGGCTTTCCGAGTTCCACGAGGACGCGGCCCCTGAGGACCAGGGCATCGAGATATCTCGGATTGATCGCCAGCGCCTGGCGGAGGTGGTAATCGGCCGACTCGATGTCGCCCGCGGCCGCAAGGAGGCGCGCGGCGTGAAAATGGAGGTCAGGGTACTCGGGATGGGCATCGAGCGCGCGGCGGATTTCGTCGAGCGCCTGGTCGATCATCCCCTGGTCTTCAAGGCACTCGGCCAGGCGGCAGCGGACTTCCCAGTTGTCCGGCTCGATCAGGAGGGCGTCCTGGAACTCGATGACGGCCGATTCCATGTCCCCGCGGCGGACGTGAAGCGATGCCAGGTTCATCCGGGTCTCAAAGTCGCCCGGCTCCTGCCGCTTGAGCGTCGAGTAATGGTGCGCGGCGGCGTCGAGGTTCCCGGCCACAAGTTCCAGCGCGGCCAGACGCTGCCGGGCCGCCGTGTGGGCCGGGTCGGCAGCAAGCGCCGAGCGGTAACTGGCCGCCGCTTTAATCACCGCCCCCTGCCGCTCCTGGAGTTGGCCGATGACATACCGGACCGTTGCGGCCTGGCTGCTCCGCGCGGACACAGGATCCAGGACCTCCACGGCCTTGCCAGGGTCGCCCAGGTCGCTGAGGACGGCGGCAAGGGCCACGCGGGCATCGTCAAGGTCTCCGTCGATGCGGACGGCGCTTTCGAGGGCCTGCCTGGCTGCGGCGAGGCGCCCCAGTTCCATCTGCTTCAGGCCGAGCGTGAGTTGGGCGTCGGCCCGCATCGGATGGTCGGCCGCTTCCTGCTGGGCCGATTCCAGGGTGGACTCGGCCGGCGGCTTCAGATACTTGCTCAGGTAGCCCGTAAAGTCGCCCGCCAGTCCCTTGCCCAGGAGTCGCAGGAGGTAACTCACGAGCCACCTCCTTCCTTGGCGCCCGCTGGCGGGGGTCCGACCAGGGCGGCCTCAAGGACCTCGAGCCTGCGGCGGGCCTCATCGCACTTGCCGTTGATCTCCAGTGCGCTGCGGTAGGCGTCGGCGGCCTCTCGCGGGCGGCCCTGCTCGCGCATCAGGTGCCCGAGCCTGAGGTGGGCGTCGAGCCACTTGGGCCGGAGTTCAACCGCCTGCCTGCACCGCTCGGCGGCCTCGACCGGGCGGCCGCTCTTCTCGTACAGCCGCACGGCAAGCAGGCACGCCTCGGCGTATCGCGGGTTGATGGCGATGGCCTTCTCGGCCGCCTCGATCGCGCGGCCGAGTTCGCCCAGTTGCTCGGCAATCAGCCCCAGGCCGAAGTGCAGGTCCGGATACGCCGGATGCTGCGCGGCCAGCCGCACAAGCGCCCGCCTTGCGGCCCGCAGCGTCTCGCGGTCTTCGGGCGAGAGGTCGTCGCGATGGATGACCAGGGCCTCGGCCACTTCGGGGTCGCGCGCGACGATCCGCTCGATGGCGGCGGCGCGACGCGGCGGCGGCGGCGGACGACGTTCCGGCCGCACCCCGGATTCCGCCATCGCACGCTCGCCCACGCAGACCAGCCACCGCAGACCCTCGGCGGCCTCGCCGCCCACGCTCATCGCCTGCCGCAGCGTCTCCACGCTCGACGCCGTCCGACCGGCCGCGCCCTGCACCAGGCCCAGGTCCCGCAGGTACTCGAATCGCGCCGGGTCCTGCTCGGCGGCCCGCGCGACGTGACGCTCGGCGGAATCGTAGTCACCCGCGCCGGCGAAGATGAGGCCAAGCAGGTGCCGGAGTCGGGCGGTCCGAGCGGCCTGCGCGAGGCCCGTCTGGAACGCTTCGCGGGCCTGGGCGAGGCGGCCGGCCCTCATCAGCCAGGCGCCCAGTTCCGCGTGAAACTCCGGCCGCGCCGGCTCGGCCCGGACGCGATCCCGCAGCGCCGCTTCCTTCTCGTAATCGTGACGACGCATGTTGCACTCCTTAACGCGCTCGCCTGCGGCTCGCGGCTAAACGTTACGGAACAATGAGCGCCGAAAAGCCGGCGCCGGTCAATTGCCCAACCAGGTACGTCGCTTCCAAGTAGGTCCGGACCTTGCCGACGCGGACCGAGTGAAGCACCTGCGTGCCGCGCTTCGCGTCGGCCAGGATCGGCCGGAATCCGGCGGCGCGAAGCCGCTCGGCCTCGGCCTGGGCAGCGGCAAGCGATGCGAATGCGCCCGTCTGGACGGAGAATCCGCCGACGCGGATCCGCCTGCGGCCCTCCGCGGCCCACGACGAATCCGGATATCGGTCAATCAGCATACCAAGATACTTGTCGCCACTGGTCCAGTTGCCCAGGCGCTGGAGGCTGACTCCTACGCGCAGGAGGAGGCTGTCCATGGGCAACTGGTCCTGCGGCCCGCGAAGGGCCTCGGAGTACGCCTCGACGGCCTTGGCGTCGTCGCCCGCCTCGTAGTAGATGTTCCCGATGGCCACGCGTGCGAAGGCCTCGATGGGCTGCGGCGGCTGGGCGACAATCGCCCGACGGAAATCGGCCAGGGCGTCCTGTCGCCGCCCCTGGTGGGCCATGGCCTCGCCGCGGTAGTAGTACACCTCGCCGCGCTGAGGCGACTGCGGACTCGCCCGCAGATACCGCGTGAACCCGTCAGCCGCACGCTGCCACTGGCCGGCCTGAAAGGCGGTGAAACCATCGTCGAAGGCGGCCTGGTCCTCGGCCTTCTTGGTCGGCCCGCAGCCGCAAATTCCTGCCGCGCCGACCAGCATTCCCAGTATCAAAAACCGATGCAAGTCCCGATCCCCTCCGCCCGAGCCGAACCGGCGCACGATAGCCGCACATCGCCCCCCTTGCGGCGATACGGATAGACCCTATGCGCTCAAGGGTTACATCGACCCCAACCTGTAGTAGCCTTGAGGCAAAAGGGAGCCAACTCGGAGGATTATCGGACGTACGAGGCCAGCCCCCGGCGCTACCGTTTCAGATGCTCCTCTACGTACCCCAGAACGCCGGCGGCAGGGATGCGCTCCTGCTTCATCGAGTCGCGGTCGCGGATTGTGACCGTCCCGTCGGCCATCGTCTGGCCATCGACGGTAACGCAGAACGGCGTGCCGGCCTCGTCCTGGCGGCGGTACCGGCGGCCAACCGCCCCCTTCTCATCGTAGAAGGTGGTCATGTGGGGCTTGAGGGTCTCCGCGATCGCGCGGCCCTTGTCGGGCATCCCATCCTTCTTGACGAGCGGGAAGACCGCCACCTTGATGGGCGCAAGGCGCGGGTGGAACCTGAGCACGGTCCGCTTCTGCATGGCCCCCTTCTCGTCCGGGGCCTCGTCCTCGGCGTACGCCTCGCACAGGAACGCCAGGGTCGCGCGGTCCACGCCGCCCGACGGCTCGATGACGTACGGGATGAACCGCTCCTTCGTCTCATCGTCGAAGTAGGTCATGTCTCGGCCCGAGAACTTCTGGTGCTGCGAGAGGTCGAAGTCGGTCCGGTTCGCGACCCCCTCCAGTTCCGAAACGCCGAACGGGAACTCGTACTCCACATCGGCGCACGCGCGGGCGTAGTGGGCAAGTTCCTCCTTCTCGTGGTCGCGCAGCCGCAACTTCGAGGACCCAAGGCCCAGCCCGACGTACCACTTGTACCGGGCGTCTCGCCAGTACTGGTACCAGCGGTCGGCATCCTTCGGGTGGCAGAAGAACTCGATCTCCATC
>CAYGWP010000223.1:0-9554 GCA_964353455.1 uncultured Anaerolineales bacterium
CAGGCTCCGCCCCATCATATGGTGCGCCTCGTCGCCTGAGCCGGGTGGCACGCCCACGGCCTGGTCGCCGCGGCGACCTGTTTGCGTGGCCGTGGTGATCCGCCCGCCACGGCCGCATTCTACGCACCGCCCCGCCTGCGACGCAAGGATTGCGCGGCGAGCCGATAATGCGTTGCATCGCACCGGCCGTGCTTGGTATGCTGGTGGGCCGAAGAAACGGAGCCGAGCCCGCCGTGGAAGCGGCGGGCAGTCCGTTGATTGGAGAATCGACGAACCCAGGAGGAGAACTCATGTCAGGACTCTTGACGACGGGCCGGAGGCTGTTCGGTGCTGCGGCGGCCATCAGCCTTGCGGCGGCCGTGGTGCTGGCGTGCGGGCAGGCGGCGCGGGCCGAGGCGGCAAAGGAACTCGCACTCGACCTCGGCGCCGGCGCTGCGCTCAAGGTCACGCTCATCCCGGCCGGCAAGTTCACCATGGGGTCCCCCGCAGCCGAGGCCGGGCGCGCCGACGATGAGGTCCAGCACCAGGTGACAATCAGTAAACCATTCTACATGGGTATCTATGAGGTGACGCGGGCGCAGTTCGCCGCGTTCGTCAAGGAAACCGGCTACAAGACCGATGCCGAGAAGGAAGGCTGGGCGTCGGTCTTCGACGGCGACTCGTGGGACAAGGGCCGCGGCGCCACGTGGCAGAAGCCGCGCTTCGAGCAGACCGACGACATGCCCGTCGTGTGCGTAAGTTGGAACGATGCCACGGAGTTCTGCAAGTGGCTCTCGAAAAAGTCCGGCAAGACCGTCCGCCTGCCCACCGAGGCCGAGTGGGAGTACGCCTGCCGCGCGGGCGCCTCGACCGCCTATCCGTGGGGCGATAACCCCGATGAAGGGGCCGGCCTCGCCAACGTCGCCGACAAGACTGCCAAGAAACGCAACCCGAACTGGACCGTCTTCAACTTTCAGGACGGCTTTGCGCTGACTGCGCCCGCCGGCAAGTTTAAGCCCAACGCCTGGGGCCTCTATGACATGACCGGCAACGTCTGGGAATGGTGCGGCGACTGGCACGGCCCGTATTCGAAGGATGCCGCCGCCGATCCGATCGGCGCCGACAAGGGCGAGGACCGGGTGATGCGCGGCGGATCGTGGTTCTGCGGCCCGAAGTACGCGCGGTCGGCATACCGCGGCAAGAACCCGCCGGCCTCGCGCGGCACGGACATCGGATTCCGCATCGTCGTTGAGGCGAAGTAGCGGGCAGCGCCAGTTTCGGCTCTTGTGCGTCGCCGGGAACAAATCGGCCGCTCTTGCGTCTAATAATAAAACAACGTGCCTGAAATATGCACTAAGGGCCTCCGTCGTACGTTAGACCAAGCGGGGCGCTTTTGGTGCGCCTCCGCGGGATTCTTGTTGCCCTTGGGCGGGAGGTTTGTAGTATCGTAGAAGCGAGAAAGGCGCCGTTCCGCTCGGGCACGTCAGGGGAGGGGAATGGTATGCGAGCCATATCGGCTGCTTCCCTGCTGGTTCTCATCGTTGCAGCGAATTCGGCGCTGGGCGCGGACCCATTCGTGTGGGGTGCGGGGCCTACCGCGCCAAAGACCGGGGACGCCGCCGCTCCTGCGGGCGGGGCCGACGAGAAGCAGAAGGTCTCCGAGATGCAGACCCTCTTTAGCGAGGGCAAGTACGACGATGTCCTGAAGGCGGGCGCTGCGCTCCTCCGCAGCGCCAAGGGTGAGGACTCCAGGACCGAGGCCTGCCGCCTCGTGGCCGAGGCCACCCGCAAGAAGGGCGACTGGAAGGCCGCCGTGGCCGCGTACTCGAAGTTGCGCGACCGGTACGACAAGACCTCCGACGATTACGCCCGCAATGATGCGACGGCGGAGGTGCTCCGAGCATCGCCGGCCGGCGTATATCCGCCGATGGCCGCTGCGGCAGCCGCGGCCGCCGCGGGCGGGGGGTCGAAGACCCTGGCCGATGATGCCGGGCTGGCCGAGGCGCTCCTGCACGTGGCCGAAGGCCGCGCGGCCAAACTCAAGGCCCGCATCCCCGCGATAAAGCGGGCGCGGTCTCCGCAGGAAGTGGTCGCCCTTTATGAGCCGCTGGCCGTCGAACTCCGCCAACTACGGGGCATCGCGCCGACCCTATCGCCGGAGGCGGAGCAGCAGGCCGCGGCCGCCGCCGCCGAACGCATGGCCGAACTCGGCAGGCAGGTCATCGCCACTCTCACGGCCAAGCAGGCCGAGTTCCAGCAGGCCATCGCGGACAAGCGGCTCACTAGCAGCCAGAAACGCGACATGGAAAAGTACCAAGGTCTCTGCAATGAACTTGCCAAGATCGAGTCATCGTTCCAGGCGGTTCTCGCGAAGGTCGGCGGCTCGGCCGACAACGGCAGGGCCACGGCCGACAGCGCTGACCGCCAGCAGGCCTACAAAAGACTGGCGCCCCAGTTCACTCCGCCCACAGATAGCACCACGAGCCAGTGGGGCAACTGGATCAACTGGTGGTAAGTCAGGATTCCTTGTTGGAGAAACACCATGCGGAAACTCGTGATCGTTCTCCTGGCCGTCGGCCTTTCGGGAGCGTCGGCTTGGGCGGAAGTGCCAGCCAGTACAGGCGGCGTTACTGTTACCGTCACGCCCAGCGGCAAGACCCCCGCGGACACCGGCGGCGGCGTCACCGTCACGCCGGGCAACAAGGCCCCCGCCGATACCGGCGGCGTCACCATCACGCCCTCGAAGCCCGCCGGGCCGGGCCTCCTTGAGGATCAGCAGCGGATCGCCGACATCCGCGGCTACTATGCGGCCGGCGATTTCGACAAGGCACTTGAGGCCGCCAAGGCGTTCCTCACGGCCGCACGCGACGAGGCCGCCAAGGCCGAGGCCCTTCGCATCACCGCCGACTCCCTCCGCAAGAAAGGGCAGTGGGCCGCGGCGACAACGGCCTACCTGCGGGTCCGCGAGCGGTACGAGAAGACCAGCGACGATTACATCAAGGTGGATGCGATCGCCGAGGTCATGAAGTTCTCGCCCAGCGGCGTGTATGCCGCGCCAGGGGTGCCCGCCCCGAAGGTCGAGGCCGGCACACAGGCGCGAACCGTGGCCGACGATGCGGCCCTCAACGAGGCCCTTGTCCGCGTGGCGATCGCCCGCGCGAAGGCCCTCAAGGCGAGGCTGTCGGCTGTCCAGCGGGCGCGGTTGCCGCAGGACGTCATGGTTACATTCAAGCCGGTCGCCGAGCAGGCGCGGCAACTCTTGATCCTTGCGGCCGACGTGCCGGCCGACGGGCCGCACGAACTCGGCACTATTGCCGGGGCCAAAATGGCCGAACTCGGAACACAGATCATCGCCTCCCTGACCGCCAAGTACAGCCGCTATCAGCCCAAGAAACTCGCCCCGGGGTCCATCACCACCCAGGATAAGAAGGACGCCGAGGCCACCGAGGCCGCCTGCAAGCAAATGGCCGAGGCCGAGAAGGCCTTCCAGGAATCCCTCATGTGCCTGGGCGGGCTGACCCAATGGGCCGAAGGCGACAACATGCGCAGGGGAAGCGCCGACCGCCGCGCCGCCTACGAAAAGTTCGCCGCAGACTTCGTGATTCCCAGGTCGTACTACTTCGGTTGGTACTGGTAGGCCGCCGGGCCTGCCGATTGCGGAACCATGAGCGCGGCCGGTTAGTGAGACAGCGGACAGTTCATTTCTGGAGTGAGACAGCGGACAGTTCATTTCTGGGAGGTGGCGCTATGCAAACGGCGAAGGTGATCGGTCTAGGGTGTCTCGTTTCGATGTGCCTGGTCCTTGCGGGCGGCTGCGGCAAGGCCATGGGCCTCACGGGCTGGTGGACCTTCAACGAAGGCGGCGGCGACGTTGTGAAGAACGCCGCCGGCCCCAACAACGGCCGCATCCAGGGCGGTCTTAAGTGGACCGACGGAAAGAGCGGCCGCGCCCTGGCGTGCGACGGTAAAGGTTACGTGCTGATCGATAGTGCTCCATATCTGAACTCGCCCCAGTACACGTTCGCGGCCTGGGTCAATCTGAAGGACGCGCGCGACTATCAATACATCGTCTGGCGGGGCGGCCCCATCTACCCCGAGGACAAGAAGTGCCGCAACCTCGATTTGTGGGTCATGCAGACTGGCGTCCTGAGCGGCCTTCTTGACTATAAGAATGCGAGCGAGCCGCGCCTGCACATTGTTGGTGCGACGAAGGTCGCTGACGGCCGGTGGCACCTGGTGGTGTGCGTCAATGACTCCAAGACCGTCAGGTTCTACGTGGACGGCAAGAAGGATGCCGAGGGCATGCTGATGGGCCCGCTGGCCACGAGCGACTTCCCGCTCTGGATAGGCGCCCGCCCGGCCGGCGTTGCCGCCACAGGCATCATCGACGAAGTGAAGTTCTTCACCCGGGCGCTGACAGAAAAGGAAGTGGCGGAACTGAAGTAAAGGGCAACCACGTGGGGTTGCCCCTACGTAAAGCGCCGGAACCGGAATCCTTCATAAATGAGGCGAATGCGCATTGTCGCGGCGGCGGGCTTCCTCTCGTACTGCGTCAGTCTTAGGGGGTGGCACATTACTTCCTCTCCACTGTTATCCTTCTTCGGAGGCCATTCCATGAAACCCGGCCGATGCGGTTTTCCCCGCCGCCGGTTCCTCGGCGCTGCGGCAACGACGACGGCGGCGGCCGCTTGCGGGTGGCTGACTCGGGCGTCGGCCGAGGAACCTAAAGAGCCCCGCAAACGCAAGATGCTCCTCTCGTTCTACTGCGACGACACCAGCCCCACCGTCGCCGGCGCCAAGGCCTTCCAGACGTTCCTCGACTACTGCGCGGAGCAGGGGATCGCCGGCGAATCCACCGCGCTCCTCGCCTCCGGCGGCAGGTCCATCTGCCGCAGCCCAGGCGAGGAAGGGCAGGCGTTCCTCAAGCAGGTGGTCCGCGCGTGGCAGTGCGGCATTGATACCCACGTGGAACTGATGACCCACCGCGGCCTCTTCGACTTCGACTCCGGCCGAGAGCCGGACGGGGCCGTCCACGAAGGCGTGTGGCTGTACGACCCCGCCGTCACCGCCGAGCAGTACGAGCGGTACATCGGCGGCATCATCGCCGAGGGCGACCGGGCGGGAATCAAGTTCACGGGACTCACCTGGCCGGGTTGCGGCTGCGATGCGTGCAATCGCCGGTACGCCGAACTCCGCGCCGCCGGCCACACCGACCCGAACCCCGCTCTCTGGAAGGCGCTCCTGGGGTTGGCCAAACAAGGGAAGTTCCGCGGCCGCGCCGTCCCGTGCTTCTTCGGCTCAAGCGAGACCGACTTCGGCATCCATCAGAAGGCGAGCGATGGAGACTGCGGCGTGTACGACCTCATGCCCAATGCCACGGACCAGTTCGGCATCTGGGAGAACGACCCGAAGCGCGTCAACCCGGACTACTACATCTCGGCCGATGGAAAGTCGGGCATCATCATCCGCCATCTCCAGGCCGGCGACCCGTACTGCATCTGGTACGCCCACTGGCAGGGCCTCAACCCGGCCAAGGGCGTCGGCTGGCGGGCGTTCACGACGGTCATTGAGCGGGTCCGCACGCACCTGGCCGGCCGCGTGGCCTGGATGCGCCCCGCCGACATCACCGCCCGCTACCACAAGGCCGGCGGCTGGGGGTTCCTTGACGCCCTATAGTGGTTCGCCACAGTTGATCTTGTGGGTTGGCGCGGTGGGTCTCCCGACCCACTGCGCCCTGGGACGCCGGTCGCGCGGCGGGTCAGGAGACCCGCCGCGCACACACTCTGAATATGTGAATTCCACGTCCGCGTCCGGGCGGTAGAGGGGCCGCTCACGAGGCAGCCGGTCTCCGCAGGTCGTAGCAGTACAGGGCATCATTGCCGCGGATGAACAGGCGGCCGTCGGCCCAGGCGTGCGTCATGGCCACCTCGTAGGTGGTGGCGGTGGGGTGCGGCGGAAGCCAGATCGGCCCGCACTTCGCCCCGGCGGCCGCGGGGATCGTGAACATCTTCGTGTTTCCGTGCTGGCTGTCTGGGTTCGGGATGAACATGCCGGGCACGGCCATCATGGTGCCCTCGTCCCAGCGGACCGCGGCGGAGAGCGGAGTGGACGCGATGCGCTGGCCCGTGGCCGCCCTCACGACGTGGTACCGGTAGTTCCCGCGGAAGCAGATGAGATCGCCCGACGCCGTTCCGACCGGCGTGTACCAGGGGGCGCCCCACTCCACGGGCGACACCCATTTCTCTTCGGCCCCCTGTGGCGAGAGCGCCAGGCATGCCAGCCGGCCGATATTGTCGCCGGGCGCGGTCGCGGGGGCGTCTCCGGGTTCCACCTTCGGCAGGGCCTTCCGCTCCTCCTCCGTCAAGCGGGGCAGGATAAGCAGGTCGCCGACGAGCAGGGGGGTGCCCTCGACGGCGCCGGCCTTATCATATTTCCATGCCACAGTGCCGTCATCGGCACGCAGGCAGGTGACCACGCCCTTATTGCTGGCGGCGATTACATAGGCCTTGCCGTCTTTCGTCCAGACCGGCGGCGTGACGTGGCCCCCCAGGACGCCCGGCGCCCGCCAGAGGACCTTGCCGCTTGCGGCATCGAGGCCCACCAGGCCGCATGCCCCGATGCCGTCCGGCGCGATCACCGCGGCGCCGCCGGTGCTCAGGCCGTGGAGGAACGACCGCGTGGGCGCGGCGATGTTCCGCTTCGCCAGGGCATCGGCCTTGAACTTCCTCATGTAATCGGAGTAGCCCGGCACCTCGGTCCGCCATAGGACTTCGCCGGTGTCGGCGCTGACGCACCGCACGATGCCGAGTGCCCCGAAGACGAAGACCTTCCCGTCGGCCACGGCGCCCGTGTGGTTCGTCAGGCTGCACTTGTGGTCGAAAAGGTTGATCCCCTCGCCCGGCCAGGTGACCGTCCAGAGCGTGCGTCCGGTTGCGGCGTCGATGCAGACGAGTTGTTCGTCGGCATCGATCGACCAGCGCCGGCGCATGTCGGCGTCGGTCCATCCTACGGCCGCCATCTTCTGCCGCCACTCGTCGCCGCGCGGGCCGGCCATCTGGTCGTCCAGAAACTTCTGGTAAACATCCCCCGCCGCCTGGTAGCGGAACTGGTACACGCGGCCCTTCGAGACCAGCGGTGACGCGCCGCCGCCGGCGGGCGGCACGCCGACGCAGGCGCCGTACCGCTGCGAGCCGGACTCGCATGGACCTATGTACTGGCTTGCCCACACCATGCGGCTCTTGTTGAGGTCGTCCACGACCGGCCGCGCACACGGGCCGCTCGAGAAGTTCTGGTTCGGCCCAAGCCACGACGGCCACGTGGCGTCGGCGGCAAGGCCGTTCTCGGCGCGAAGGCGGGCGTCGTCCAGGCGCACGCCGGAGACCTCGCCCTTCACGTCCGCCGCCACCGTGGGCGATTTCTCGCTCCGCGGCCACGAGCCGGAGAACGTACCCTTGACCTGCCCGCCGTCCACGGCCAGGTCCAGCCGCAGAGGCATCCGGCTGGCCAGCGTCGGCACAGAGTGGTTCTGCTCGCGCCGCTCATGGGCGACGGTGATCTGGCCGGTGATGCGCCCGCCCTCCATCTTGAGGCCCGACACATCCACCGCGGCCATTCCCATCGGCTCCATTACCGCCCGCTCGACGCGGTCGCCCAGCGTCATGATAAGCAGCCGCGCCTTCTCGCGGCCCGGCATGGGGCCGAGGCGGCAATCGAGCCACGCCGTACTCTGCGGCGGTGCAGTGACAGTTGCCGGCGCGGCCGCCGGTGTGGCAGGCGCGGGGCTCGTCGCCGCGTGAGTCCACCGCGAGGCGCTGAGCGCCGCTCCCGCGATGCCGACCGTCTTCAGAAATTCCCGCCGCATCATCGGGCCGCGTTTCATGGCGTGTCCGCTCCTTTCGCGGAACATTCTACTATCTGAGCGCCAGCGTGCATCTGGATATTGCCGCCTGTCGTTGCTATCTCGGCGGAAAGAGTTGAACGCCCGCCGCTCCGCCGATTATACTGCACCCGCGAACAGGCGCCCCCACGGCATCAGTACCCCAGCGAGGCGATGGCATGGCCACGGGCAAACATTCACGCCGCAAGTTCCTCGGGACTTCCCTCAAGGCCGCCGTTGCCGCAGGCATCGTGGCAGGCTGCGAAGGAACCGCCCGCACAGGGCAGATTCCTCCCATCCCCCGAACGGAGAATCCGATGAAGACCATCACCGTCGGCGAAGGCAAGTACCAGGGGGCGACCAACGCCGCCATCCAGCGGGCCGTCGATGACGCCGCGGCCGCCGGAGGTGGAGACGTGCTCCTCCCCGCCGGCACTTACCTCATGCACGATGCCTTGCACCTGCGGTCCGGGGTCCGCATCGTCGGCGCCGAGGGCGCGATCCTCAAGAAAGTGCCGAGCGTCCAGAGCAACATCCCCGATTTCCTCGGCTACGGCCACTACGAGGTCACTGTCGAGGAACCCGACAAGTTCCCTGTCGGCACGGGCGTCCACATCCTCGACTCAAACGCCGGCGGCTTCTACACCACAGTGGCCACCGTCATCGGCCGAGAGGGGGACCGCCTATTCATCAACCGCATGCTCAACCATGATTACCACGTGTCAAAGCACGCCAGGGTCATCTCGGTGTATCCGATCATCGAGGCCGAGGGCGTCCGCGATGCGGCCGTCGAGAACCTTGTCATCGACGGCAACTCGGCCGAGGAAACCTTCCTCCTGAACGGCTGCCGCGGCGGCGGCGTTTTCTGCATCCGCTCCGCCCGCATCGCCGTCAGGAATGTCGAGGTCCGCGACTACCGCGGCGACGGCATCAGTTTCCAGCAGTGCACCGACGTGCTGCTCGACCGGTGTCACGTCCACCACAACGCCGGCCACGGACTCCATCCCGGCAGCGGCAGCGTGCGATACATCATGCAGGACTGCCGCTCGCACGACAACGGCAACTGCGGCATATACTACTGCTTGAGGACCACACACTCAATCTGCCGGCGAAACGAGTTCCTGGGCAACGGCGCCGCCGGCGTCTCCATCGGCGAACGCGACACCGACCATCTCATTGAGGGGAACACGATCGTTGGCAACGGCCTCGAGGGCGTCCTCTGGCGCCCGCCCGTCCGCACCGGCGGCGACCGCGTCGTCGTCACGGGCAACCGCATCGGGCCCAACGGCTCGAAGGAAAAACGCAGCGAGATCGCCATCCCATCCGGCATTAGTGATGTCTATATGAGTGATAACACGTTCTCGCCCGGCCATGCGCCCGCCGTCTCGGTCGGCCAGGGATGCCGGCGCATCTTCTTTGCGGCGAACAAGATCGGCGACCGCGCGGGCGCCGCCGCCGACATCGCCGGCGCCTCGCAGGATGTCTCCTACGAGCGCGCCAAGACCCTGCCCGCCGTCGGCCCCGCCGCGCTCCCCATCGACGGCGCCCGGCACCTCGGCATCGCGCAACTGGAGCCGTGGGTCGAGCAGGAGATGTGGCGCCGGGTAGGGGGTGAACTGTGAGGTGTCAAACCCTCTCCCCTTGTGGGAGAGGGTGGCCGAAGGCCGGGTGAGGGGTGCCAAGCCGCTCCCCCCTCACC
>CAYGWP010000224.1:0-1698 GCA_964353455.1 uncultured Anaerolineales bacterium
TCTGGAAACGGAGCACGGTCGGGCCAGAGAGGCACCGCCAACCGAAAGGGGCGGCCAACAGATCTGCCCGACCTACCCCACCGCGACCGCCCTCGACTCTCCCTATTGTCTGGGTCGGCCGACTTTACGGTTGGTGAGCGCCCGGCCGGCGAGGGCTTCCATGTAGGCCACGAAAGTCGTGTCGCCCAAGGGGCGGCCCGTCCGGGTCTTCTTGCGGAGATACGTGAGGAACTCCTCGTCATCCGTCTCGCGCAGCCATGCGGCCCAGTCCTCGACCACGCCCTTGTGCTCGAGGTCGCCCGACAGCAGCAGGTCCTTGCGGCGGCCGACGTGCCCGCCGGCGCTCGACCACGGGTACTGCTCGGCGTGGACGCTGAGGCCCGCCCGCACGGGGTTCCGCTCGACGTAACGGACCGCCTGCCACATGTGGGCATCATCCATCGGACATGAGTAGAATCGTCCATGCCATAGGATCCCGGCGGTCTGCTGCGACCAGTTGAAGTACTGCGCGTAGCGGGTGTGGACGGGCTTGAGCGTCGCAGCCAGAGAGTCGGCCTCCTGCGGGACGGCCACGAGGTGGACGTGGTTCGTCATGAGACAGTACGCCAGGATCGAGAGGCCGTGCTTGGGGGCGTATTCCTCAAGCAAGGCAAGATATCGCCTCCGACCAGCATCAGTCAGGAAGACATCTTCCCCCCGGTTCCCCCGCTGGGTGATATGATGGGGCACCCCCGGAATGACCACCCGTGCGATGCGTGGCATGACCGCACCCTATCCTCCTCGCCCCCCGCCGTCAAGGGAAAACAAGGGAAAACAATAGGGGACGCTCCCCTATTTCCGGAACTATACCCCGAAAACACTGGCATTTATGCGCGCTTTTGCCGGAAATAGGGGAGCGTCCCCTATTTCGCGGACTACCAGGTTCCTGGCGCGAAGAGGGCAAGGGTGGGATTCAGGCCGCGCGCGGCCAGGCGGTCCGCAAGCAGCCGCATGTAGGTCTCCTTGATGATCGGCTTGCCCGCCAGGCCCAGGTCGGCCAGACACGCCAGGACCGCCTCCTCCGTCGGCCCTTCCACCTCGGCGAACCACCCCAGGTGGGGCAGTTCATCGAGGACCACTTCGCAGTCGCCCGCGCGCCAGGTCGTCCGGCGCTTCTCGAAGCGAAAGGTTTCGACGAGACCCATCGCACCGAGGATGGCCAGGACCGCATCGGCCGATTCCACGGCGGTCTGGAACTCGGGGCGGCGCTTAACGCGGCCGTCGCGGCGCGGGCCTTTATAGGCGAGGAGCGTCCGCAGCGGCGGGCCGCCTGCGACGCCGTATTCCACGCGGACCCGGACGGCCGCATCCGACCGGCGGAGGCGGCCGTCGGCGAAGTCAAGCAGCCGGTTCACCTCCAGGACCGGCCCGGCCTGCGGCGGCCCGAAGGCGGCCATGCGGCGGCGAAAGGCCGCAGGGTCGGCTATCTTCACCTTGGCTTCGATTTCTTCCGCCATGGACGCACCTTGCCATTCGATCTTAACGCAGAGCCCGCAGAGATCGCAGAGAAAAACAAAGAGGGTTCTCATCCCGTTTTCGTGGTGACGTGAAAGCCCGGCAAGGCCTGTTTGACCTTGAGGGCGAAGTAGTCAGGATCGTGGAAGCCGTAGGCTTTGCGTTTGATGACTTTGATCTTGTTGTTGACGCCTTCGAGGCGGC
>CAYGWP010000225.1:0-13141 GCA_964353455.1 uncultured Anaerolineales bacterium
GGCGGACCCGGCGCTGCTGGTGCGGCTGATAAAGGGGGCGGGATTTGAGGCGCGGCAGCGTGATTCGCGTTATCGAATCGTTTGAATCTCGCCGATAATACGCACATGCCGGAACTAGAGCCGATCATCGAGATCGCCCGCGGCGTGCTCATCGGCCGTTCGCCGCTTGGGAAGGACGACACGTTTCTCTTTGACCACTCGCTTCGCGTGATGAGCGTGGCGGAGCGGCTGTCGAAGTGCCGCGAGGTCCGCTCGTGGCGGCTGGACCGGTTCGCCCTGTCGGTGGCAGCGCTGTTTCACCAGGCGGCCACCGTGCGGCTGGACGAGGAGCGGCGGACCTCGACCGTGTATGCCGCGGCCACGATGAGCGCCGAGGACATCAAGGAATACAGCGCGGAACTGGCGGGCGACCGGCTCCAGGGCAAACTGCCGGTCCGACAATTGGAACTGGTGCAGGACATCATCCGGCACGCCCACGACGCGAGCGTGGCCCTGCCGGAGGCGAAGATCCTCTCCGACGCCGACAGCCTCGACGACATCGGCGCGCTGGGCGTCTGGCGAGACCTGCGGCGGGCCGTCCTGGAAGGCCGCGCGGTCGAGGATGCCATCCGCGCCTGGGAGCGCCGCGAGCAGTACGGCTACTGGCAGACCCGGATCCGCGATGCGTTCGACCTGACGACGGCCCGGCGCATGGCCGAGAGCCGCCTGGCTGCCGCGCGGGCGTTCATGCAGCAACTGGGGCGCGAGCGAGTCGCCGACGACCTGCCGCCGGAAGACGCCGGCTCGTAAGACCCGGCATTCGCGCGGCGGGTCTCCCGACCCGCCGCGCAAAGATTCGTCTTGTCGAGCAACGGGTGTAAACTGTAATGAAGCAACCTCGCACTGCCACATCCGCCGTCATCCTCGGCAGCGGCATCTGGCACGTCATCAAGGAGCGGCGCGGCCTGAGGCTTTCCGGCGGCGAGGTCCGCGAGACGCCATTCGGCCCATCGCGGCCGATCTTCCGCGCCACGCTGCCCGGAGGCAGGCGTACGCTGCTCCTCGCGCGCCATGGAGAGAAGGGTTACGCGCTCGGCGCCTGGAGCGCCAACTACCGCGCCAACATCTGGGCCCTGAAGGACCTCGGGACCGATCACATCCTGGCCACCGCATCCAGCGGCGCGATCGACCCGATGCTTACGGTCGGCACCTTCATCGTCCTCCACGACATCCTCGACAAGACCACCGGCCGCGCGAAGACGTTCTTCGCGGGGACCGGCCTGGGGATCGTCCGGCACGGGGAGCCGTTCTGTCCGGCGTGCCGGTCGGCGCTGGCCGAGGCCCTGGCGTCGGCGGGCGTGCGGCACAAGGTCGGCGGCATCTACGCGTGCATGGACGGTCCGCGGCTGGAGACGCCGGCCGAGATCCGCTCCTTCGCCGCAGAGGGCGCGACGGTGGTCGGCATGACCCTTGCGCCGGAGTGGGCCCTGGCACGGGAACTGGAAATGTGCTACGCCGCGCTGGCCTGGGTCGTCAATCCGGCAGAGGGGGTGGCGTCGCGTCCGTACAGGGCCGACGTCCTATTCGAGGGTATGGCGACCGATGCGGAGTTGGCGGAGGGCGACCGTGCGGCTGCGCGGTTGCCGGAGATCCTCGGGCGGGCGCTCGGGCACGTCGCGCCGGAGCGGGCATGTCACTGCCGGCGCGCGATGGAGCGATACGTGAAGCGCGGCGACATAGGCCCGGATTTTCGCACGTGGATAAAAATCTAGCGCCCGCCGCCGTTAACCCTCTCCCCTTAGCCTGCCCGCCCGTTGTATTGGCGGGCGGGAGAGGGTAGCCGCAGGCCGGGTGACGGGTTTGCCGTTGCTCCCCCTCCCCCTTCCCTCTCCCGCGAGGGGAGAGGGAGAAAAAAAGAGTCGCCCCCCGGCCGGGGCGGCCACACGGGGCCGCCCCTACGTTGTCCTCCGACGGCGAACTTATTGCTTCGGCGTTTCGCCCCGGCTGACGGTGACGACGACGTTATGGTCGCGGGCGATGCTCATCACTTCGGCGGCGGTCTTCATCGACGCCTTGTCTTCGGTGGCGAGGACGGCCCGCTCGGCGCCCTTGAGGAGTTCGCCCGCCTTCGCGCGGAAATCCTCCAGCGACATCGTCTCGCTGCGGATGCGGACCCTGTCATCGGCCGTCAGCGTGATGGCCAGGGGCGGGGCGGCCGGCTTGGCGGGCGCGGGCTTCTCGGCCGCGGGGCGCATGACGATCAGCCGCACCTGCATCAGCGCATCGCGGAGGATGTCGTTTACTTCCATGACGCGGCCGAAGGTTTCATCGGCGTCGGCCCGCAGGACGGCCGTGCGGATGTCGGCCGGCATCGCCATGGCGGCGTCCTTGAGGGCGGCGACCTCGATTGGCTTGCCGTCGAGGAGGGGTTTCCGGCCCTTCTTGAGGACGACCTCGATTTCGACCTTCCTCGGCTCGATGCGCCTGCCGGCGGGACGGATGACGAGTTCCACGGGCGTCTGGACCGGCGGGACGACGTCCGGGTTCGCCTCGTAGATGAGGTCGGCATTAACGCTTGTAGATTCAAAAGGCACGTCCATAACCGCCTCGACGAAGTTCGAGAGGCAGACGACGGTGCCCTCGCGGTCGGCGGCGTTCAGCGACTCCTCGTCCGGAAGGCCCACGTACACCCATTCCAGGGACCGGTCGAGGCCGGTCTGGCTCCCGGCGAGGCGCAGGAGTTTCCACGCCGGGACCTCGGAGGTTTCCGCTTTCTTCACGGCGCCCTCGCCCCTGGGGATGGAGAAGCGGCAGGTGATATCGACGACATCTCCGGCGGGCGGGCTGAACGCACCACCCTCGGTGGCGAAGCCGGGCTTGCCGGGCTGAAGGCCCAGAAGGGCCAGGGCGAACGTCACGTGCGACGGCTTCGCCTTGATGACGACGACGCTCTCGTGCTCGCGGGTGCCCTGGCTGCACACCAGCAGTTCCAGCGCCCCGCGCTGGCGACACACGAGGCCCTCCAGGCGGACCTCGCGGGCCTTCGTGTCAACGACAATGCCGGGCAGCGTCCGGATGACGACCGGCTGCTCGCCGGCAGCGGGCTTGGCCTCGGGCGCGGCGGCGAATACCGCGAGGGGCACGGCGAACATGACGAGCACGGCCAGGGCTGACACGGCGCAGCGCATCGGTTCCTCCTGCGTTTGAGTTTTCTCAAATCCGAAATCGGGAATCTGGGATCAGAAATTCAAGATACCAGATGCCGGATGCCAGATCCCGGTTGCCGCCTTTCCCGGCTTGCTCACTCGCACTCGCTCAGGGCCTGGATGGCGTAACTGGTGGGGACGGGCCCGTAGCCTTCGTACCAGCGGTCGGCCTCGTTGGTCCAGGAGCCGTCGGGCCGCTGGCGGCGGAGGATCGCCTCCGAGAGTTCGCTGCGCCAGTCGTGTGTGCGGCGGCGCGAGTCCATGACCTTATCTTCGCCCCAGGCCTTCAGGGCCTTTGCGGCGGTCCGGTAATAGTAGTAGAGGCCCTGCTGCCCCAGTTCGGGGTTCTCCTCGAAGGTCCAGTGCTTGCGGATCCAGCCGAGGGCGGCGACGACGCGCGGGTCGTCGCGCTTCAGATTTGCATAGATAAAACTCTTGAATCCTGCATAGGTCATTGAGCCGTAGGCCTTGAGTCCCTTCTTCCCGTCGGGCAGGTCAACGGTGCCGGCCTGCGACTCGCCGCCCTTTGCGGGGGCGTAGATCATGCCGCCCGAATCGGTGCCGACGAACGTTCTCTCGTTCGACTCCGAGCGGTCCTGGCACCGGCTCACGAAGACCACGACCCGCGCCCAGAGGGGGTTGTCCTTGGGGACGTTCGCCTGGTGCATCGCCTCGACGAAGAACTGCGTGTTCGACAGGTCGGGCCGCTCGTGCTTGCCGTATCCCGCGCCGCCGTACCAGGGGTTGGAGCGGTCGATGCTCTCGTCCTCGTCCCACTGGGTCTTGACGAGGTAGTCGCGCGCCTTGGCGACGGTGTCGGCGTGCGCGTTCGAGCCGGCCTTGAGGAGCACCATCAGGGCGATGCTGGTGGTGTAGGTTTTGATGCCCACATCTTCATATATACCTCCGTCCGGCTTCTGGGCCTTGAGGATGCAATCGACCGCGCGGCTGACGGCGGGGTTCTTGATGGTCTCGCCGGCGGCCACAAGGGCGTCGGTGCACAGGGCGGTGATGCCCGTGTTGCCCTTGCCCCAGGAGCCGTCGGGGGCCTGCTCCTTCAGGAGGTAAGCCACGGCGCGGGCGATGGCTTCCTTGCGGCGCTCGGCCAGGGACCTCGTATCGGCCGGCGCCGGGGCGGGCGCGGCAGCGGGCGATTGAACGGCCGGCGCGCTCGGCGCGGCCTCTTCCGCCGGGGCCATGCCGGCCCCAAGTGCCACAACCGCCGCCGAGAAGATCATCAACCTGAGAATCGTGCCGCGGGCCATGACGTGCTCCTCCCGAGACTTCCCCTGCCGGACCTACCGACCATTATACGACGGCTTATTCCCTGTCCCGCGCCGTCCCGTCCGGGGGCTTCTTGGACCGTTTGGCTGCCAGCAGGAAGCAATAGATGGCGCCGATGCAGGCCCCGATCAGGCCGCACCAATTTATGATGATGGTCCCCGTGCGGCCTTCCTTGACCCAATCCTCTTTGGCGTAGAGGTCCCATCCGCACCAGGCGGCGACGACCAGGAGGCCGAGGCCGAAGGCCATCATCGGGCCGGGACCGAGCGGCTCCCGCTTCGGGGGGGGCTGTGGGTCCGAGGTCGGCGGTTGGTTCTCCGTCATGGTGACGCACTCCCAGGGGCCTTGTGCCGCCCGCGTACCCGGGCGGGCATGGCCGTATTTTAGTGCTTCCTGCGCCGACTGCAAGCCCATGCTGTCGGCGCAGCCTTAGACGTTCGGCCCCCGGTGTATTCAGCGGGGGCTGACTGCGTTTACTTCGGGCGGGATAACCACGCCGGCCCCTGCGGCGATGCCGTGGGCCGCGAACCAGCCAGCCGGGACCTCAAGCGCGAACCGCGCCGGCTCGCGGCTATAGACGGTCGTCAGGTCGTGGGCCTTCAGGCGCTCAATCTGGGCGATGACGCCGTCGGCGCGGATGTAGGCGATATCCAGGTCCACGAGCGTGTTCTTCATCCAGAACGAGAGGTTATCCTCGCGCGGGAACACGAAGAGCATCGCCTCGTCGGGGGCAAGGCGCGTGCGGAACATCATGCCCTTCTGCTGCTGGGCGGGTTCCCCTGCCACTTCGACGACAAGCGTGAGGCCTCCGATGCGGATCGCGGCGGTGGGCAGTCGCTGGGGCTGGTCGGCCGCCGGGGCCGGCGGCGCGGGCGGAGGCGCGCGGTTGCAGCCGGCCAGGAGCGCAACCAGCATGAGCGCGGCGGCGAGCGACCCCGTGCGGCGGGTCTCCCGACCCGCCGCGCACTGGCCTGGCTTGCCGCCTCGAAATTGCGAGGGGCGCGGCGGGTCGGGAGACCCGCCGGGCAAAATCTTGACCAGAATGCCACTATCGAAAATCATTCGTGTTGTATCCTGAGGCCTCGATCATCCGCGCCAGCAGTTCAATCGGCAGGCCCACAACGTTCGATGCGCTGCCGTCGAGCCGTTCGACGTACCTGTCGCCGGTCTCCTGGAGTGCGTAGGCGCCGGCCTTTCCGGTCGCCTCGCCGGAGGCGACGTAGGCATCGATCTCGGGGGGCGTCATGCGGCGCATCCGGACCTCGGTGACATCATGCGCAAGAAGCCGGCGCTCGCCAAGCCGCTTCAGCATCGGCGAATCGGCCGCCAGGTCCACCAGGGCCATGCCCGTGATGACGCGGTGCGTCGAGCCGGAGAGTTCCGCGAGGATGCGGCGTGCATCGTCGTGGTCGGCGGGTTTGCCGATGAGGCGGCCGGCGAGTTCCACGGCCGTGTCGGCCGCCAGCACCAGGCCGTCCGTGAGGCCGTGTGCCTCGACGGCGGCCATCGCCTTCATGTAGGCGAGGCTTTCGACGCAGGCGGCGGGCGACACGGCCCCGGCCGCAGCGCGGTCCTCGATGGACGGGGGCTTGACCACGAAGCGGTACCCCGCCTGGCGCAGCAGTTCCCTCCGCCGGGGCGAGTTCGAGGCCAGGATGAGCGTTGTATGTATATGCATATATAAAACTATCCTGGCGGCCTCATCGCCGCGGGATTTCGAGCCACCCGCGACGGCCGTCCCAGGCGGCCGACAGGTCCGTGCTGCACGCATCGCAGCGGATGAGCGACCCGAGGGGCGTCCCGCGGTGGATCACGAGTTCCGCCGCGCAGATGGGGCAGTGCGCGGCGTAGGTCTGCGGGATGCCGGTCTCGCCGGGGGTTTCGGCGATGAGGCCGAGCGCCGTCTCGACGGTCTCGCGTGTTGCTCTCTCGGCCACCATGCGGTTGAGTTCGTGGACCGATTCGCCCGTGCCGAAGACGATCGCGCCGACCAGCAGGTCGTTCTTAAAGACGAGCCGGCGAAACCCTGCGGCCCCCGCGCGGAGTTCCAGGACCGAGATGTCGCCGCCCTCCGGCAGGTGGCCGCGCCCGATGACCGCAAGGTCGGCCCCGAAGATGCTGGTGCGGACCCGCATGGCCTCAAGCGCCGGCTCGGCTGTGCGGCCGAGCATGCTCTCCGCCACAAGGCTGCCCTGCGCCCACGCCCGCTGCCAGCAGAAGGTGAATGAGCCGGGATCGATCTCCTCCGGCTCAAGGGGTTCCGTCACGTCTCCGGCGGCGAACACGTCCGCCGCGCTTGTCCGAAGCGCGGCATCGACCTTCACGCCGCGCGTCACCTGGATGCCGGATCCTTCGAGGAGGTCCACTGCCGGCCTCCGGCGGCAGCCGCACAACACAAGTTCCGCCGGGAGCATCTCGCCCGAGGCGATCTCGACCGCGGCAGCCCGCCCCCCCGACCCGATGATGCTCCGGGCCGGTGCTCCGCGGCGGACGACGATGCCGCTGTTCTCCAGGACGGTCTCCGCGAGGCCGCTCGTGGTCTCGTCAAGCATCTGCGGCCAGAAGCGGTCGTTCTCCAGCAGTTGGGTTACCTGGATGCCGCGCCCCGCCAGGACCGCCGCAAGGTTCAGCCCGATGACGCCCTCGGCGGTGATAACCGCCCGCCGCACGGAGTCGAGGAGGCCCTTGACCTCCTGCGCGGCCGAGAGGGTGTCGAACGTGGCCACGCCCTCCAGCGCTACGCCGGGGATCTCGGGCAGGGCCGAGTGCGTCCCGGTGGCCATCAGGAGCCGGTCGTAGCGGACCCGCTGGCCTGAGGCGAAGACGACTTCGTGAGAGGCCGGCTCGACGCGGGCGACGCGGGTCATCAGAAAGAGGTCGATCCGCTCGCGCCTGTATGCGTTGCGGCTCTGGAAGATGAGTTCCTGGAGGCTGACCGTGCCGGCGAGGAAATCGCCGAGTTGGCGGCGGAGGTAGAATGGGTGCCGCTCCTCGGTGACGATGCTGACCTGTGCATCGCCATCGGCCTTGCGGAGGCTCTTGGCGGCGCGGTACCCGGCCGCGCCGTTGCCGATTATCAGAAAGTGAGTGCTCACGGTCCTATCCCGTTCTCCCGGCGACATCACGGCCCCGGGTACGTGTTTAGCGCACCA
Organism: uncultured Anaerolineales bacterium; assembly: GCA_964353455.1. Taxonomy (GTDB): domain Bacteria; phylum Planctomycetota; class Phycisphaerae; order FEN-1346; family FEN-1346; genus CAYGWP01. The sequence continues at coordinate 7,622 of CAYGWP010000225.1, forward strand.
TGCCGTTAACCCTCTCCCCTTGCGGGAGAGGGTGGCCGCAGGCCGGGTGAGGGGTTTGCCGTTGCTCCACCCCTCACCCCCGCCCCTCTCCCACAAGGGGAGAGGGGTGAACTGCGCCACGCTAAACGCGTACGCCCCGGCGAAGGCCCGTGGCACGCGAAGAGCGATTACTTCACGGCGTCCGTCGGCCCGCCGGACTCCTTGCTCGCGGTCCCGGGCTTCGGGCGGTGGTGCGGGAAACGCCGGCGGCAAATCGTGATCAGGTAGTACATGATAACATAAAAAATGGCCCCGGCCACCAGTCCGACAAGGCAGGTTCCGACCCAGAGCGGGACGGCGACGTCGTACGCCAGCGAGGCCACCTGCGTAAGCGTATCTTTCCAGCCGACGTTGCCTTCGAGGAGTTCCTTGAACCGCTCCCAGAAGTCGCTTGGCGTCGGACCGTCCGCAATCATCCAGCCCACCCAGTAGCAGAACCCGTAGATCGGCCCGTTCGTGAACGGGTTGGTCACCCAGACCATCGGGATGCCTGCCACCTTGTTCGCCCTCAGGAGCCACGCTATGCCCACCACGAGCAGCATCTGGATGCCCCACGTGGGCGTCACCGCCACGAACGTGCCGATGGCGACCCCCAAGGCGATCCGGTGCGCCGAATCGTCCAGGTGCAGCAAATGTAAGAACCATTCTTCGAACTTTTTTAGGGTCCTGCGTACCGGCAATCGGTGCTCCTTGAACTCCAATAAACGGCAAACGGCAAAAGGCAATGACCAATCAAACAGCAAAAGGCAAACAGCAATAAAGGCGACGCGCGTCCGTGCAGTTCTTGCCGTTTGCAGTTTGCCTTTTGATTGGTCATTGCGGTTTGCCGTTTGTAGTTTCAATGGTCATTGGTCATTCTTTGGCAGCAATACTTCCAGCACGTGGCGCGCCACCTCATCGGCCGTCACGCTCGCAAGGCACTCAAGCGCCCGCGGACCGCCCGCGTACAGGCAGTCGCGCCGGTAGCACGGGCTGCACGGCGCACGCCCGGCGACGGCGCAATGGCCCGGCCCGTACGGCCCCGTGCGGGCGGGGTTGGTGGGTCCGAAGACGGCGACCACGGGCGTTCCGACGGCAGCGGCCACGTGCATCGGCCCGGAATCGTTGGTCAGCATCGCGCGGGCCTCGGCAATGACCGCCGGGAGTTCTCTCAGCGAGGTGCGGCCCGCGAGGTCAATCGGCCGCGCACGCGATGCCTCGGCGATGCTCGCCGCGCCGGCCGCCGCCGCGGCGCTGCCGACGAGAACCGCCCGGGCGCCCGTCTCGGCGTGCAGGCGGTCGATGACCTCGGCGAACCTCTCGGCCGGCCACTGCTTGGTCGGCCAGCGTGCGTGGGCCGAGACGGCCACAAGCGGCCGGTTTGCCTCAAGGCCCGCCTCCGCCAGCCGCCGCCGCGCCGCCGCACGCGACTCGTCCGTCACCGGCAGATGGTCGGTCGCCTTCGGGGCCGCCAGCCCGACGTGCCGCGCGAGCAGCATGTACCGGTCCACCGCGTGCATGTCCCTCGTGGGCACATCCACCTTGTCGGTGTAGAAGAGCGGTGCAAGTTCTCGCGCGGCGCCGAAGCCGACGCGGCTGGGCGCCCCCGTGGCGCTGGCGATGAATCCGCTGCGGAAGAGGCCCTGTAAGTCGAGCACCGCGGTGAACTTCCGCTGACGCAGGTCCTCGATGAACGCGAGAAAGTCGGCCGTGGCGCCCAGGCTGCGGCCGATGCGTCCGAATCGCCGCCGTGGAAACGCGATGACCTCGTCCAGCCGCGGGTGCCCTTCCAGGATGCCGGCCAGCGATTCGTTCACGAGCCACGCGACGCGGGCCTCGGGGTGCGATTCCCGCAGGGCCGTCAAGACCGGCAGCGCCTGGACGATGTCGCCGAGCGATGAGGGCTTGATGATCAGTGTTCGCGAGAAGTTCATTAGTACCCGCGACCTTACGGCCGCACTCAGGGCAGGCTCTTACGGTCGCAACTCTGCTTGCACTATAGTATAGTGCATTTTTTCTCTTGCTTTTGCGGTCATATAGCCTATATTAGTAAAGGCGACCAAGACAGCCGCAAGTGTGCGACTGGCGAGGCGAAAGCCTCCTTGGCCGCTTTTTTATGGCCACTTCTTGATCCCAAACCCCTGGAGCCGGGTGCCGCGGCGCCAGAACCGTTTCTGAATCGCCTGAAACTCCGTACTGTTCTTGCCGTGCGCCATCTCCCGGTAAAAGACGTTGGTGCACACGTCCGCCACCTGTAAGAGGTTGGAAGTGTGGGACTTGGCGAAGAACGTTCCCTCGACGATGTGCAGGGGGCTCAAGTGCTCCGATTGATCCAGCAGGAAAGACTGGAAATAACGGAGGTTGTCGTCGCTCTTCTCCTTGGTGGGGTCCAGGATGACGATGCCCGACCGGTCTTGCTGGTCATGCAGGAAGGAGTTGTAGCGCTCCAGAAGCAATTCCAGCGACCGGACTTCCGGCTTCACCAGGCGGGGACTCTTGGACGTGTCCACGCGACGTTTGTCAATTACAACGCCCAACAGCGTAATGTCCGGGTTCCCTCCTACAAGCGTCATTAACTCTGTCATAAAGAAATTTCGCCGGTTTTGCTCCCAGCCGACAAACGCCCCTTTGCCTCGCCGGATGTCCGATGCTTTGATCTCCGCATCTCGCGTGAGGCCGCGGTTTCTCTTGAAGGATGTCAGCCGGTCGTGCCACGCCTTCCACTTCCATCCGTGCAGGATCACGCCGACCCTGGCGAAGAGCGTGCTTCCGCCCCAGCCCGTGCAACCGCCGGCCGAAGGGTAACCGGTGTCGCCCGACTCGTCCACGAACATCATGTACAAGTTGCCAACCGCCTTCCCTTACATCGTCAGGGCGCCCTTGCGCCGAAGCGCCGCCGCCTTGCGCCGGCTGAGGCGGGCGATCTTCCGCCACCAGCGCCTGAGCCTTCGCGCCGGGCGGCGGTCTCCGCGCCCCCGCCGGCGGACCGTGATCGCACCCATGCAACCGCGCCGGCCCAGGTACGTCCGGAGGAACCGCAGCCGGTCCGCCTGTCGCGCAACGCCCCACTCGTCCAGACTCACGCTGAGGCGCATGAGGTCCCGCGCCCTGCGCCCGGCCGACACGGCGGCCCGCTCGCGGAGGCCGTCGAGGTCCACGAGCACCGGCTGCCCGCCCGCCGGCGCGACGAGAATGTTCGGGGCCTTCAGGTCCCTGTGCGAGAACCCCGCATCGTGCATCCGGCGGATCATCCGCGCAAGTTCCCGCACCACCCGCCGCCGCTCGGCCGCAGGCGGACCGCGGCGAAGCCAGTCGGAGAGCGGCTCGCCCGCGACCGCCTCGGTCATGACGAGCGTGTCGCGGACCCTGCCGCCGCCCCGCCGGTCCACGGCCGCCGCAGGCCGCGCGGTCGCGATGCCGCGGGCCAGCAGGGCATGCCCCCGCCGAAACGCCGCCATCGACCGCGACGGACCGAGCACCCCACGCACCAGGCCGCGCTCCCGCGCACGGTTGTGGCGTTTGGCGATGAGCGACCGGCCGCCGTCAATCGCAATGCGCCAGACGGTCGATGTGCGGCCTTCCTTGAGCGGCTCGAAGGGGACAGTCCCCTTCGCGAGAAGCGCTTGGACCGCATCGGCCCAGTCGGCGGTGGCCCAGCCGCGCCATGCGCCGCCGGCGATGCGGCGGAAGTACTTCGACTCGCGGCATGTGCGGCGGTCGCGCCGGCGGTAGAAGTCCCGCCGATACGCCGCCGTCGCCCGCGCGACGAGGCGGGCGCCGGGGACCTCGCCGAGGAGTTCCCGCAGCCGCCCCAAACACCGCAGCCGCGCGGCCGTCGAGGAAATCGGCTCGAAGAAATGTTCCAGTTGCACAAGGTGCTTCAGGATCGCCTCCGGCGGCGCAGGGTGCTCGGCCGATGCCAGGTCCACGAGGCTGAGGCGCCAGCCGCCCGGCCCGCCCGAAACGAGCAGGTTCCCCGGATGAAGGTCCGCCAAATAGAGGTCCGCCTCCGCCAGCCGCGCTACAAGGTCCGCCAGGGCATACGCCAGTTCGTGCGGCGCGATGGTCCCGGCGGGTGTTTCGCGGCGCCGACGGAAGATGGCAACGAGTTCCGGCGGCCGCGCGCCGGGGTACGGCGGCTCGTCGGGCAACGGCTCGAAGTAGTTCTCGAAGAGGTGCTCGTCCAGCCGGCGGCCGCCGGGAATCTCTCGCGTGATGAGCCTTTCCTCTGCGCCGCGGGCGAGGGCAACCGGTTCCGGCACATCCAGGCCGGCCGCACGGGCCCGAGCGAGCGCATCCCACTCCCGCCTGCCAGGTCCCAGGCCGAGCCGCGCCCGGAGGCGCCGCAGCAGGTCCCCGGCCGCATAGGCCTTGACGAAGAAGCCCTCGCCGCCGGCCTCGCACCGGCAGACGGTCCGCCGATGGCCGCGCTTGACGACCGTCAGGCGTTCCGGCCGCTCGATCGGCCATCCGTCGGCCAGGAGGGGCGCGGCGGCCGCACGCCGTATCCACCAGCGGCGGCCATCGCGCTCGATGGTCTCGGTATCGTCCATGCAATCGGGGGTTCCAGCGCCACGGATGCCCTCTCGGCCCCCGGGCGCACGGGGCATCGTAGTCCGGCCCCGAAGGGCTTTCAAGGCAAAAGGGTTGCCGGCGAAAAGGTTTGCCGGCGAAAAGGTTTGACCTCGCGGACGGTTTCCCTAGAATAGGCTGCGACACTATTCCGGCCGTCCGTCACGGGCGGCGCTCAAGGTCAAGCAGTGGGGTTGCGGCGCAATCGTCGCCAGGGGCAATACAGCGGTTCGGAAAGGCCAATGGCTTATCTCCTGTTGGCGTGTCCGAAGTGTCACGCCGCGTACAAACTTCAGAAGGAGTTCGCCGAGACGGAGGTGGTCTGCCGCTCGTGCGGACACCGCTGGGTGCCTGCCGGCGGGGCGCTGGAGCCGAAGGCTGCTGAGCCTGCGGCTGCGGAGGCGCCTGCTCCGCCTGCCGCACAGCCTGCGCCTGCCGCGCAGCCGTCACCCCCCGCGCCGCAGGCGCTGCCGCGGTCGGCCGGTCCAGCCGATGCGCTCGCGGCCCTCGCGCAGGCCGCCGCCGGACACAAGGCCGCCGCGCAGGCCCAGGCGCCCCACCCGGCCCCCGCGCCGGTCCAGGAAGAGAAGGCCGACCCGCTGGTCGGCACGGCCATCAACGGCTTCAAGGTCGTGGCCCGGATAGGCAGCGGCGGATTCGGCGTGGTGTACCGGGCGTTCGACACGAACCTTGAGCGGTCTGTGGCGATCAAGATGCTGCCGCCCAGGATCGCCAAGGCGGGGCAGGGGATCCTGGACCGGTTCCTCCGCGAGGCCCGCAGCGCCGCGAAGCTCGCCCACCCGAACATCGTCACCATCCACCAGATTTGCCCATACAAGGATACCTATTACATCGTGATGGAGCTGGTGGACGGCGGGGCGCTGCACGAGTACTTGGCGGCGCGGAAGCGGTTCGCCCCGGCCGAGGCCA
>CAYGWP010000226.1:0-4547 GCA_964353455.1 uncultured Anaerolineales bacterium
GAACCGCCGCGCCGATACGCATGAAGTGCCCAACGCGGCGGGTCAGGAGACCCGCCGCGCAAAGGGGTAGTGTATCCACGCGATCTTAAAACGCTCTAGCCGCCGCACTTGTGCGGCGCGTGTTGAGGATGCGTGATGCGCTTGAACGTTTTCCTTCCGTACGCTGCGGCGTACAGCGACGGCACCGCGCGCCGGCTGCTGCGGGCGCTCGGACCGTCGTGGGAGGCGGCGCCCGTGCGGCGGATCGCCCAGGCGCTCAGCCTGGCCATCTTCTTATTTCTATTTCTCTACATCGCGTGGCCCTACGGCTCGAAAGACTACGCGGCGCTCAGGGACTCGAAGGAGATCATCCCTGCCGAGGCGTTCCTCGCGCTGGATCCGCTCGTGAGTCTCTCGACGGCCGCGGCCGAGCGGGCCTGGGTCTGGTCGCTCGCCTGGGCCGGCGTGCTGCTGGCTGTCTCGCTGGTCCTGCCGCGGATGTTCTGCGGGTACCTTTGCCCGCTCGGGACGCTCGTTGACCTGGCCGACTGGCTGGTGGGCCGGCGTGCCGCGCCGCTGCACCTGGGGCGGGGCGGATGGTGGCGGCACCTGCGGTACTACGTCCTCGCGGGCGTGATGGTGGCGGCCGCGGCGGGCGTGCTCGTCTCCGGGTTCCTCGCGGCCATTCCGGTCCTGGTGCGGGGACTGGCCTTCGTGCTGAGTCCGGTCCAGACCGGCGCGATGAAGGCGTGGTATCTTGTGCCGCCGGTCGGGGCGGGGCAGGTGGTTTCCATCGCGCTCTTCGCCGCGGTGTTCGGGCTGGCGCTCCTGGGGCCGAGGTTCTGGTGCCGGGCGCTGTGTCCGAGCGGCGCGGTGTTCTCGGCGGCAAACGCCCTCAGGCTGACCGAGCGCAAGGTGACGGCGGCCTGCACCAAGTGCGGCAAGTGCATCAGGGCATGTACATTTGATGCTATCCGGCCCGACTTCTCGACCCGCCCGGCCGAGTGCACCTTCTGCCAGACCTGCGGCGGGGCGTGCCCGGTCGGGGCGATTGAGTTTACGGGGCGGTCACGGGTGCTCAAAGTTGGGTGGCACGGCCACGCTGTTGCGTGGCCGTGGCTGCCGCCAGGGGGTGAGACCACGGTCACGCAACAGCGTGACCGTGCCACCCCCGTAAGCGACGCATTACCAAAGGCATCTGGCTCAAAGGTGACAAGCGACTCGAAAGTCTCGCGGCGCGGCCTCCTCGGCGGCGCGGCGGGGGGTCTGGCCGCGGCCATCGGCATCCGGCCGTCGATTGTCGCAGGCGAAGCGCCCCCCGATACGAACACGCCGGTACGTCCGCCCGGCAGCGTCCCGGAACCGGACTTCCTTCGCCTCTGCATCCGGTGCGGCCTCTGCTTCCAGGCGTGCCCGAACAACGTCCTCCAGCCGATGGGCCTGGCCGGCGGCCTGGACGGTCTCTGGACGCCCGCGGTCGTGGCCGACTGGTCCGGCTGCGAGCCGTCGTGCAACAATTGCGGGCACGTGTGCCCGACGGGGGCCATCCGCGCCCTGGAGATTGCCGAGAAGCGTGCGGCCCGCATGGGCCTGGCTGTCGTCAATGGCGAGACGTGCCTGCCGTTCGCCGGCCGCGAGGCCTGCCGCATGTGTGTAGATGAGTGCCGCATGGCGGGTTACGATGCCATCGAGTTCGTCCGCGTCGGCGTCGAGACCGATGCCGACGGCAAACCCATCGAGGACACGGGAGACCTTGCGCCGGTCGTCATCGCCGAGAAGTGCGTGGGCTGCGGCCTGTGCCAGACGCGGTGCACCCGGATCAACGTGAAGGCGAAGGGCCTCCTGGCGGAGACGGCGATCCGCATCGAGGCCGGCCCCGGCAAGGAGGACCGGCTGACGTGCGGCTCTTACTTGGCTCTGCGCGAGGCCGAACGCAAGGCCCGCGAGGCCGAAGAGAAGGCCCGCGAAGGGCAGGGCGGGGGGGCGTATCTTCCCGATTTCCTGAAGTAGCATCATGAGCCCGTTCGTGGTTGAGTGACTTGTTGACAGCCCATTGGACTTTCGGATATACTTCAAAAGGAATCGAGGCTGGGTTGCCTCTGGTAAGGGGAAATGAAATGGCTGAACAGACCAAGCAAGGCGCAACTGCGCCTGCGGCGAATGCGATTACTGCCAAGGAGGCTGTCGCTGCGGCGGCCAAGTACTTCGTGGATGTGACGGGCATCACCGCTGGCGTATCGGTAGAGGAAGTGGAACTCTCCGAAGACGGTAAGTATTGGATGGTCACACTTGGGTTTAGGGACCCGCGTGACTTTGCATCGGTGTTCGCGGTCGAGAGGCGGGATTACAAGAAATTCAAGATCCATGCAGTGACAGGCGCGGTTGTCTCAATGAAGATCAGGGAGTCGTGAACCCTAATGCTGGTTCCCGAACTGATTCGCCGACATGCCCCACATGGGCTCCTCATTGATACCAACGTTCTCCTGCTGTATCTCGTCGGGTTATTCAGCACAGAGTTCATCGAGAGGTTCAAGCGGACGCGCAGCCGCGGGTACACGGCCGAGGACTTCGTCCTTGTCGCAAACCTGGCGCGGTTATTTGCCCGAGTTGTGACCACGCCTCACATCCTCGCCGAATTGTCCAACCTCTCAATGCAGATCGAGAGTCCCCATCTGACTGCGCACTTCCGTTGCGTTGTCGGTTTCCTCAGGGCCGCAAGAGAAGAGTGCGTGACAAAGGACACAATCCTGTTGTCTCCTCGCCTTGCCCTGCTTCCCAAGATCGGCATAACCGACCTATCTATCATTGAGGCCGCCAAGAGAGGTAAGTACCTGGTCCTAACAGACGACCTTAACGCTGCAATCGCCTTGCGGTCCGCCCTTTGTGGCGTGATCAACCTGAATGAGATTCGGGGCGAGTTGTGGCTGAGCCAATAAGGCGCAAGGCCCGCGAGGCCGAAGAGAAGGCCCGCCAGGGTCAGGGCGGCGGGGCTTACCTGCCGGACTTCCTCAAGTAATCCGGCAATCCGAGCCTCTTGGACGTCCGGTTTGAACGCAGAGGCCGCGGAGAACGCGGAGAAGCAACAGAGCAAAGACCGGATCTGTTTTAAGAAAGATACAAAGATGAGACAATCTGTTCTCTGCGTTCTCAGCGGTCTCTGCGTTTAACACGGCTTGGCAAGAAGCGTGATTCTCGCGGGGCCGGTCGCCCGTGGGGGAAAAGTCACGGTGGCCGGGGGTTTTCTGTGGACTTCACTGGCGCTTGTGCGTATTGTCAGTGTGTTCGCAGGTTTCGCAGGTCTCCTTTTCCCACCGGGAACTCGTCGTCGGCAGTCTTTTCGCCAGAGGGTGTAATGGCCGAACCACAGCAGGGCATGGCTCGCGGCGTGCTGGAATTGCAGGAGAAGGGGTACGGGTTCCTGCGTCAGCCTGAGCGCGATTTCCGCCCCAGCGGCAGCGACGTCTTCGTCCCGCCGAACCTTGTGGCCAGGTACCGCCTCAAGATGGGCCTCGCACTGGAAGGCCCCACACAGCCCGACAGGCGCGGCCGCGGGGTCCAGTTGGCCGATGTCAAGACCATCTGCGGCCACACGGCCGACCAGTACGTTTCACTCGTGCCGTGGGACAAACTCACCGTCATCGACCCCGAAGAGGCCCTGTGGCTCGAGACGGGCCCCGAGCCGATGACCACGCGCGTCATCGACCTCCTGACGCCCATCGGCAAGGGCCAGCGCGGCCTCATCGTCAGCCCCCCCCGCGCCGGCAAGACCATCCTTCTTGAGCACATGGCCGCCGCCGTCTGCAAGAACTACCCCGAATTGAGGGTGATGATGGTCCTTGTGGACGAGCGTCCGGAAGAGGTGACGCACTTCCGCCGCGCTACCGGGGCCGAGGTCCTCGCATCCTCAAACGACCTCGACGTTGAGCAGCACGTTCGCCTTGCGCGGATGGCGTTTGCCATCGCGAAGGCCGAGGTCGAGTTCGGCCGCGACGTCGTCCTCTTCATGGACAGCCTGACGCGCCTGGGCCGGGCGTTCAACAAGGCCATTCCCTCCAGCGGCCGCACCATGTCGGGCGGTGTTGACATTCGCGCGCTCGAGGAGCCGAAGCGGCTGTTCGGCGCGGCACGCAAGATCGAGGGCGGCGGCAGCCTCACGGTCGTCGCCACCTGCCTCATCGACACAGGCAGCCGCATGGACGAACTCATATTCCAGGAATTCAAGGGCACCGGCAATATGGAACTGGTCCTGTCGCGGGAACTTTCCGAGCGGCGGCTCTGGCCCGCCATCGACATCCCGTCCTCCGGCACCCGCAAGGAGGAGCGCCTGGTCTCGGCGGCGGACCTGAAGAAGCGGTACGCCATCCGGCGTCGGCTGGCCGACTCGAAGCCCGTCGAGGCGCTGGAATCGCTCCTTGCGGCGCTCGTAAAGTATCCGACGAACCGCGCGCTCCTCGATGCCCTCTCGTCATCGCCGGCGTAGCATGACAGCGCTGGATTGATACATTGCGCGGCGGGTCTCCCGACCCGCCGCGCAAAGGTGCGTTGTCGCGTATGGCGCGGTGGGTACG
>CAYGWP010000227.1:0-15904 GCA_964353455.1 uncultured Anaerolineales bacterium
TTGTCGGTAAGCGCTACCCGGTGGTGTAACGGTAACACAGGAGGTTTTGGTCCTCCTATTCCTGGTTCGAATCCAGGCCGGGTAGCCAGTTTAGCCGCGAGTCGAAGACGAGCGCGTGGCTGTTACGAAAGCAAGTGACGTGGCCGAACGACAGGTAAAATCGCTGATTTTGGCGGCGGGGATGAGCACCCGCATGAAGTCCGCGCGCTCGAAGATGCTGCACGAGGTCTGCGGGAAGCCCATCTTGGCGTACGTTCTCGACGCCTGCCGCGGGGCGGGCATCGGCGAGCAACTCGTCGTGGTCGGGGCGATGCGAGACCAGGTGAAGGCGGCCTTCGCCGAAGCCAAAGACATCCGGTGGGTCGTCCAGGAACCTCAGCAAGGTACGGGCCACGCGGTGATGGTGGCCGAGAAGGCCCTCGGAGGTTTCGACGGCGACCTGGTGGTCATCGTGGGCGATGCCGCAATGATTCGGGCCGAGACGGTCCGAACGCTCCTCGAAACCCACCGTCGCGAACAGGCCGCCGTCACGCTCGTGACGACCATCCTGGATGACCCGAAGTGGTTCGGCCGCATCATCCGCGATGCTTCCGGCAGGTTGCTGCGGATCGTCGAAGCGAAGGATGCCACGCCCGAAGAGCGGGCCATACGCGAGGTCAACCCGTCGTTCTACGCGTTCCGGTGGCCGGCCCTGAAGAAGGTCCTCGGCCGCATTACAAACAAGAACGCCAAGGGGGAGTACTACCTCACGGACGCGGTGGGCCTGCTGATCGAGGCGGGCGAGAAGGCCGTGGCCGTCCCGGCGGCGCAGCCGGAAGAGGTCGAGGCCGTAAACAGCCGCAAGGATTTGGCGCTGGTCGCCAGGCTGATGCGGCGGCGGATTCTCGACGGCCTGATGGCGGAGGGCGTCACGATCGAGGACCCCGCGACCACGTACATCGACTGGAACGTCACGGTCGGGCAGGACACGGTGATCGGCCCCTGCTCGGTCCTCCGCGGGCCGAGCCGAATCGGCAAGAACTGCCGCGTGGGGCCGATGGCCCATATCCGCCCCGGCACGGTGCTGGAAGACGGGGCCGAGGTCGGCGCGTTCGTCGAAACGAAGAACGCCCGTTTGGGCAAGGCGGCCTGCGCGCGGCACCTCTCGTACCTGGGCGATGTGGATGTGGGGGCGCGGACGAACGTGGGGTGCGGCACGATAACGGCGAACTTGGACGGGCGGAAGAAGTATCATACCGAGATCGGGTCGGATGCGTTCCTCGGCGCGGGTACGCTACTGGTGGCCCCGACGTCGGTGGGCGACAAGGGCCGCACGGGGGCCGGCGCAGTCGTTACCCGCGGCCATCCGGTGCCGGCGGGCGAGACGTACGTGGGCGTGCCGGCGGGGCCGATGAAGAAAGTTCAAGGTTCAAAGCCTGCCCTGAGCGAAGCTGAAGGGTTCAAAGTTCAAAGTGTAAAGAAGAAGGCCAGGCGCAGGCGGTAATCGGGCGGCGCACACAGAGGACACGGCCATGACAGAACTGAAGATCTTCTCGGGGAGCGCGAACCGGCCGCTCGCGGAGGCGATCGCCCGGCACCTTGGAAAGCCGCTCGGCAACGCCGCATGGACGCGGTTCCCCGACGGCGAATCGTTCGTCAAGATCAACGAGGACGTGCGCGGCCAGGACATCTTCATCGTCCAGCCCACCTGCACCCCCCAGAATGAGAACCTGATGGAGTTGCTTCTCTTCATTGATGCCGCACACCGCGCCAGCGCCGAGCGGATAACCGCCGTCATCCCGTACTACGGGTACGCCCGCCAAGACCGCAAAGATGAAGGGCGGGTGCCGATCAGCGGCAAACTTGTGGCGAACATGCTCCAGACGGCCGGGGCGAACCGAATCCTTACGGTCCACCTGCATGCGCACCAGGTCCAGGGGTTCTTCGACATCCCCGTGGACCACCTGCTGCCTGATCCGGTCTTTGCGAAGCACTTCCGGTCTATGCACCTTAAGGACCTGACGGTCGTGTCGCCCGATGTGGGGAACGTGAAGATGGCCCGCGTGTACGCGGGACTGCTGAACGGCGACCTGGCGATCATCGACAAGGAGCGGATCAGCGGGTCGGACGTGCGGGCGGCAGCGATCATCGGGACGGTCAAGGGCCGCAACGTCCTCATGGTCGATGACATGATCACGAGCGGCGGGACGATCTCGAAGGCGGCAACGCTCCTCAAGGAAAGCGGCGCCAAGACGATACACGCGGCGGCCACGCACGCCATCTTCTGCTGCGATGCGCTGGCGCGGATCAAGGCGTCGCCGATCGATTCGGTGGTCGTCACGGACACGATCCCGCTGTCGGCCGAGGCCGCCAGAATGAAGGTCATCAAGCAACTCAGCCTGGCCGAACTGCTCGGCGAGGCCATAAGGCGCATTCACCTTAATAAGTCCGTGAGCCAACTGTTTCTGAGAAAATCCGGACGCTGATCGCCAGTGAAAGGAGTCGAGCGTGGGTCTTGCCACCGAAACGTTGAACGCCAAGAAACGCGAGGCCAGCGGAACGCGCGCCTGCAAGCGCCTGCGGACCGAGGGCCAGGTCCCGGCGGTGCTCTACGGCCTGAAGGAAGCCACGACGCACATCCAGGTCTCGGCCGAAGAACTCGAAACCGCCCTGAGGCGACGCACCCGCATGTTCGAACTGCACCTCGGCACGAAGAAGGACGTCGTCCTCCTGAAGGAGGTCCAGTACGACTCCTTCGGCGACGAGATCGTCCACGCCGACTTCATGCGGATAGCCATGGACCAGACGATTACCCTGGAGGTGCCGATCCAACTGAAGGGCGCCCCGAAGGTCGAGCACGCCGTGCTCCAGCAGACGCTGGCCAACGTCGAGATCGAGTGTCTCCCGAAGGACATCCCCGAGGCGATCGTCGCAGTCGTCGCCGACATGAAGGAAGGCGACAGCCGGAGCGTCAAGCAACTCCAGGCCCCTCCGGGCGTGAAGATACTGACCGACCCGGACGTGATCTTCGCCACCTTGACTACCATCGCCGAGGAAGTGGTCGCTCCTGCCGCAGCCCCCGCTGAGGCCGCCGCTGTCGAGCCGGAGGTCATCGGCCGCAAGGAAAAACTCGAGGAAGGCGAGTAGGCCGAAGAGGAAGCAGCCCCGCCGAAGAAAGAGGAAAAAAAGAAAGAGTAATTGCCTTGTTAGCCGCCGCGCTCGCGCGGCGCTGGCAGGGCGCTCGCTATGCGATTGTGGCTTGATGGGTACGCGAAGTACGCGGTTCGCTATGCATGAAACTGATCGTCGGGCTTGGCAATCCGGGACCGCGATACGCCGCCACGCGGCACAACGTCGGCTGGCGCGTGGCGGAGATGCTGGCCGCCCGCGCGGGGGCCGGGCCGTGGCGCGAAAAGTACGACGCGGCCGTCGCCGAGGCGCACTGGGGCGGACGCAAGGTCGCGCTTGCGCGGCCGCTCGCGTACATGAACAACTCCGGGCTGCCCGTGCGGCAGTTGACGGATTTCTGGAAGGTGGAATCCGCGGATCTGCTGGTCGTCAGCGACGACCTGGCGCTGGACCTGGGCCATATTCGCCTGCGAGGCGACGGGTCGGCGGGAGGGCATAGGGGCCTGGAGTCGATCATCGCCCACCTGGGCCACGACCAGTTCGGTCGGCTGCGGGTAGGCATCGGGCCCTGCTCGGCCCGCCAGGACGGAGGGCGGGCTACGCAGGGCGAAGCAGAGCCGGCCCCGCCGCCGGCGGAGCACGCGGCGTTCGTGCTGTCGGAGTTCACGGCGGCCGAGAGGCCGGTCATTGAGGCGGCGATCGCCCGGGCGGCCGACGCCGTGGAATGCTGGATGACTGAGGGCCTCCAGGAGGCCATGAACCGGTTCAACCGACCACAGGAAGATTAGCAAGCAAGAGGAGGTGGCCAAGCGGCCAGCAAGTTATGCCAACGAATCTAGCAAGTCGCGTGTACGAGGCGATGTTCCTGGTCGATAGCGGCGACGCCGCATCGTGGGACGACATGACCAAGCACCTGACGAACATCCTCACGCGCAACGGGGCCGAGATCATCGGCATCACCCGGTGGGACGAGCGGAAACTCGCCTACACGGTCGAGAGGCGGAAGCGCGGCACTTACGTGCTCGCGTTCTTCATCCTGACGAAGGGCGCGGCGGTGGCCGAGATCGAGCGCGATTGCCGCCTCTCGGAGAAGGTGCTGCGGACGCTCGTCCTCAAGGCGGACCACTTCACCGTGGCCGATATGCAGATGCAACTCGGCGAGGACATTCACGCGGACGTGGCACAGAAACTTCTGGCCGAGCGCGGCGAGCAGCAGGCGTCGCCGGCCGTCGTCGCCAAGCCGACACGGACTGGCGCCGAGCCTGAACTCCCATCGCCCGAGGGGGAACGCTACGAACGCCCCGTCCGGCCCGAACGCGGTTGAACCACCATCTTTCAAGGGGTGAACCATGGCCAACTATAACAAAGTGCTCCTGATGGGCAACCTGACCCGCGACCCGCAGTTGCGTTACACGCCCAACCAGCAGCCCGTCTGCGACTTCGGCCTCGCCATCAACCGCAAGTGGAAGGGCCCCGACGGCACGATGAAGGAAGAGGTCTGCTTCGTCGATTGCACCGCCTGGGGCCGCACCGCCGAGAACATCCAGAAGTACCTAACCAAGGGGCAGCCCCTCTTCGTCGAAGGACGCCTCCACTTCCACTCCTGGGACGGGCCCGACGGCAAGAAGCGCAGCAAACTGGACGTGGTGGTCAACCAGTTCCAGTTCATCGGCGCACCCAAGGGCGGCGCCGGTGGTCAGGGCGGCGCGCGGCCGGCCGCAGCACCCACACAGGACGCCAAACGCCAGGAGACCTCGGGCGCCGAGGAACAGAAACCGCCCGACTACGATTTCAGCCAGGACGTTGAAGATGACACGATCCCATTCTAGGTAAGAGGAGAGAAAAGTGCCTAAGCCCAGCAAGCCCACTAAGACGAAGCGTAAGATGGTTCGGTTCCGCGACCGCGCCAAGTGCCGCTTCTGCCGCGAGAACGTCACACACATCGACTATAAAGACACGCAGACGCTCCAGAAACGGGTGACGACGCGAGGCAAAATGCTCAGCCGCAA
Source organism: uncultured Anaerolineales bacterium (assembly GCA_964353455.1). GTDB lineage: Bacteria > Planctomycetota > Phycisphaerae > FEN-1346 > FEN-1346 > CAYGWP01. The sequence goes on from CAYGWP010000227.1 coordinate 5,118, forward strand.
ACGCAGCGGCAACTGCGCCGGCCATCAGCGCGCCGCGGCGCGGGCACTGAAACGAGCCCGGTTCCTTTCCCTGATGCCGTACGTCAGTTAACCCGGAACACCGGCCCGCGCGCCCCGGTCAGGCGTTCGACGGCGGCGGGCCCATTTGGGAGATTGCGTGATGAAGGTCTTGCTCCGACAGGATGTGCCCAACCTGGGAACCATCGGCGAGGTCGTGGAAGTCCGCGAAGGCTATGCTCGCAACTTCCTCCTGCCGCAGAACCTCGGCGTCAAGCCGACCCCCGGAAACCTCAAGCGCGTTGACATGGAGAAGGCCGACCGCGAGAAGCAGGCCAAGCAGCACCTGGAGGGCCTGAAGGCCATCGCCGCCAAACTCGCCGGCCTGTCGATCACCATCAAGGCGAAGGCGAACGAACTCGGACACCTCTTCGGCTCCGTCAACGAGGAGCATATCGTCGAGGCCCTGGCCGCAGAAGGCTACAAGATCCAGCCGACGCAGGTGGCGCTGGCCGCACCCATCAGGACGCTCGACAAGTTCCGCGTCCCGATACGCCTGGCCGACGGCGTCGAGGCAGAGATCGACGTCTGGGTCGTCCCGGCATAAGGCAATCTGTGTGCCACGGCCGGGTCGTCCGGCCGTGGGAACATCAGGGTTGGTTGTTGTGTGCCACGGCCGGCTTGCCCGGCCGTGACATACAGGACCGGGTCATGCTTGAGCCACACCGCAAGAAACGCAAGGCTTATAACGAGTCTGGCCACTCCCACTTCCTCACTTATTCCTGCATAAATCGTTGGCCTTTGCTCGCCAGGGACCGAACGCGGCACTGGGTCATGGAGGCCATCGAGGAATCCCGGCGACGTTACGATTTCGACTTGTATGCATTTGTGATTATGCCCGAACACGTGCATCTTCTGATTCGTCCGCGCCGGCCGCAATACAGGATGGACTTGATTCTGAACGCTCTCAAGCGGCCGGTCTCGTGGCAAGCCAAGCAATGGCTGCTTCAGGAAGGAAACGAAGAGTGGCTCGACCGATTGACCGTCACTCATGGTCAAAGAAAAGTCTTCCGCTTCTGGTTGCCGGGCGGAGGGTTCGACCGAAACATCTTTCGAATCAGGAGCATCGGCGAGGTCATGGATTACATGCATCACAATCCGGTTCGCCGCGGGCTGGTGCAGAAACCGACCGAATGGTCGTGGTCCAGCGCCCGATTCTGGGCCGGGATGGAAGGGACGCCCCTCAAGATGGATGCCATATCCAGGTAAGACTGACCACGGCCGGACAAGCCGGCCGTGGCACACTATTTGGCCGCCCGTCGCGCGCGATTGCGCTTGAATCCGGCCCGCCGCTTGTCATAATCCACCCTCGAAGTCTTCCGTGACCCTTCGCGCCGCCCGTGCGGCGAGGTGACTTATGCCCGAGGACCCGCTGCTCGACAAGGTTCCGCCCCACAGCCTCGAGGCCGAGATGGCCGTCCTGGGCGCGATGCTCCTCAGTCAGGAGGCCACCGGCCTGGTCGTCCAGCATCTTGACGCCGAATGCTTCTACCGGCCGCAGCACCGCACGCTCTTCAGCCTGCTGGTCCGGTTCTACGACAAGAATCAGCCGGTGGACCTCGTGCTGGTGCAGGAGGCACTGAAGTCGGCCGGGCAACTCGAGGAGATCGGCGGCACAGAGTACCTTGTGACCCTGGCCGACTCGACGCCCACCCTGGCCAACGCCGAGTACTACGCCCGCGTGGTCAAGGATAAAGCGCTTCTGCGGGGCCTCATCCAGGCAGGGGCCGAGATCATCCGCGATGCCCATGAGCAGGGAAGATCCGTCGATGAAATCCTCGGCGACTCTGAGAAGCGAGTCTTCGCCGTAACCGAGCACAAGATCGTCGGCCAGGCGTACGACGTCCGCACAATCCTCAGCCAGATGATGCAGACGCTCGATTTCCAGAGCGGTAAAACCATCACCGGCGTCGAGACGGGCCTCCACGACCTCGACGACCGCATGCGCGGACTCCAGCCGGGCGAGATGATCGTCCTTGCGGCCCGACCCAGCGTGGGCAAGAGCGCCCTCGCGCTGAACATCGCCGAGCACGTGGTCTGCCACCTGAACCAGGCGGTCGCCTTCTTCAGCCTTGAAATGAGCAAGGAGGAACTGGCGCTGCGGCTGCTTTCGGCGAGGGCCGAGGTGGACGGCCAGAGGATGCGCAAGGGCATGCTCTCGGAGGGCGAGGCGAAGCGCGTGCGCGATGCCGCGGCATTCCTCTACACGGTGCCCCTTTACATCGACGATTCGCCAGGCATGCGCGTGCTGGACCTCAGGGCGAAGGCGCGGCGGCTGTACATGCGGCACAACGTCAAACTCATCATCGTTGATTACCTCCAGTTGATGAGCGGTCCCGGGGCCGATGAGAGCCGCCAGGTTGAGGTCGCCAACATCAGCCGCGGCCTGAAGTCCATCGCGCGCGAACTTCGCATTCCCGTCGTCGCCGTGGCGCAACTGAGGCGTCCCGCCCCGAACCAGCCGCGCGGCGACGCGCCGCAGATCTCCGACCTCCGCGAGTCAGGCGCAATCGAGCAGGACGCCGACGTCGTCCTCCTGCTGGACCGCGCGGCCACCCGCACGAAACCCGACGATTCGCCCGAGTACCGCCAGGCCCTCGGCGAGGCCGAACTCATCATCGGTAAGCAGCGAAACGGACCGACCGGCCTCGTGAAACTCACCTGGCAGCGCGAGTTCACCCGCTTCCGCTCCTGGTCGCCGCGCGAAGGCGAGGCCCCGCCGGCCAACCTCGCCCAGTACGAACCCGCAAGCGCCGCCGCCGATGAGGATGACCAGGAACACGAAGCGCCGTTCTAGCGCTCAGACAGAATCACCGCGCGGCGGGTCTCCCCTGGCACGGCCCGCCTAAGGCGGGACGGCCGGCCCGCCGCGCGAAGCGCCGCACGATTCTGTGCGCGGCGGGTCTCCGGACCCGCCGTGCGATACTTCGCAGGAGATGGCGATATGTCTTTAAGCAATGGCCTCAAGCGACGAGATCTCCTCAAGGTTGCCGCCGCCGCGCCGTACGTGGTAGCCTCCGCCTCCCTCGGCGCCGGCGCCCGCCCTGCGCCGTCGAACCGCATCACCGTCGGCTTCATCGGCGTGGGCGGCCAAGGCGTCAGCCGCAACCTCCGCGGCTTTCTGAGCCAGCCCGACGCCCAGTGCATGGCCGTCTGCGACGTTGACTCCGGCCACCGCGAGAACGCCAAGAGCATCACCGAGCGCCACTACTCGCGCGAGATGGCCGATGGCACGTACAAGGGCTGCGCGGCATACAACGATTTCCGCGATCTTCTCGCACGCCCCGACAGCGACTCCATCTGCATATCAACACCCGACCACTGGCACGCACTGATGGCCCTCACGGCGCTGCGGGCCGGCAAGGACGTCATCTGCGAAAAGCCCACCGTCACGGTCCAGGAAGGGCGCCTGGTGGCCGAGACGGTCGCCCGCTACGGCGCGGTCTTCCAGACGGCCACCGAGGACCGCTCCGTCGCCGTCTATCATCGCATGGCCGAACTCGTGCGCAACGGCCGCGTCGGCAAGTTGCAGCGGATCATCGTCGGCCTCCCCTCCGGGCCCGGCGGGCCGGGCGACCCGACGCCCAAGCCCGTCCCCGATGGCTTCGACTACGACCTCTGGCTCGGCCCCGCCCAGTGGGCGCCGTATTGCCCGGGGCGCACCCACTTCAACTTCCGCTGGATCACCGATTACTCCGGCGGCATGCTGCCCGACTGGGGCTGCCACCTCTTCGACACCGCCCAGTGGGGCAACGACACCGAACGCACCGGCCCCGTCGAGGTCGAAGGCGCGGGCAAACGCCACGCGGGCGGCCTGTACGACACCTTCTATGAATTCAATCTCAAGTATAGATATGCGAGCGGCGTCGAGTTACTGGTGGACAGCACCGGCCCGGCCATCCGGTTCGAGGGAACCGACGGATGGGTCGGCAACAAGGGCTGGTGCGCGCCGGTCCAGGCGAGTTCGCCGGAAATCCTCGCCTCCAAAATCGGCCCGTCCGAGATTCACCTTTTCACGTGCCCCGCAGGCGAGCACCGCAACTTCCTCGACTGCGTCAAGACACGCGGCGACCCGTACTTCCCGGCCGAGGTCGGGCACCGCGTGGCTTCGCTGTGCCACATCGGCAACATCTCGATGGAACTCGGCCGCAAACTCCGGTGGGACCCCGTCGCCGAGCGGTTCCCCGACGACCCCGAAGCCAACCGCTACCTGGCCCGCGCGATGCGCGCCCCGTGGCGCCTGTAAAATGCCGTTTCCTGGTCAGCCGCCCGTCTTGATGGGCGCGTTTTTTCAGCAGGTAAGGCAAAATGAAGGATTCTCGTCTTGCACGGCGTTTGAAGTTGTTTGCCATTTGCGTCACGTCAACTCTTGTCGCTGCCACGAATTCGATGTTCGGCGCGGAGGTCAACACCGGCTTCACGCGGCTGCCGGCGATCCACGTTGAACAGGCCGGAAAGGCGCCCGCGGGAGTGGAGCCCTCGGGCAGGCTCGTGCTGGCCAACGAACCGGATGCCACCCTCGGCTTGGTCATCGACTTCGATCTGGAGTCGGTGCCGCACGGGGTGACGCCGCTGGCGCGGCTGCAGTTGGAGGCGCTGGGAAAACTGTCGGTCAAGCGGCCTGGCGAGAAGCCGGGTGGAGCGCGGGGCGTGTTGCACGTCCTGGCCCAGCGTGCCGCCGGCCAGGCCGCGGAGTTGGTCGGCAGCACCCCCGTGAAGCCCGCCGGACTGCCCTTTTCCTATCTTATCGATGTAACGCCCGCCGTGTGCGACGTTCTGGCGCGCCCGGCGGGGCAAAAGAAACTGCGCCTGGAACTTCGGATGACGGGCAAACCGGCCTTCTACGAAATCTACGGGATGTCAACCGAGGCAGGGAAAATGCCGCTGGCCCTCGAGATTGCCTCGCCGGCCAATTGGGTTGACGACTGGCAAGCGCGCATCGCGCCGATCACCAGCGGTGCGGTCGTCTATCGCGAAGCCTGTCTGCCGCTTGCGGGAAACCGCGACGCCGACCTCGCCGTGCAACTGCTTTATCCGGCCAAGAAGATTCTCGAAGTAATCCACAACGGCACCGGCGAGAGGCTCCAGGAAGGCCGCGATTGGGCTCTCCGCGACGGCAGGCTCGTGTTGCCCGCCGGCTCGCATGCCCCGATTCAACTGGAGTCGGAGTTCTTCTCCATACCCAGGAAAGACAAGGATGGCAAGGAGCAGTTGGGCCGAACTTCTATCCGCCTGGTCGAGGGCACCTGGTATCACGAGCGGCAGATGGAGGTCAGCTACGAGCCGGCGGTGCGAGACTGGTCGTTCCCGCCGGCACGGTCCTCGCTCGACAACCTGCCGCGGCTTAAGCGGCTGTTGACCGCGAAGGCGCCGGTCCGACTGATCCTCTTCGGCGACAGCATCTCCGTGGGAGGCAATGCCTCGAAGGTCCAGGGCGCCTGGCCGTATCAGCCATGTTTCGGCGAACTGGTGGTGCGGAGGCTCCAGCAACACTACGGCAGCAAGACTACGTTCATGAACCACTCCCGCGGCGGAGCGACCTCCAGCTACGCCATCAGCCAGGCCGAGAGCCAGGTGGGATGGTTCCGGCCGGACGTGGCCATCATCGCCTACGGCATGAACGACCGCGGGGACAATCGCCGCGGATCGTACCGCGAGAACCTGGAGAAGATCATCGACATCATCCGCGAAGCGTCGCCCGACACCGAGATCCTGCTGGTCACGTCGATGTTGAACAATCCCAAGCAACCCAGCGGCGTGGAGCCGGCGCTGTTCCTCCGCGAGGAAGCGCTGAAGATCTCCCGCCCCGGACTGGCCTTTGCCGACGTGAACGCCGCGCATCAGGAACTGCTCAAGCACAAGAGTTATCTGGATCTTTCGGGCAATGGGGCGAACCATCCCAACGATTTTCTGCACCGCATCTATGCGCAGCGGATCCTGGAAGTCTTGATCCCGGCCGAGTCGCAATGACTTGAATCGCTCGGCACTCGTGAGGTTCGAACATGACCGGCCTGCCAACGGTCCGAATGCAGATTGGTGGTCTTGTCGCTTGCCTTTTGGCCGGCGCTTTGCCACAGGCCGCGTTTTCCCAGGGTACGCTTCACAACGGCGGCTACGCTCTCGATGTCGCGCCGGACGGTGTGGTGGCAATTCACGTTGCGGGCATGCCGCCTCAGCGGCTTACCCCGGAGTTCAGCGTGCTGCGGAGCGATCGCGACCCGCGTTATTCTCGCAACGCCAGCCATCCGAACCATCCGATTGCGCCCCGCATTGCGATACGCTGGGCGGCGAACAACGAGACGCTCGACGCGGTGAACGCCTGGCTCCGCTCGCCGGAAGTCCAGGCGGCGGGTGTCCGCGGAACGGTCACCGCCGACGCGAAGGGCGACTGGCTCTGGGAGTATCGCGATACCGAGGGCAAGGTCACGGTGCGCGTGAGCGGACCCTACGCGAAACAGACCAGCCAGCCATTCACGGTGGGCGAGTGTATCCGCCTACGTGCCACCGGCGCGACGGTCGAAGACGGGACGATCCGCTGGGCCTTCGCACCGCACGCGGATTTTGAGTTTGGGGCGGAACTTCGGTTGCCGTCAGAAGGTGATCCGCAGATCACGTTCACGCTTACGCCCCGGCGAGAGGCGTTTTATAGCGTTGCCTTCACGGGCTCACCGGATGCCCCGTTCGACCGAACGATCCCGGTGCCCCAGGAGTGCGAGGCGCATGGCCATCGGCTGTTTGGCTACGTCATGTGCGAGGCCGACCTGCGGTTGCCGCGTGCCCACGTGGCAACGGCTGAGGGAAATGTCGCGCTCGTCGCGGACCCGCGAGAAACGCCATTTCGCCTGCCGACCGCGGCCGATTCACGTTTCGGAATCATGCTCCAGCGCGAGGCCCAGCGGCTCAAACCACTGTTGTTCGCACCGCTGCTGGGCGGCGCCGAGTCGCGGATGGCGCCGGGCAAGCCCTATCGATTCACGTTGCGATGCGTCGTCCGCCCTGGCGACTGGAAGGAAACGTATCGCCACGTGGCACGGAAGATCTGCGGCTTGCGCGACCAGCGTGACAACTCCGGCCCGGGCTCGCTCAACGCGGCTATCGAGCGGGCCATGGATTTTCTGGCCGACCGCAACGGCCGGAACTATGCTCTTTGGCACGATGAGCAAAAGTATTACGATTACTACACCGATCAGACAGGCGTCTATAAACCATTTTCTCCGCTGTTCGGCCTCAGTGCCGCGATCGTCACCGACGATGAGGATTTCTATCGCCGCCGCGCGCGGCCGGTTGTGGAGTTCGCGCTGTCGCGAAAATACAATTTGTTCGCCCCGTACGAAGGCATCAACAGGAAGATCGTGGGGTCGGCTCAGCGGGACCTGGGCGGCTCGTATCTTGGCTACGCACAACTGCTTAGCCTCCACGAAATCCTGCAACGCCGGGTGCCTGTCGTGCTGGCGCTGGCCGAGGAGAGCGAGTCGGACCGGGGCGACCTGGCCGGCGCTCTGGCGCGGTGGCGGCTCAGCGGGGATCGGACGGCGCTGAATAAGGCCCGGCAATTTGCGGACACGGCGATCGCCCGCGGCAACGCGACGAGCGAACAGGCCCTGTTCGACCTGCTCGAACTCCACGATGCGACGCACGATCCGCGGCACCTCCAGGGCGCGGTCGAAGCGGCCTACCACCGGGCGGCGATGCTAAACCTGTCGCCGGCCCCGCCGGATACGATGGTGACGGTTGACCGTGGAGGGCACGCCCCCGTCCATCCCCATTCGTTCGGACGCCATCGAAACGTCTGGGGGTTTCCACCTCCGCAGCCACTGCCTGTGCCCGAGCAGACGGTGCCGGCGTGGCGGATCGCGCGCCTGGGTCTTCCCTCAACCGCGTATCCGATCGAGTATTGGATGAACACGCATGGGGCACTCATGCGGGTTGCGGCTTTATGCCACGATGATTTTCTGCGCGACGTGGCCCGTTGGGGCATGGTCGGCCGGTTCGGCAATTATCCAGGCGATAACCGATCTATCGACTCGCTGGTTGGCGAGCGCCCCGATGCAGTCGAGCGGCCGCCATGGGAGTGGAATTTCGCGACGGTCAACCCGTGCCACGCCTGGGACTTTGTTGCCGCCTTGCTCGACTTCCTCGTGAGCGATGCTTTCGACCGTTCGCACGGTGCTATCGATTCCCCGGCGGACAGCACGGCTGGCAGCAGCTTCCGCGTTCGGGTCTATGGCGCGCGGCCGGGCCGCTTTTATGGCGATGAGAACGTCCGACTCTGGCTCCCCCGAGGCCTACTGACGTGCGACAACCGACAGTTCGACTGGCTGGCTGGCTACGGCAATGGGCAGTTGTACGTGGCCCTTTGGAGCCAATCGTTCCGCGAGGAGGCGGCCACAGTGAGATTGAATCCCGCGCTCGTGGGGCTCGATGGTCCACGGAGTGCCCGGGCGTGGATCAACAGTGCCCCAGCCGCCGAGATCGCCGTGCGCGATGGTGCGTTTGAGGTTCGTGTGCCGGCAAAGGGGATCGTCGCGCTGGCGATCCCTCAGGCACGCCTTCACACGCGGCTGCATGCACGGTTGTTCGACGCACGGGCTGCGGTACTTGGGGCGGGTAGTTTCGCCAACGCAAAAACGCCCTTTGGTGTGGTGCGGGCGATGGTGCTCACGGCGGGACGAGGCCTTACTTCAGCCTTCGTTTACACCGACGCGCCGCCGGAGAACGTCATCTCCACAAGGCTGCGCTGGCGGCAAGGCCGGGGGCCTTGGCGCGAGGCAACCGACGAAATCTTTCCCTACGAGTTCTCGCCCGAGTTGGACGAGACGGCAGGAGACTTCGAGTGCATTTTCGAGGTCGAAAACGCGCGGCAGGTCATCGAGCGAACCTCGCCGATTGTCCTGAAACTTTCGGCCGAAGGAGAAAAGCCATGACGCGACGGCATGCACTGGGATTGACGATCGGCCTGTTGTTTGCCGCCGACCTTCCGGCGGCCGAAAGGTTCACCATTACCGACGAATTCATCGCGTACGTCAAGGTGGCGGCGAATCCGAAGGAATTGGGGTTGCAGGACGGGCGGTTCTACCCCTATTCCACGCCCCTGGGCCGGCGGATCGCCTGGCGTCAACGGGTTACCGACAAAGCGTGGTTCACGGAAGGCCTTGCGCAGTCCGATGCCGAGCGGCTATTGCATGCCGACCTGGAGCGGGCCTTGGTCAACGCCCGGCAACTGGTGGCCGCACGCCGACCACCGGTCTCGTTCGATGGCCTGCCGGCCGCGGCCCAGGAAATGCTCGTCGACTTTGTCTATTCGGAAGGCCCGGAGAACGTCTCGCCGGCGCTGATTACCGCGGTGGTCGCGAGTGATTGGCAGACGCTCATCGAGCGGCATCTTTACGTTCGCTGGCAAGGGGCTTCGCCCGACATGGCCCGTAACAAGGCCTTTGCCGATCGCTGGATATACTCGGAGAAACTTGTCCCGCTGCAAAAACCGGTGGTGCATCCAACGTCTTATCTCTCTCTCGAAAAGACTGTGGACGTGGTGCTCCCGCATTGTACTATTGTACTGAGGAGTTCGTGATCGGGGGCTTCTACTGCCGGAAGGATGGACGCCAAACCATGTACCAGCGCGCTTTGCCGCTCGTGCTCGTCGCGGTCCTTTGCCTGATGGGCGGTTCTGCCCCTGGCGCCGAAGAGGCCAAGCCAGCCGCCCCCGCCGCCAATCCCCTGCCCGATGTCGCCATCGACGCATCGGCATGGAAGCCCCTCATCACGACGCCCGACCTCGCCGGCTTACGCAAGCCCACCGGCGAGTGGCAGACGGTCGGCGAGGCCGCTAAGGACCCCGCCAACGAGAAGGCCCTCCTCGTCAAGCCCGGCGCAGGCATCATCTACAACGGGCCAAAGGGCCGCACCTCGAACATCTTCACCGAGGCCGAGTTCGGCGACATCGCCGCCCACATCGAATTCCTGGTCCCGAAAGGCTCGAACTCCGGCATCTACTTCATGGGTAGATATGAAATTCAGGTCTATGACAGTTTCGGCGTCGAGAAGGACGCGTATCCGGGCATCGAGTGCGGCGGCATCTACCAGAGGTGGGACCCGAAACGCGGCAAGGGCAACGAGGGCTTCGAGGGCCACTCGCCGCTCGTGAATGCGAGCCTCCCGCCCGGCCAGTGGCAGACCTTCGACGTCATCTTCCGTGCCCCGCGGTTCGATTCATCGGGCAAGAAGACCGCCAACGCCAGGTTCGTCAAGGTCGTCCACAACGGAAAGGTGATCCACGAGAACATGGAATTGACCGGCCCGACCCGCGCGGCCGCCTTCAATGATGAGCAGCCCGCCGGCCCGCTCATGTTCCAGGGCGACCACGGCCCCGTCGCCTACCGGAACCTGCGGGTCGCTCCGCTCTCGGCCCCGCCGGCCCCGCGCTGAACCCCCCGCGCGCGACCGCGGCTTCAGCAGTTCAGGACTCCCGCGCCAGTCGCTCCCCGGCGCTTGGGCCGGCGCTTGAGACAAAGGGGTGCGCCAGAATTTTCTGGCGCGCTCTAACCCAAGTTACGCAGTTAAAAAAATTCTGGCGGCTTTGGGATGGCGGCAAGCCGGGTGGCGGGGTTGTGGGGCGGGGTGCGGCCCGAAAATCGCGTGTAGTGAAGACCTTGTCTCTTGCGGCCTTGGCGTGCGAGTGGTGTGATACCCGTCAGCCGATGATCTGACGGGAGAGAAGGATGTTCCTGCGG
>CAYGWP010000228.1:0-1908 GCA_964353455.1 uncultured Anaerolineales bacterium
GTCAAAGTAGTTGACGCCCTTCTCGAACGCCTCGGCCACGAGTTTGTTGGCCGCATCCTGGTCCAGCCTCGACAGGACAAGGCCGCCGAAGCCGACGATTGAGAGTTCGACGCCCGTCTTCCCGTATGGCCGCTTGGCGAGGGCGGCAGCGGTCGGCGCTGCCGCGCTCTCCGAAGTCGCCCCGGCCCAGGCGAGCCTCGGCCCGGCCGTCAGGACGGTCGCCTGGGCGACCCACTTCAGCATCTCGCGGCGTTTCATGGTCAAAAGCCTTTCGATGAGGGGCGCGGCCGCCAAGACGGCCGGCTGAACGACCTATTTCAGTATCTTACTTTTCGAGAAACGGCGCCAGATGCCGGCCGAGGTGCTTCGCCAGCGCCTCGGCGTACGCCTCCTCGTGCGTCTGAAGGGCCGTCAGCAGCCGCCCGCGGAACGGCGCGCCGCCGCCGGCCGTCAGCACCGACCCGTACGTCACGTGCAGCACCTGCCGCGCGTCCAGCGCATCCAGCAGGCCCGGCAGGTGCCAGTCGGCCAGCACGCACGCGATGGGCACGCGGTCCACGTTGGCCGAGACGTGGTACGACGCCTTGTCGGTCTCGTAGCGGCAGCGGGCAAAGTCGAGGATCTCGCGGAAGAGCAGCGGCTCCTTGGCCGCTAGCACACGCAGCGCCTCCAGGTAACTCGTGCCGGCCGTCTTGACGTGGACGCGCCGCCCGCCGTGCCGCGCGGCCACCGGGTACACGCTGAACTTATCGCTGCCCGAGTGCAGGCTGATTTTGTAGCCGCTGAACTGGTCGGCCACCGTCAGGTGCGCTGCAAACGCGCGCTCCAGGTCCGCCAGGTCGCCGATGTAGTCCACCCCCTTCTCGAAGCGGCCGACGAACCGCGGGGCCAAACTGACCCACCGCACGCCCAGGCGCGCCCGTTCCCGGGCCACGTAGTAATGCTCGGCGGCGGAGGTGGGCGTGTCGGTCTCGTCCACCGAGACCTCCAGTTCAAACGTTCCTTCGCCCAGGCGCCCGGCGAGGTGGCGGTACAGGGCCGCCGCATGCGCCACCGCGCGCCCGTACTTGGCGCCGGCGCGGTGGAGGTCCACGTCGGTGAAGGCGAGCGGTTCGCCGCCGCCCAGGTCCACGCGGCAGGAGGCATACTCGCGCTGGGAGTCGGCCGCCGTGGTCTCCAGCGCCGCCCAGGGCAGGGCGTCGAACTTGCCGGCCAGGACGCCGGGCGAGTCGGTCGCTGCCGCGTTGTCCACATGGTCGCCGGGGTCAACGGTGAAGAACCTGAAGCCCGCCGCCGCGCAGCGGTCGATGTCCTCGGTGGTCTTCAGGTGGTCGGCGTCGGCGCCGAAGCCCGTGCGGAAACCCGTCTGGAAGACGCCCCACGTGGCGTCGTCGAGGACATCCTGCGGCGACCGCTGCGTCCGCATCATCTCGCGGATGGATTGCTGGGCAAGCATCGGCACGTACCCCGTGCCGCGCACCGCCCGCACGTGGCCGGGCGTCGCCAGGCCCAGGCGGTCGCCGAGGCCGACCGATGGCCGGCCGGCCACCAGTTGCGGCGCGGTCCAGGGGAGGATTTGCCGCAGCGCCGCGGCAACGTCCGGCGAGCAGGGCTCCTCCATCCGGGCCACGTCGGTCCCGTCCATGTCGATTTCGAGGGCCTGGCCCTTCAGTCGCCGCGCGACGGCCGGCGTCTTGCCCGCCGGCCAGACCGCCAGGACCGACTTCTCGAGGCCTCGCCGCGCCAGGGCGAGCAGCGCCCCGCCCTCGGCGGCGGCCGACTCGGGGTACACCGCGATGCCGGCGGTCCGGCCGAGGACGTCGGCCACGGCGGCCGCCTGGGCCGCATCGTGCGGCTGGGCCGAAACGCCGCCGACCACCTTCTGCCAGAACCGCTTCATGCCTGTGC
>CAYGWP010000229.1:0-16810 GCA_964353455.1 uncultured Anaerolineales bacterium
AGTGCAGTGCTCTACCACCTGAGCTACCTACCCACTCATGCAGGCACACGCACTATAACTGATGCGGCCGGCCGTGTCAACTGACCGCCCTACTCTTCGTATCCGCCGCGGTAGCCGCGACCCAACTGGTAGTCCGGCGGCACCTTCAGAACGACGTCCATGCGTTTCTGGATGGCCTCCAGGTTCAGCACCTGCCGCCAGGCCGGTCCGCCGACCTCGATGGCCACCTGCCCGGCCAGCAGCGGCCGCATCTTCTCGAAGAGCGCCTGGCGCGGCAAGCGGCGGCCCACCAGTTCGGCCACGACGACCGCCTTATCCTTCGCCAGCGTCACCTGGGTCAGGCGTTTGTTTTCCTCGGCCATCCGGAAACAGGCATCGGTCACGACAGGGTTCGAGCCGACCTCCGGAAACGTCGCCGGGACCGCCATGAACTGTCCGACATCCTGAACCAGGACGAGGCGCACCCGCGGAACCCAGTCGCTCTCGGCCGACTTGACGCCGGCGGTCTTGGCGGCATCCTCCAGCCCCTTGGCCGATGCGGCATCGAAGAGGGTCTTGGCCCTGGCCGCCGCCAACTCGAAGGCCTTCGCCAGCCTGAGGTCGGCGACAACCTGGTCGCGGACCTCGGCGAGCGATGCCGGCTCGTGATTGGCCTTGAAGGCCACGACCCGGAAGGCGTACGACTCGTTCTGCGAGCCGACGAACGGCTCGCTGATCTCCATGAGGCTGCACTTGGCATCCTTCTCGCCGACGAGTTCCTTCATGGCCGCCGCCGCCGCGGCCAACGGTTCGCCGGCGCGCTCGGCCTTGCCGATGCCGGGCAGAGACGCCAGTTGTGCGCCCGTCTCAAGACCGGCCAGGCCGACGTAGCGGACCTGCTTGCCGTCGGCGAAGATTTCCAGTTTCGGCGCCGGATGGAGCCGGCGGATCTCGGCCACGAGACCGTGCAGTTGCTCCAGCGCGAGCGATGCCGCCTGCTGGTCAACCAGGCCCTTGCGGATATCGCTGCGGACCTCGGCCAGCGGACGGAACTTCTTCGCCTCCTGTCCGGCCTCGGCCTTCGGCCCCGCCGCCTTTTCTTCCTTCGCCAGGAACTCCGGGTCCTTACGGGCGTTGTAATATTCCTCAACGTCTTTCTCGGCAACCCCCGCCTCGGCCTTGGCCGTGAACCCTTTCGGGTCGGCCACCAGGTATTCGATCTGGACGCGGTCGGGTATGCGGTAGCCGTACCCCTCCGGACTCTTGCCGGGCAGGAATGCCTTGAACTTCTCGAACTGCTGCTTCACTTCGTCTTCGGGGATGTCCTTGATTTCGGCGATCAGGTCGGCGGCCTTGATGACGGCCAGCCGCACCTTGATCCGGTCATCGTACTTGACGAACTCGCTGTGGAGTTCGGGCGTGACGCCGCCGGAGAGGTCCTCGCTGACCCAGTTCATGTAGGCCCGCAGCGTCATGTCGGTGCGCAGGGCCTCGATGAGCCGCTCGCGCCGGCCGCCGGCCCGCCGGATGACCTGGGCCATGTCTTCGGCCGGCAGGCCGAGCGCCTCGACTGCCTTCACGCGGGCCTCGGCCTCGTCGGCGGAGGTATCGAACCCCGCCGCCGCCGCCTCCTGGTAAAAGGCCAGGTAGGTCAAAATCGCCGCGCACGACGGCTTCTCCTGAAAGAGCACCGGGCCGACTACCTGGTAGGCGCTCGCGCCCATCGTGCACCGGTGGAGACGCATGGCGGCCTCCTGCGAGGTCACGGTCGGCCGCAGCCTTGCCATCCAGAATTGCGAGGCCTGGCCGGCGATGCTCAGGTCCTGGTAGAACTTGTTCGCCTCGCCCTCGCGGACCTCGCGCCCGGCAATCGTGCCGATGACCGTGCGCTCGCCCGGCCCATACAACCATAGGCTCAGTTTCTGCTGCATGTTTTGCCAGAAACCGAAGAAAACAATCGAGATAAGGCTGGCGAACATCAACACCATAAACACCTTGCGGTGACGCCTGAAGAACGAGAGAGTCATCCGTGTTATCCTTGCCTATCTGGCTGCACTTGAGTCGGCGAAAGTACGGGATTTTAGGCAATGCCGGGCCGATTTGCAACAAAAACAACGCGAAGCGTGACTGAGTGACGGAGTGACTGGGTGACTGAGCGAAGCAAGGCACGAAGGGACGGAGGGACGCAGGGACGTAGGGGACCGACCAGACGCCTGGGCGATTAACGAGCCTGAAAGGCTCGCACTGCACAGCCCAGGGCAACGCCCTGGAAATTGGAGACCCCGCTCCATACCATTTCAGCCCTGAAAGAGCGGCAGAGATCCTCTCGGCCCGGCGGGCCGACTGCGCTCTAGCCCCGGCCGCGAGGCCGGGGAACACGGCGACGCACATACATATTTGTTTTTCTTCTTGGTCTTAGCCCCGCAGGGGCGACTGAACGCCTTTCAGACGCCCGCCGGGGCTGAAAACAGAAGGGAAATGGGGGGATGCGATCATTCGCCTACCACGCCCTCGCGGACGTGGCAAGAGCGCATTCCGCCCCGCCGGGGCTTGGGGAGGTGAGGCGGACAAATCCTGTAAAAGTAATGTCTATTCGCACCCCGCGCCCGTCTTGACCCGCCCAGGCGAGGTCTGCGCTGCGCTCCGACTTGCGGCGGCGGACCAGCGGATTGGCGGAGAGACGACCCAATGGACATTACTTTTACAGGATTGCGGCTTGGGGGCCCGCCCGGCCGGGGCGGGATGCGGAAAATGGATTCATAAACGGCATGAACATCTACTGCCCTGTCGCTCATCAAATGAGCGATAAGCACTAGAGAGGAGAAAGTAGAGAGGAGACCGCAGGAGAGCCGAGCCTGGCCATTACCAGCAGCCCGCCGACTCACGCCGGCCTTGTTGCCGTTTCCACTCTCTCTTTTCTACTGTTCTCCTGCTCTAGTGGCTCATCAATCCTATTCACAAGAATAGAGTTGACGAGCCACTGGCCGTATCTTGACAAGGGCAACCGGCGGCGATAGGGTGTCGGCGTAGCCGATTGGCGCGACCCGCCAAGACTAAGGGCGGGCGGCGGCGACGCCCGGCGGCTCAAGGGGAAGGAGTATGGGTAGCGTCACCAGGTTTCCCCACCAAGAACCACGGGAAGTCAAATCCCGTCCTTCAAGGCTGCCGTCCTTCAAACCGCCAATCAGGGCTTTCGGTGTTGACATGAGGCCGCCTGCCTCGTAGGCTTGCAGTATGGGCAAGGACGAGAAAGTCCTTCAGCAGGTGCTGTCCGGAAGGGCCGACGCCAACGTCCGGTTCGACGACCTCTGCAACCTGTTGCGGCAGCGGGGGTTCGACATGCGCACCAGCGGAAGCCATCACCTGTTTCGAAGGGCCGGCGTTGAGGAAAGAATCAATCTGCAACGAGATGGCAACAAGGCGAAGCCCTACCAGGTTCGCCAGGTTCGACTGCTGCTAATCAAACATAAACTTGGAGGCGAGGTTTAATGGATAGATATGAAATTATCATATACTGGAGCCGGGAAGACGAAGCCTTTGTGGCCGAGGTGCCGGAACTGCCGGGGTGCATGGCGCACGGCAAGACCCAGGAATCGGCCTTGAGGAACGCCAAGGCGGCGATCCGGCTGTGGATCAAGACTGCCAGGGAATTCAACGATCCCATTCCGGAGCCGAAGGGCCGCAGGCTCGTCTATGCTTAACGGCACCGCAAGCGCCCTTGCCATCTTGCCGTTCCTGACCCCATTCTCTTCTTTTTCATCTGTGCTTGTCTGCGTCCATCCGTGGTTAAAAAGGCAACGGGTTCGTCCGCAGATTACGCAGATTGCGCAGATAATGCGGGGGTGACGCCGGCCTTGTTGCCGTTTCTACTCTCTCCTTTCCACTGCTCTCCTGCTCCAGTGGCTCGTCAATCATATTCACAAGAATAGCAATGTAGGGTGCGTGCTCCGCACGCACCACCACAATCCTCAGAGCAATCCTCAGAGCATCTTGACACTGTCAACCGGCGGCGATACTGTGCCGGCATGGCCCGCTTGGCGCGAGGGCGGTTTCCGGACGCTAGCCCGCATGAGCGTGTCCCGGGCCGGATGCTACCGGCACCTTGGGGACGAAAGGAGCCTGACAATGACGACCGAAGAACGCCTGGAGAACCTGGCGCGGGAACTTGCCGGCACTAAGCGCGGCAACCGCTGGCTTCTCGTGGCTGTGGGCCTGGTGGCACTGGTGCTCGTCTGGTCATTGGCTCCAGGCACGATGAGCGCCGAGACCGCGCCGTCAGCCCAGGAGCAACAGCCCGGCGGCGAATACGGCCTGCTCATAATGTTCGGCCTTATCCTCGGCTTGCTCTGCCTTCTTGGTTGGCGGCGGCGTTCGCGCCGCCGTCGCCGTGAGCGGGAGCAGAAAGTCACGATCAACCTCACGTGTCCAATTTGCGGCCAGGTCATGAGCACCCCGCTCGCACCGCCGCCGCTCCTGCACGACGGGGTAAAGGTTGGGCAAACCACGACATGTCCGTCCTGCGGGAAGGTTTCCCTTGTCGGGATCGCACACTTCGGCGGATGGCTCCTCATCCCGGCTCTGGTCCTTATCCTCTCTCTTCTTAAGAACATAACCGACACGGTAATGGCGGTGGCTAACTACGGGCCACAGGGCCTGTTCGCTGGCGTCGTGGCATTAGTAGGTGTCGGCTTCATCATGTTCCAGACATGTGTTACTGTCCTGTTCTTAATGAAGAAACCATATGCGCCCAAACTTGTGGTCGCATTGCTCGTAGCCAACCTCGCGTTGGGCGTCGCCCTACTATGGGCAGCCGTTGCGGAAGTTGGGCTCGAGGTGGCCCGTGGACTTGTTCTTGCCGCCGTGTTGATCCCCTACTTCCTGTTGTCTAGGCGAGTAAAGGCCACGTTCGGGCGAAGAGGCGTCGCCCGACCGAACCAGCAAGAGGGCCTGATCGTTTCGCAAGGGAGCGGCTCGGCCACGCCCCCCTAACCGGCTGCGCAGTCGAGCGCCAGCGGAGACCCGCCTGCGGGCCGTAGCCTGCAGCGGGGGAAAGTCCGGCGTATCCCGACTGGGCGGGCGGAGATAAGTATTGTGGCCACAAAACTCCTGCCCCGGAGCTCCAGAGAGGAAATCTACCATGGAAGACGCGGCATATGTCGCCCCCACCGTTCGGCCTGGTGAGCCCAGCATGGCAGCACCACCCGAAACGGTTTCCGTTACGCTCCAGCCGCAGCCCGTCCTTGTGACAAGCGAAACCGCTTGGTTGCCGTTGGCCCTTAGCCTCGTTCCTGCGTTTGTGGCGGCCATCGCTACTTATTTGATATGGAAGGTAAATCGACAAATGCTCGACCTTCAGCGAGACGGGGCCAAGTTGCAGCAAGGAATGCTGCACCTTCAGAAGGGAATGTTGAGCCTTCAAGCAACTACGGCGGACCTCGAAAGTCGGCCCGCCTTGCAGGTCATGGTGGAGCAGGCAAAGCGTGAGTGTCCCCAGGAACCCGGGACGTCCGAAATCCGATGGCAACAACTCACTCACGAGCAGAAGTTTAGGGGCATCCTCATTACGAACAAAGGTCGCGGGCCTGCGGTGCTGGAATCACTGCATTACCCGGGCGCCGAGATTCCCCTTAAGGACGCCCACCTGCCTATGCACGTCACAGCGTTTTTTGAGTGCCCCGGGCTAATCAAGGCTCTCTTGGTAGATGATTCAAAGGACTGCTTCATTCTGTATGCCGACCCTCTCCACAGGAAGCACCGGCAATACTTCGGCATCAACCTCAAAGACATGACAGCCGTGCCACTTAGGTGCGAAGATGCCTGATGACTCCTGATCGGTGCGTCCTTGGGTTATTTGGGGAAGCCATACCAATTCATCGCCGGGGTGCGGTCCGATGTGCGTGAAGGGGCAACGGACATTATGATCACTGGTTGGCAAGTCGAAGACCCGCATCGGCGGACACGAACGGCGTCACCCACGCGGCGGCGTATCTGAAACGCGGTCAGACGCCCCCTGCGGGGCTAAGATTAAAACAAAAGAAGAAAAACATATATCCGTGCGTCGCCATGTTCCCCGGGCTCGCGCCGCGGGGCTACTATGATGCGCCCCGGCGGGGCTTGACAAGGTGGGACGGACCTGTTGTTCTTCGACACTACAACCCTCTGCGTACATCTGTGTAATCTGCGGATGATCGGTTGTTGTCTCTCTACCAGATGCGCTCGACCCAGCCGGTATCCACGTGGCCGGTGTTGAAGTCGGGGTTGGCCATGATCTCGATGTGGAGAGGAATGGTGGTCTTCACGCCCTCGACGGTGAACTCCGAAAGGGCCCGCCGCATCGTGGCTATGGCGGCCTTCCGGGTGGGTCGATGGACGATGAGTTTGGCGATCATCGAATCGTAATGCGGCGATATCGTCCAGCCGTCGCAGCAGTGCGTATCGACGCGGACGCCCGGCCCGCCCGGCACGCAGAACCGCTCGAGCCGCCCCGGGGAGGAACGGAAATCGTTCAGGCAATCCTCGGCGTTGATCCGGCACTCGATCGCGCACCCGCGCTGCGGTATGTCGCGCTGCTTAAAGGGGAGCGGTTCCCCCGCCGCAACCCGGATCTGCGACTGCACCAGGTCGATGCCCGTCACCGCCTCGGTCACCGGGTGCTCGACCTGGATTCGGGCGTTGACCTCCAGGAGGTAGAACGTCTCGTTCTGGTCAACCAGGAATTCGACCGTGCCGGCGCCGGTGTACTTGGCGTCTCCGGCGAGGCGGACGGCGGCTTCGCACAGTTTTTCGCGGGTCTTGGCCGTCAGGAGCGGCGACGGCGATTCCTCCACCAGTTTCTGGTGCCGCCGCTGGAGCGAGCAGTCGCGCTCCCACAGGTGTACGCAGTTGCCGTGGTTGTCGGCCAGTATCTGGACCTCGATGTGCCGCGCGCCCTCAACATATTTCTCCAGGTACACGCGGCCATCTTTGAACGCCGCCTCGGCCTCGCTCCTGCCCTGGCGCACGGCCTGCGTCAGGCTGATGTCGTTGTGGGCCACCCTCATGCCGCGCCCGCCGCCGCCCGCCGCCGCCTTCACGAGCACCGGGTACCCGATCTCGTGGGCCACGCGCAGGGCCTCATCGTCGTTCTCCAGCGCATCGCTCGAACCGGGGATGGTGTAAATCTTGACCTTGCGGGCCACGCGCCTGCACTCCACCTTGTCGCCCACCAGGCGCATCGCCTCGACGCTGGGGCCGATGAACTCGATGTTGCACGAGCGGCAGACCTCGGCGAAGTGCGGGTTCTCGGCCAGGAACCCGTACCCCGGATGGATGGCATCGACGTCGGCCACCTCGGCCGCCGAAATGATCTGCGCAATGTTCAGGTACGAATCGGCCGGCGCGGCCGGCCCGATGCAGATCGCATCGTCGGCCAGTTTAAGGTACCGCGCCCCGCGGTCGGCCTCGCTATAGACCGCCACCGCCTCGATGCCCATCTCTTTGCAGGCGCGGATGACCCGCAGGGCGATCTCGCCGCGATTCGCCACCAAAATGCGTGAGAACATGCCGCGCTCCGCTTTAGAAACTATTTCAGAACTGTGGCACGCCCGCCCTCGGGCGTGCAAATTACCGAGAAGCCGCACAGCCGAGGGCGGCTGTGCCACATAACATCTGTTGTGAGATAGTCGCCTAGTCCGGCCTGATGATGAACAGCGGCGTCCCGAACTCAACCACCTGCTCGTTCTTGACGCACACCTTCTCGATCGTGCCGCTGGTCTCGGCCTGGATCTCGTTGAAGACCTTCATCGCCTCGATGATGCAGACGACCGTGTCTTCGGTGACGTGATCGCCCACCTTGACCAATGGTGCGGCGTCGGGGCTGGACGCCGTGTAGAACGTGCCGACCATCGGCGACTTGATCGCCGGCGGTTCCGCCTCCGCCGCCGGGGCAGGCGCGGCCGACGACGCCGGGACGGCCGCCGCAATCGGAGGAGCGGCCGCCGGCATCGCAGCCATCGACACGGCCGGACCCTTCCGCAGCCGCACCACCAGGTCGTCCTGTTCGATCTCCAGTTCCGACAGGTCGTGCTCGTTCATCAGCGCCAGAAGTTGCCGGACGGACTCAAGGTCGATCTTACCGGACATGTCGGCGCTCCTTTCCGGCCCGCGATTGTCCGCGTTCCATCCCGTTTTTGCCGGCCCGGACCGGCCGACAAAACGGGCGACGGTCACAGAACCATCGCCGCCAAATCCTTTTCAAGATGCGTCAGGACCTGCCGTCCTGACCCGGTCACCAGCACGTCGTCTTCAATGCGTATGCCGAATCGCCCCCTGAGATAAATCCCCGGCTCCACCGTCACCACCATGCCAGGTTCCAGGTTTCCCTTGACGCCCTTCGGGCCGATGCTCGGCGGCTCGTGCACCGCCATGCCCAGCCCGTGGCCCGTCCCGTGCTGGAAACAATCGTTGTACCCGGCGTCCTGAATGATCTTGCGGGCCGCCTTGTCAACCTCGATGAGAGGTACTCCCGGCCCCGCCTTCTCGATGGCCGCCGCCTGGGCATCCTGCACCAGCCCGTACACCCAGCGGACCTGAAGGCGGATTCTACCGGCGAAAAGCACCCGCGTCAAGTCGCACACGTACCCGGCCACCCGCGCGCCGAAATCCACGAGCAGGACCGACCCGCGCCGCAGCCGCTTCGCCCCCGGCCGGTGGTGCGGCATCGACGCCGAGGCATCCACCGCGCAGATCGTCGGAAACGCCGGACACTCCGCGCCCGCAAGACGCATCTGGTGGTCCAGTTCCGCAGCCAGCCGGCCCTCGGTCATCCCCGGCCGGATCTTCCTCCGGAACTCCCGGAACGCCTCCTCGGCCACGGCGACGGCCCTACGGATGGCCTTCACCTCGCCCTCATCTTTGCGGGCCCGAAGCGATGAGAGCACCTCCGGCACCGGCACGAGCCGCACATCCTTCAGGGCCTTGGCCAGGCGTGCGCGCAGCGCTACGGAGACCGAGTCCGGGTCGAAGCCAAGAGTGCTTAGGCGCCGCTGGCGCACCACCTTCGCCAGGGCCTCGACCATCGCCCCGCGGCGGATCACGCGCCGAGCACCAGGGCACTCGTGCTCCGCCTGCTCCGCGTAACGAAAATCCGTGATGAGACACGGCCGGCCCGCACCGGCAATCAGCCAACTATCATCACCTGTAAATCCCGACATGTATGTGACGTTCACCGGATCGGTCACCAGGAGCGCCGGGGCGCCGCGGGGCTTGAGTTTCTGTCTAAGGCGCGCGAGGCGCGCGGCCACGGGATCGTTCCTTGCGGGCATCTTGAAAATCGACTCCTTTCGAGAAATTCCGGCCCGCCCGGCCGGGAAATTCCACTGACATAAACCCTAACGGATTAAGGAGTTAGGCTCGAGTTAGGGTTTTCTTACGAGGAAATTCTCAAGTTTTTCCGCCCGGTCGCCGATTTTTGCCTTGACGTTAGGCCGGCGTTAGGGTACGATCCTGAAGTCAACTGACTTGCGGCGTGCCGCTCTTTGACAACCACACTGAAGAACCGTACCGCTTATACCGGCGACCGTGCGGAGGGTCAAGCAAACTCCGTCAGATAACACGCGGCGAGAGGCTAGGGCGAGGCTGAGAAGTACCCCGTGCCCTTCTCGGCCCGCCCTCCTCCCGCGTTATCTGCACGGTTTGAGGTTGGATATGGCGCGGCGGGTCTCCCGGGTTTGGCGCGGCGGGTCTCCCGGGTTTGGCGCGGCGGGTCTCCCGACCCGCCGCGCGAACACGCTACCTTGAACCGCTCTGAATGTCCGACCATCCGGCCTTGCGTTGCGGCCCCCACCCGCAGCGCACGGCCATCGTGGGGCCGGGGTTCTACCTTGGGGGGAACCCCGGCCCTTCCCCTCCTGCACCGAGGCGCCGCTTCGTGGCGTCGCCGAACTTTTAGCCGCGAGCCATCGGCTCGCGCGCCGTACCGCGGCGGCATGTACGTCGCGCACTTTAAGCTGCGAGCCATCGGCTCGCGCGTCGTACAACAGTCCATTATAAGGAGGCCGCACATGAACCTGACCCCACGGCAACATGAAATCGTTCAGTTCATCCGCGCGTACACCGCGGACCACGACTACGCCCCCACTATGCAGGAGATCGCGAACCACCTGGGCGTGTCGCGGCCGACGGTCTTCGAGCACATCGAGGCCCTCGAGGCCCGCGGGGCGCTCACGCGCCAGCGCACCATCAGCCGCGCGATCGAACTCGTGCCTGAACTCGCCCTGAAGGGCGGCAAGTTCCGCCTCGTCGGCCGCATCGCCGCAGGCCGGCCCATCGAGGCAATCGAGGACCCGGAGGTCCTCGACGTTGAGAACCTTTTTCGCGGCCGCACCGGCGAGGTCTTCGCACTCCAGGTCGCCGGCAACTCGATGATTGATGAGCACATCCGTGATGGCGACTTCGTCATCGTCGAGAAACGCGACAACGCCGCCAACGGCGACACCGTCGTCGCCCTTATCGACGGCTCCGAAGCCACCCTCAAGAAGTTCTACCAGGAACTCGGCCGCGTCCGCCTCCAGCCGGCCAACCCGACGATCGAGCCGCTGTTCCTCGACGCCGACCGCGTCCATGTCCAGGGCGTCGTCATCGGCGTCTTGCGGAAATACTGAGGTTACAACGTCCACGGGCCGTGCTCTTGCGCGGCGGTTCTGCCGACCGCTCGTGTTTAGAGCGTTTCACGATTGCCTGTATCGCCGTGTGCCACGGCCGGTCTTGCCCGGCCGTGCGAAGGTGCCATGTGGCTCGTCCCACGGCGGGACAAGGCCCGCCGTGGCACACATGTTCTGCCACGCGCAAGCGTGAACTGCCATAGCGTGCCTGCGCCGGGTGGCACGCCCGGCAAAGGCGGCCCGCCATTGCCGGGCATGCTGTGGGCATGAAGGTATGAAGAGAGGGCCACCCTCCTTGCGAAGCACGCCGAACACATACACTGACCCGCCGCGCGCCTGCCGCCACGGGACCGCGACTGTGGCCAATGGGGGGGGCCGAATGTTGCCTCACATATACGTTTGATTGACTTAAGTTTCTGCACCGACGCAAATCCGAAAAAATCAGGTCGCTGGATTTGACTTTCGCCCGGTCTTGATGTATTGAATTCTACCGGGCTGTTCATGCCGTGCGGGAGTTCGGCAGGAAGGCCCAAGACAATCTGGCGACGTTTTCCGGGGGAGATCGGCGTTAAGGCCGGTTTCCCCTTTTTGTTTCGTGGCACGCAGGCCGGGCGCGCCCCGGCAGTTTTGGACGAGGCATAGTAAAGGAGACATTCCAGAGGGCCGCGTTGCGGGGACACAGTCGCGGCCAGGACCGTCAGCCTTCAATGATAAGGCTGCGGCTGACAGACGGCTTGGGGCCTTCGGACACCCACACGGCTTACACATAAACGGCGGCCATCGGAGGGAAGCACCCTTCCGTGGCCGCCTTTTTTCTTGGCGAGCAACAAGGCCGAGAGAGCGGCTTTCGGCCGACCGCATGGCATATGTACACAAGGAGATGCGACCATGAGAGAGAGAGAGAGAGAGAGAGAGAGAGAAGAGGGGTAATCAGTAGTTGTGTATATCTTGTCCTAGCCATGTCTGTCGCCGCCCTTATCGTAGCGATCCCTGGCCAAGTCAAAGCCGACAACCTCGTCCTCGGCGTGCCGGACTGGAACCAGCCGGCCAATTATGGCATAGGGGGCTACCCCTCATGGTGCGCGCCCACGTCAGGCGCGAACCTCATGGGGTATTGGGAAGACAATTTGGGCCTGACCGGCCTAGCGGACAGGCAGGTTTACCCCAATACTCCAGGCTACCCGGCGAATGTAGGCACCTGGCAGCAGGGCCTGTGGCACGATGGCACTATCGAAATGGGTTGGTGGATGGACACCGGCAATTGGCGGACCAACGGCGGACCGTTCCCGCCGAACGCGGGCGGCACGGTTTACAGTCCCGCAGACAACATCATGGCGGGCCTTCAACTATATGCAACTACCGGATGGGCAGACCCGGGCGGACTAAACAAAGCGGCCTTCCTGAACGTCGCGGTGTCAAATACCCGGACGTTCGATCAGGCGATGTGGAACACCTACCGCACCGAGATCAACTCGGCAAGACCTGTGGTCATGACCTTTGACACCTGGGTTGGCGCGGCCCTTGGCACGGTGAACGTAAGGGGCCAATCGGTCCAGCAGTACAATTTCGGCGCCACCGGAGCCCACACGGTGGTTGGCGTTGGGTACATCGATCCAACGCCGGCTGCGCTTAACGGCGATGAATGGTTCATTGCACAAGACAACTGGCCAACCGGGGTAACGCCTCAGTATGTTGCGGTGCCTGCACAGGCCGCAACATGGCGCCTGAATGATTACTTCAGTGCCCCAAGGCCGCCTGCCCTCCGCGACGATTTCAACGGGGCCAAAGGCGCCGCGCTAGACCCGACAAAATGGACGACGTTCGCTGGAGGGTGGGGCGGGCCCGGCGGGTACGTGGACCAGACCGGCGAGGGCCGAGCGCATGTGCATGTAGGCCCCAAATGGACAGGCACAGGCTTCACCACGGTAGAATCCTTTGCCAGCACGGGGGATTACCACATTGAGGGGCGCGTGGAATTCACCCGCGGCACCAACATGGCCGACAACATCAATATCTATATACGTAATAGTAGCGACGCCTTCGGAAGAAATAGCACGTACTATGACTACGCGGGACCTAACATCCGGTACGGCATCCACCCGACTCAATTGCAGGGACAGGGAGCGACGAATGGCTTTTACATTCAGGCGTTCGATGGAACCCAGATGCGCCCCTATGCTCCTGGCGACCATGAGATCGTCTGGTCCGGCACCAATACCGTAATTATGTCCATCGACTACGATGCCGAGACCGGTGACACCCTGTTCCAAGTCTTCAATGCCGACATGACAGACCTGCTAGGCTGGGTCTCCACAACGATTGATGCCGACATGAGGAGCGCCCTCGGGTCCGACTTCAAAGTGGAATTCACGATGGACGGGTACAACTCCTACGACCATTACTGGGATTACGTCGAGGTAACCCCCGAGCCCGCCACGCTTTCGCTGCTGGCCCTCGGCGGCCTGGCGATCCTGCGGCGGCGGGGGCGGCGACGATAAACAGAGCCTGATCCGGTCAACGATGGCAGATTACACACAGGGCCACGGCTTGTCGAAGATCCGCCTTGTTGGCGGACCGCGCCCTACCTTCGTGATGACAGAATGCGCGGCGGGTCGGGAGACCCGCCGCGCTGTATTTGACAGGCACAGCGAGATTCTTCGCTGCGCTCAGAATGACAACCTTTTCCACCTGCCATAAACTTCCGGCGCACCCGGCTACAGCGTCCACGGGGCGCGAAGGGGACGGTCGAGCATGCGGGCGGCGTCGGGGTCGTTGATGATGGTCTCGGCGACAGGGTCCCACTTGATCTTGCGGCCGGTCCGGACGGCGATGTCCGACAGGTGGCTGATGAAGTCCGACTGGCACGCCGTCTCGATGTGACTGGCCGGGTCGAGGCGGCTGCGCACGGAATCGAGGAAGTCCTGCTTGTGGTCGCGGCTCTCGTGCAGGTGAATCTCATCGGCCTTGATGGGCGGCGCGAGGAGCGATGTCGGCTCGGCCTTCAGGCCGCCGCGAGAGATGGCGATCCACCCCTCCGGGCCGGTGAACCTCGTGCAATCGCCCCCCGGCTTCAGCGTGAACGGCACGCCGTTGGCGTACCGGCCCTTGATGTCCCAGTGGACCACGGTGTCGAAGAGGCCCGTCTTGGGGACGAGGCCCGTCCCCTCGTACTCCACCGGGATGGAATCCGGATACGCCCAGTGGAGCACGTCGAGCGGGTGCGCCCCCCAGCCGGCCAGAAACCCGATGGCGTTGGCATACACGTGCCAAGAGCCGGCACTTGTGCATCGGTCGGCCGTGTAGGCGGATTCCTGGGCCGGGCCCAGCCACATGTTGTAGTCGAAGCCTTCCGGCACGGGGATGGGCGTGGTTGACCCGCCGACTGCGCCGTCGGGCGCCCAGACGTCAATCGCCTGGACCTTTCCGACGCGGCCGTTCAGCACGAGTTCGCATCCCAGCCGCACGTGGGCCTGCCCGCGCTGCTGCGTGCCGTACTGGAAGATGCGGCCGTAGCGGCGGACGGCCTCGCGGAGGGCCTTGTCCCACGCGGCGGCCAGGCCGAGGGGCTTCTCAATGTACATATCTTTACCTGCGCGGCAGGCCGCAAGGCCGAGCGGCACGTGCCAGTGGTCAGGCGTCGCGACCACGACGGCGTCGATGTCGGGGCGGGCCATCACTTCGCGGAAATCGGCGAACTTCGCGCAGCCCTTGTACGACCCTGCGCCGTCGCGCTGGGCGTACTGGGCCTCGATCAGGGCGGCAGCCTTCTCGCGGCGGGCCGCAAAGCAATCGCACACGGCCACGCTCTGCCCGGCCGTGAGGCCCAGGAAGTGCCTGAGGAGTCCGCCGCCCTGTCCGCCCACGCCGATGTGGGCCAGCGTGACCCGCTCGCTCGCCGCTTTGCCGGCAGCGCCGCCAAGGGCGTTCGACGTGATAACGCACGGCGCAGCCGCAAGCGCAGCCGCGCCCGCGCCTGCTCCTCGAAGAAATCCGCGGCGGGTCAGTTTGGCGTCGATCATGCCTGGATCCTCGCAATGTTGTCGGCACTAAGAATCTATCTCAGAACTGTGGCACGCCCGCCCTCGGGCGTGCAGATTGCTGAGAAACTGCACAGCCGAGGGCGGCTGTGCCACCTAACAGCCGGCTCGCGGCTAAAATGTCGCTACTGCGTGAAACCCGCGGCACGCCTGCGCCGTTACGCAGTTATTTGCACGTCCGTGCGGCGTGCTTCAGTTCATCGACCTTGCTGAGTCGTTCCCAGGTGAACTCCGGCAATTCGCGGCCGAAGTGCCCGCCCTCGGCGGTCTTGCGGTAGATAGGCCGCAGGAGGTCGAGGTACTCGATCATCTCGCGTGGCTTCAGGGGGAACGTGTTGCGGATCATGCGCGCGAGGCCTTCCTCCGAGATTTTGCCCGTGCCGTAGGTCGTGACGTGGATGCTCAGCGGGTCTGCCACGCCGATGGCGTACGAGAGTTGGACCTCGCACTCCTCGGCAAGGCCGGCGGCGACCACGTTCTTGGCGATGTGGCGGGCCATGTATGCGGCGCTGCGGTCAACCTTCGAGGGGTCCTTTCCGCTGAAGGCCCCGCCGCCGTGCCGGCCGCGGCCGCCGTAGGTATCGACGATGATCTTGCGGCCGGTGACGCCGGTGTCGCCGTGCGGCCCGCCGACGACGAAGCGGCCCGTCGGGTTCACCCAGTAGATCGTGTCTTCATCAAGATATTTAGCCGGGATGACCTTCTTGATGATCTCCTTGATGACGCCGTCGCGGATTTCCTCGTACGAGACCGGGCGGCCGTTCACCTCGTCGGCGTGCTGCGTGGAGATGAGGACCGTGTGGACGCGGACGGCCTTGCCCTTCTCATCGTACTGGACGGTGACCTGGCTCTTGCCGTCGGGGCGCAGCCACGGGAGTCCCTTCGCCTCGCGGACGGCCTTGAGGCGCCAACACAACTCGTGGGCCATCTGGATGGGCATGGGCATGAGTTGTGGCGTCTCGCGGCAGGCGTATCCGAACATGATGCCCTGGTCGCCTGCGCCCTGCTCCTTCTTCTCGCCGGCATCCACGCCCATGGCGATGTCCGGGCTTTGCCGCCGCAGCGTTACCAGCACCGCGCAGTGCTCGAAGTCGAAACCCATCGACGCATCGGTATAGCCGATCTCGCGGATCGTGTTTCGAACCAGGTCGGGGATATCGACGACGGCCTTCGTGGTGATTTCGCCGGCCACAAGGCACAGGCCGGTCGTCACAAGGGTTTCGCAGGCGACGCGGCTGGCGGGGTCCTGGGCGAGCATCGCGTCGAGGATCGCGTCGGAGACCTGGTCGCAGATTTTATCCGGATGGCCGCCCGTGACGGACTCGCTCGTAAAGAGGGTGTGACCCTTCGGAAGTTGGTATTCCGGCTTGCAGGAGCACGCCGGCGCCTTCGCCTTCTTTGCCACGCCTTCACTCCTTATTGGTCGCGGAACCTTATACCCCTCTCCAGCGGCCCCGCTTGGCCGCAGGCAGGCCGCAAATCTTACCCTGAAACCACGTCAAAGCAAGGGGTAAGGTCCGATTTCGCGCCTCACTTACGGGGTGACACGTTTAGCCGCGACTCGAAGAGGAGCGCGCGTGCGGTTGGAACACGCGCTCCTCCTCGAGTCGCGGCTAAACTTTCGGCCACCCGCCGCGGCAAGCACCCGTAAGTAACGCAATTTCGATTTCGGCGACTAGCCGAGCGCTTCGATGTGGGCTGCGGCGCTGCGGCCGAGGGCGTCGAGGTGGTAGCCCCCCTCAAGGACGCTGACGATGCGGCCAGCGGCTGTGCGGTCGGCCAGGCGCCGGATGCGGCGGGTCGCCTCGGCGTAGGCCGATTCGGTGAGGGCGAGGCCCGCGAGGGGGTCGTCGCGGTGAGCATCGAAGCCCGCCGAGATGAAGATGAACTCGGGCCCCAGCGCCTCGGCCGCAGCCAGGCCGTCGTCGATGGCAGAAAGGAACTCGCCGTCGCCGCTCCCGGCCCGGAGCGGATAGTTGCGCGTCGTGCCCGCGCCGGGGCCGAGGCCGGTCTCCTCGCGGCGGCCGGTGCCGGGATACAGCGGCCACTGGTGCGCAGACATGTAGAATACGTTCCGGTCGTGGTAGAAGATGTCCTGGGTGCCGTTGCCGTGATGGACGTCCCAATCGACGACCAGGACCCGCGTGATTCCGT
>CAYGWP010000230.1:0-9137 GCA_964353455.1 uncultured Anaerolineales bacterium
GCTTCACGAAGTCGCGCCGCGTGATCTTCCTTTCATCCATGCCCGTGCCTCTCCGCCTACACGTACTCCCAGTCCTTCAGCCACTGGTAATCGGCCGGCAGTCGCGCCCACGCCTCGTCCATCGCCTTGTCGAGGGCGGCCTTCTCGGTCTTGTCGAGTTGGCGGGCCTCCTGGACGGCCTTGGCCACGTTATCGACCTGGTGCGTGTTGATGAGGCCGGGAATAGGGGCCGTGATGGCCCCGCCGGCCAGGATATAGCGGATCGTGAGGCGGGCCTTCTGGTCATCTTCGGCGGCCGACGGGCTCGTAAGGGTGCTGTCGCCGGCGAAGAGCGAGTTCCCCGCGAACGGTTTGATGCCGAACACGCCCACCTGGTACTTCCGCACCGTCTCGAAGATGCTGTCGGTCGGCAGTTCCTTCGTCTTGGCCGTGTACGGCGTGCAGAAGGAATCCACCACGTCCGGGTACTTCTCGATCATCCACTTGATGTGGTTCCGGTTGTGCGATGAGAAGCCAGTGAAGCGGACCTTGCCGGATTTCTTGGCGGCCCTGAGGGCCTTCATCATCTCCTCGACCTCGGCCTCGGTGTGCTTGTCGGACTGCTCGTGCATCGTGATCCGCCAGAGGTCAACGTAGTCGAGGCCGCACTCCTTCATGCCCCAATCCAGGGTCTCGAGCAGCGCCTTCTCGGTGCGGCAGCCGGCGCTGCGCATCTCCTTCTGATACCAGGAGCAGCCCAGGTACATCTTGTCGCGGCGGCCCTTGAGGGCGCGGCTGTAGGCCGTGACTTCCTGGATCGTGCACGCATCAATATAATTGATTCCGACTTCCATGCAGCGGCTGAGGACCTCGTACCGGTTCTTCTGGAAAGCCGGGTCGTCGAGGTTTGCGGCCAGCCAGTTCTTGGCGCCGTTGTCGGACCCGAGGGCCTTGTCGATGCGTTTCCAGTGCCCTCCCATGCAGACGGCCGAGACCATGAGGCCCGTCTTGCCCCACGGGCGGTACTCCATGTTCGCATTGTAGTTGAGGATCTTGCTCGTCGGCTGCTGTGCCGCCGGGGCCGCCTTGGCCGGCATTCCCGCCGGGGCAACCTTGGCCGGCACTCCCGCCGGGGCCGCGTGTGCCGCCGCTGCCGCCGCCGCAACCCCCGCCGCCGCCATGGCGCCGTCCTTCACGAATTCCCGCCGCGTGGTCTTGTTTGCTTCAGACATGACCGATGCTCCTTTCGAGTGATTTGCCCCGCACTGCGGACCTCCCGCACTGCGGACCTCCCACACTCTACACCGCGTTGCCGGCGGCGTCAATATGCTATACGAGCGGCGCAGGGTCACCTTTGCGTGGGGTCTTTGCGGAGGAGTGGAACGAACCGGACGGGGATGAGGCGCTGGGTGCGGACCTGGCCGGCGGCATCCTTCTGGACAAGCGTCAGCCACTCCGTGCCGGAGGCGTCGGCCACGGGAACGATCATCCGCCCGCCGCCTTTCAGTTGCTCCAAGAGCGGCGGCGGAATCGCATCGACCGCGAAGGTCACCATGACAGCGTCGAACGGCGCCTCCTCGGACCACCCAACAAAACCGTCGCCGCACCGCGCATCGACCACCGTGTAGCCGAGGCGCTTCAGGCGCGCGGCGGCCGCCTCGGCCAGGGGCTTGATGATCTCGATGGTATAAACATGCGTCGTGAGATGCGCGAGGACCGCAGCCTGGTACCCGGACCCCGTGCCCACCTCCAGGACCTTGTCGCCCGCTTTGAGTTTCAACCGGCTGGTCATCTCGGCCACGATGTACGGCTGCGAGATGGTCTGGCCGTGCCCGATGGGAAGCGGGTGGTCCTCGTAGGCGCTCGCCTCTTGCGCCGGCGGCACAAACTCGTGCCGCGGAACCGCCGCCATCACCCGGAGGACCGCCTCATCCGTGAGTCCGTACGAGCGGATGATGCGGACCATCTCGTCGCGCTCGCGCTGCCGGCCCGCCGCGGCTGGCGGCGTCCACCCTTCCGACGGCCGAGCCGCCGGGACGGACGCGGAGGATGGCCCAGCCCGGTCGCCGTTCTCAATGCCGGGCGAACAGCCGGCCGCCGCCAGCATCGACGCCACGGCCGTCGCAAGTACAAGGCCCGGCGTAAGTATCGAACCCATTGCTCGCCTCCTGCCGCCTGTGTGCCACGGCCGTCTCGCCGAGTCTTCAACTGCCCCGGCCACCCATATTGTACCATCGCCTGCACGATCTTGGGCGTCAAGTCCTTGCGGAACCTGCCTTCGCCGGCGAGCGCCGCCGCAAGAAGAATGCCTTATGCTTGTGAAAGCATCGCGTGCGGCGTACAATTCCCCGCACGAGATGCCATGAAGACACGCAATCCAAGTCCGGCCGTTTCGTTGCGGATCTCGGTCACCGACCGCTGCCAGTTCCGCTGCCGGTACTGCATGCCGCCGGACGGCGTGCCGCTGGCGCCGCACAAAGACATCCTCCGGTTCGAGGAAATCGTCGCCTTCGCCGCCGCCGTACACCGCCACTTCGGCCTCGCCAGGGTCCGCATCACCGGCGGCGAACCCTTGATCCGCCGCGGAATCGTGGGACTCGTTCAGGAACTGGCGCGGCTCGGCATCCCGGACCTCGCGCTCACCACGAACGCCGTGCGCCTGCCCGAGATGGCCGGCGACCTGCGGCTCGCGGGCCTCGCGCGGGTCAACATCAGCCTCGACTCGCTTGACGCCGCCACTTATCGCCGGCTGACCTGCGGAGGGGAGTTGCCGCAGGCAGTTGCCGGCGTGGCTGCCGCGCGGCAGGCGGGCTTCGGCCCCGTCAAACTCAACATGGTTGTGATGCGCGGCTTGAACGAGGGCGAGGTCGTCGAGATGGCCCGATTCGGGATGGAGCGCGGCTGCGTAGTGCGGTTCCTGGAACTGATGCCGCTCGGCCCGGCGGCAGCGCATCATGACGAATGGTTCGTTCCATCGGCCGAGGTGCGAGACAGGCTCGCATCAGCGTTTGACCTTCGGCCCCTGACGCCGGAGCACACAAGTTCCAGCCGCAACTACGCCGCCGAGGATGCGGAAGGTCGGCGCGGCACAATCGGGTTCGTCTCGCCGTGCAGCGAGCCTTTCTGCCGCGACTGCCGCCGGCTGCGCCTCACCTCGACGGGGCGGCTCATCGGCTGCCTCGCCCAAGAGGCGGGGGCGGATGTGCGGGCCATCCTGCGCGGGCCGCGGCCGCTCGATGAAGCCCGCATCGCGGAGGCGGTCGAGCAGGCGCTGGGCGTCAAGCGCGGCGTGCGGCACTTCGCCGAGCGCCGGCTGATGGTCCGCATCGGCGGGTAGCCACGTAGGCCGGGGCGCGCCCCGGCTTCCGGGCATAACGACAACGGCAGCCGGGGCGCGCCCCGGCCTACGTAACAAGGCAACAAGAAACATGGCACGCAAGCCCAGGCTGAGCCACGTCGCCCCCGACGGGGCGCCTCGCATGGTGGATGTCGGCCCGAAGTCCGCCACGCGCCGCCGCGCCGTGGCCGAGGCCTGGGTCACGGTCGGCCGCGCCATCGCCGTGCGTCTGCGGCAGGATGGCGGGCTGGCGAAAGGAAACGTCCTTGAGGCCGCGCGCCTCGCGGGCATCATGGCCGCAAAGCAGACGCCAAACCTCATTCCCCTCTGCCATCCACTCGCGCTCGACTGGATCAACGTGCAGGCAAACCTTGAGGGCGGCCGCGTCCACATCCTCGCGGAAGCGGCCGCCGAGGGAAAGACCGGCGTCGAGATGGAGGCGATGACGGCCGCCGCCGTCGCCGCACTCACGGTCTATGACATGGTCAAGTCGGCCGGCAAGGCCGTCGAGATCGGCCCCCTCCGCCTCCTCGAAAAAAAAGGCGGCAAGTCCGGCCGCTGGAAACGCTGAATTCAGAGATGCGGGTCTCCAGGGATCGCTGCCGTGATGTAGGGTGGGTGCTTTGCACCCACGCGGACGCTTGTCGTGGCACTACCGCGTGGGTCCAGAGGACCCACCCTACACGGCGATGCAGTTCCGGCGACAGCCTGTCCCGACCCGCCGCGCGCGGGAGTATAACATGCCCCAAGTCGTAGCCATCTGCATAAGCGAGCGCAAAGGCGAGCGAAAGACGCCCGTCCCGCGGGCCGTCTTCCGCGCCGACCACGGCATCGAGGGCGATGCCCACGCCGGACCGTGGCACCGTCAGGTCAGCCTCCTTGCCGCCGAGGACATCGCCGAGGTCCGAAAGGCCCTCCCCGACATTGCCGCCGGCGCGTTCGCCGAGAACGTGATACTCTCCGGCATCCCCCTCGCCGGCATCGGCCTCGGGACGCAGATCCGCCTCGGCCGCAACGTCGTGCTGGCCGTCACGCAGATCGGCAAGGTCTGCCACGCTCCATGCGAGATCGCCCGCGCAACCGGCGACTGCATCATGCCGCGTACCGGCCTCTTCGCCCGCGTGGAAACCGGCGGCGAGGTCCGCTCTGGCGATGAGGCCCAGGTGATCGCCCTCGTGCCGCGCGACCGCATCCAGGCGGTCGTCCTCACGGCGAGCGACCGCTGCTCGCGCGGCGAGGCCGTGGACACCGCCGGACCGGCCGTCGTCCGGCGGCTCGAAGCAGGCATTAACGCCCATATCTACAAACTTGAAGTCGTCCCCGACGAGCGCGAACTCATCGCCCAGCGCCTCAGTCACTATGCCGACGGGCACTCCATCGACCTCGTCGTGACCGTCGGCGGAACCGGTTTCACCCCGCGCGACGTGACACCCGAAGCCACCCGGACGGTCGTCGAGCGCTTCACGCCCGGCATCGACGAGGCGATGCGCGCCGCCTCGCTCGCCAGGACGCCGCACGCCATGCTCTCGCGCGGCTCATCCGGCATCTGCGGGGCGACGCTGATAGTAAACCTGCCCGGCTCCGAGCGCGCGGCCGTCGAGAACCTTGACGTCATCATCCCCGCCCTGCCGCACGCCATCGTGAAACTCCGCGGCGACCCGTCCGACTGCGGCCGGCCGCCCACGCCGGGGGAACCCGATGCCCGCTGACCTTCCCATCTTCGGCATCTTCGGCCGCCACGAGTCCGGCAAGACCACGCTCATCGAG
This sequence comes from uncultured Anaerolineales bacterium, assembly GCA_964353455.1. Classification (GTDB taxonomy): domain Bacteria; phylum Planctomycetota; class Phycisphaerae; order FEN-1346; family FEN-1346; genus CAYGWP01. Next base: position 5,084 of record CAYGWP010000230.1, read on the forward strand.
GAACTCATGCCGCGCCTCCTCGCCCGCGGCCTCTCGGTCGCCGTCGCCAAGGTCCACGGCAGCCGCATCGAGGTTGACCGCCTCGGCAAGGACAGCGACCGCCTCTACCGGGCCGGGGCCGACGTGCTTATGCACGGCCGCGGCGAGGGCTTCGTCCGCCTGCACCTTCGGGAAGACGAGCCCGCCGCGCCGCGCCTTGCGGACCTAGCCCGCCGCTATGACCTGGTGCTCGTCGAGGGCCGCAAGCGCGCCGAGTGCCCGAAGGTCTGGCTCCTCGGCGAAGGCGAGACCGCGCCGCCGACCGATGCCGGGGAAATCCTCGCCGCCCTCCCTCGCGGCAGCGGTCGGGCCGAGGCCGCATGGAGCATCCTCGAACCGTGGCTCGCCCGCGCGTGGCTGGCGACGCCTGTATATGGCTGCATTCTCATCGGCGGCCGAAGCGCCCGCATGGGGACGCCCAAGCACCTGCTAGCGCGCGGCGGCAGGACGTGGATCGAGCGGACCGCCGACCTTCTGCGGCAGATGGTCAAGCGTGTGGCCGTCGTAGGCGCGGGCGAAGTGCCGGAGGGACTCTCCCATGTCATCCGCCTGCCGGATGTGCCGGATGCCGAGGGGCCGATGGCGGGCCTGCTTGCGGCCATGCGCTGGGCGCCGCGGGCGTCGTGGCTGGTTGCCGCGTGCGACCTGCCGAACCTCTCAAGCGGCGCGATTGAGTGGCTGCTCTCGACCCGCGCCCCCGGCGTCTGGGCCACGCTGCCGCGCCTTCCTGAAAACGCCGGCAACGTAGGCCGGGGCGCGCCCCGGCTTTCGGGCGGCAGGTGCAGCCTTTCGCGTGAAAGCCGGGGCGCGCCCCGGCCTACACTTCCGGAAAACGCGGGCGTCGAGCCGCTGCTTGCCCACTACGATTTCCGCGCCCACGGGCCCCTGAAAGCGCTGGTCGCCGAGAGGCAGTTCTCGCTCTCGGCCCTCGCAGGTCACCCCAAGGTGGTCTCGCCCGAGCCGCCCGCCGACATGCTCTCGGCATGGAGGAATGTCAACACTCCGAACGACCTGGACCGCCACTAGATTTCCAGCGGCAGGACCTTTACGCGGGCGCCGGCCGCGTGCGAGCCCGGCTCTATCACCGCGAGGAAGTCGGCTCGCGAGAAGCCGACCAGGTCGGCCGACCCGTGGGTCCTGACGGGCGCGGCCACCCACCCCTGGCCCTCTCGCCGCAGCCGGGCGGGCATGAAGTACGTCCGGTCGTCTTTCGTTGAAACGGCCGCTGACAGCGTCGCCTCAAGCGGCGCCGGCGCGGCGTCCGGATGGCCCATCATCTTCCGGATCGCCGGCCAGACGAAGAGCCGGAACGTCACGAGCGTAGAGACGGGGTTCCCCGGCAGGCCGAACACCAGGCCCGCCCCGCGCGTGGCGAAGACCGTGGGTTTGCCGGGCTTCATCCGGACGGTGGCGAAGCGGATGGCCGCGCCCATTTCCTCCAGGACCCGCGGCACGAGGTCCCACTCGCCCATGCTGACGCCGCCGGAAACCAGAAGGATGTCGCGGCGGAGCCCATCGGCGATCTTGGCGGCAAGGTCCTCGCGCACATCCCGCGCGACGCCGAGGTCATCGGCCTCCGCGCCCGCCCGCCGGCACGCGGCAAGAAGGCTCCATGAGTTGGAGTTCCGTATCCTGCCCGGGCCGGGCGCCGCCGAGATGGGGACGAGTTCCTCGCCGGTCGCCAGGATGGCGACGCGCGGCCGGCGATGGATGGCGACCTTCTGGCGGCCGACCGACGCCAGCAGGCCGATCTCCGGCGAGCGGATCACGCGGCCGGCCTCAAGGACCACGGCCCCCTTCTCCACGTCCTCTCCGCGCGGGCAGATGTTCGTCCGGTCGGGGCCGGCGCGGAGGATCCTCACGCGGCCCTCAAGGAGCGGCTGGGTGTCCTCGACCGGAATCACCAGGTCCGCCCCCGGCGGGACGGGCGCCCCGGTCATGATCTTGGCGCACGTGCCCTCGGCGACGGCGCGGGCCGGGGCCGTGCCGGCGGGGAGTTCCTCGGCGATGCGGAGGTCGGCCGGAAGGGCTTTCACGTCGGATGAGCGGACGGCGTAACCGTCCATCGCGCTCTTGTCGAACGGCGGCAGGTCGGTGTCGGCGGCCACCGGCGCGGCCAGCACGCCGCCGAGCGATTCAAGCAAGGGCACTTCGACGGCCTCAAGCCGCGGGGCGTTTTCGAGGACGATTCGCAGGGCTTCACTGGCGGTGATCATGACGAAACGCCGTATAAGGGTACCCGCGGGCTTACGCCCGCGGCTCGAACTATTATCTCTCGACCAGGCCGAGGCGCCATGGCGATGTATATACATTCATTTTTCGCCCGCGGGCGAAGCCGACGACGGCGATGTCCGCCGCCTGGGCCAGTTCAATCGCGCGTGAGGTGGCGGCCCCGTGGCTGGCGACCACCGGAATGCCGACCCGCGCGGCCTTGGCCAGCACGTCCGCGCTCACGCGGCCGGTCGAGAGGAGGGCCTGTCCGGCGAGCGCTGCGCCAGCCCGCAGGCGCCGGCCGATGACCTTATCGACGGCGTTGTGCCGGCCCAGGTCCTCGGCGAACGCCGTCAGCGTCTTGCCGTCGGTCAGCGCCGCCGCGTGCACGCCGCCGGTCTCGCGGAAGAGCGCGGAGGCCTGCTCAAGGTCCTTCATCCGGTCGAGGATATCGTCGGGGCGGAATCGGGCGTCGGATGCCACGGGCTTCAGGCCCTCGGCCGCGCCGGAGGCCCCCTGCCCGCACCCGGAACTCATGGCCATACGTTCGCGGAACAGGACCAGGAGGTCGGGGTCAACGTCGGCCTGGACGTCCACGCGGCGCAAGTCCGCCGAAACGTTGATGGAGGCAATCGCCTGCGGCCCCGCGATGAGGCCCTCCGAGGCGAGGAATCCCACGGCGAAATCCTCAAGCGCCTCCGGCAGGCAACTTGCCCGAACGAGGACCCGGCCGCCCAGCGCAATTTCCACCACCGCTTCCTCAACGACAACGTGCTCCGGTCCGCCCGGCCCGATGCGCCAAACCGGCACGGTGCGTTTCACGGGCATGGCTCGATCCTGACCGCACAGACCTTGAACTCGGGGATCTTGGAGACCGGGTCGAGGGCCGCAATGGTGAGGCGGTTGGCGGGTGCCTCGCGGTAATGGAACGCGAGGAACACCGTGCCGGGGGCCACGCGGTCGGTGATGCGTGCGGCGATCTCGATCCGTCCGCGGCGCGACGAGACCGCCACGCGCTGGCTGTCGCGGACGCCCAGGCGGGCGGCATCGTCCGGGTGCATCTCGATCGCGCCGACCGAGACCAGGTGGTCGAGGACCTCGGACCGCCGCGACATCGTCCCGGTGTGGAAGTGCTGGAGTATGCGTCCGGTGGAAAGGAGGAACGGATACTCGGCGTCCGGCAACTCCTTCGGCGGAATGAACTGGACGGGGTGGAACTTCCCGAGGCCGCGCGTGAATCGCCCGATGTGAAGGACCGGCGTTCCCGGGTGCTCCGGAGTCGGGCACGGCCACTGGAGCCCGCCGCGCTCCAAGCGGGTGAAACTTATGCCGCCGTAGATGGGCGTGAGGCGGGCAATCTCGTCCAGGATGGACGATGCATCGGCATACGTCATTTCGTAGCCCATGCGGCGCGCCAGGTCGCCCAGGATCGCCCAGTCGTCGCGGGCCTGGCCGGGGGGAGCGATGCCCCTGCGGATCCGCTGGACGCGCCGCTCGGTGTTCGTGAAGGTGCCGTCCTTCTCGGCGAAGCCGGCGGCGGGCAGGACCACGTGCGCCAGCCGCGCCGTCTCCGTCAGGAAGATGTCCTGGACCACGAGGAGGTCGAGGGCCTTGAGGGCCTCCTCAACATGGGTGGAATCGGGGTCGGAGAGGACGGGGTTCTCGCCCATGCAGTAGAGGGCCTTGAGTTTCCCCTCTGCGGCAGCGTTTATCATCTCGACGACCGTCAGGCCCGCCCCGGCGGAGAGCGGCGCGCCCCAGGCCGTGGCGAACTTCCGGCGGATCGCCTCGTCGGCCGCCTGCT
>CAYGWP010000231.1:0-1823 GCA_964353455.1 uncultured Anaerolineales bacterium
CCGTCGGGGCCGCGGGCGCAGGGGCCGGAGGCGCCGGTGCGGGCGGCGAGGTCCGGACTGTGGCCGTCGGGGCCGCGGGCTCAGGGGCCGGAGGCGGTGGTTCGGCCGGTGGCGGGCATGCGGCCGGCGCGGGCGCGAGGCGAGGCACGGGCGACGGGGGCGCGGCCGGCGCGGGGTCGGCGGCGGCCGGCGCGGGGTCGGGCGCGGCCGGCCGTCGGCCGGCGGCCTGGAACCCGTTCACCTGCTCATCGTAGGCCGCCTGCCGGGCCTGAGGATGCAGGAGGAACTGGACGCCCGCGTATCCCAGGCCGACCATCAGGAACACCGCGACGGCCATGAGCGCCCCGACGCGTATGCGGGACCAGCGTTCCTCGCGGGCCTCTTCGGCGTCGATGGCCTCGCCGGTCATCCACTCGGAGACGGCGGCCATTGCGGGCGGCGTCGGCGCGTGCCGGCTCGGCGGACGTGCGCTTGGCGCGCCCGCCGCGCGCAGCGGCTTCGCCGCTGGCGACGGCGTCAACACGCGAAGGCCGGGTATGGCCACCGCGCGGCCGCAGATCGTGCACTTTGCCCGCCTGCCCGCGACCTCATCTTTGAACTTGTACACCTTGCCGCATGGGCAGGCGACGGTAATCGGCATCGAAAAACACCTCGCGCGTGTTCGATTGGCGTATGCCGACGCAGGGCGCCGCGCAAGTCGAAGACCCGACTTGGCGGGCGCGGCGGCTTAATGTTTAATCGGTCTTGCGCGAAATAAGGTCGCCAAATCGCTTGTTGATCGCAAGCGCCGGGTCCAGCGGCACCTGGACGGGCTTACAGTTCTTCGGAATCCGGATGGTCGGTTTCGGAGTGATCCTGCGGCCCTCAAACTGCGGCAGCCACGGGCGCTCCTTCTCGAGCATCTCGCTTGCCATCTCGCGGATTTCCTTCAGGGTGAGGACGGCGGCGGTCAGCGGGTCGAGGGCGAGGGCGTGGACGACCGCCTCCGGGTCGCCCGTCAGGGCCGCCTCGGCCGCGAGGATCTGGACCTGGACGTTCGTCATGCAGCAGGCGGCAAGTTGCGGGGGCAGCGCCCCGATGCGCGTCGGGTGCAGGCCGGTTGAGTCGGCGAACGTGGGCACCTCGACGCAGCAGCCTTCCGGCAGGTTCGTGATGTAGCCGCGGTTGGGGACGTTCCCCATGAGTCGGAACGGACGGTTCGTCACGACGGCTTCCATGATATATGAACAATACTCCACGCTGCGGGACTCGATCTTCGGGTTCTCGTATTCCAGCGGGTCGTGCCTGGCGTACTTTGCGGCCAGGGCCTTGGAGTACTTGTAGTAGGCCCCGCTCTCGCCGCCGAACGACGGCTCGTCGCAGTAGAGGTCCAGGGCCTTCCGGTTCTTGCGGAACCAGGGGAGGTACTCCGAGAGGTGCCCGGTGGATTCGGTCATGAAGTAGCCGAACTGGCGGAAGACCTCGCCGCGGACCTTCTCGTTCTTGTAGTATTCGGGTTTCTCGAAGACCTCGCGGAGTTTCGGGTAGAGGTCCCGCCCCTTGTGCCGGAGCGTGAGGAACCAGTCCATGTGATTAACCCCGCCACATGTGTAGATGATCTCTTCCTTCGGCACGCCCACGTACCCGGCGATTAGGTCCAGCGTGGTCTGCACGCCGTGGCAGAGACCGACGAACGGGACCTGCGTGACCCGCCCGAGGGCCAGGCAGTTGCCCGCCATCGGGTTGGCGTACTGGAGCATGACCGCGCCGGGCTTGGCGAGCGTCTCCATGTCTCGGGCGATATCCACCAGGACCGGCACGGCGCGGAGGCCGCGGAACACGCC
>CAYGWP010000232.1:0-3485 GCA_964353455.1 uncultured Anaerolineales bacterium
CACGTGCTGCAGGGCGAGCGACCGATGGCACGCGACATTCAGGGCCTGAATCGGCGGGAGTTCCTTGCGGCGCTCGGCGCAGGGGCGGCGGCGATCGGCCTGCCGCAACTGGCCGCAGGCGAGACGCCTGCCGCGCCCGACGCAGACCGACCCAACTTCATCATCATCTTCACCGACGACCAGGGGTACCAGGACCTGGGCTGCTTCGGGTCGCCGCTCATCAAGACGCCGCGCATCGACCGCATGGCCGCCGAAGGGATGAAGTTCACCGATTTCCACGTTGCCGCGCCCGTGTGTACACCGTCGCGGGCGGCGCTTATGACGGGGCGGTATCCGGTCCGGGTGGGCTTGCCCGACGTTCTCTTCCCCGCTTCCAAGATCGGCATCAAGCCCGAGGAGAAAACCATTGCCGAGGTCCTGAAGGCCCGCGGCTACGCGACGCAGATCGTCGGCAAGTGGCATTTGGGGCACCTGCCGGAGTTCCTGCCGACGCGGCACGGATTCGACCATTACTTCGGCATTCCGTATTCCAACGACATGAAGCCGACGCCGCTCATGCGAGACGAGGAGACGGTGGAAGAGCCGGCCGTCCTGGAGACCCTGACTGAGCGGTACACCGAGGAGTGCCTGAAGTTCATCAAGGCGAACAAGGACCGGCCGTTCTTCCTGTACATGGCCCACACCATGCCGCATACGCCGCTGGCCGTAAGTCCGCGGTTTGCCGGGAAGTCGAAGCGCGGCCTGTACGGCGACGTGATAGAGTGCATCGACTGGAGCACGGGGCAGATCCTCGACGCCTTGAGCGAGTGCGGCATCGACAAAAAGACATTCGTTATGTACACCTCCGACAACGGCCCGTGGCTCATCCGGGGCGAGAATGGCGGCTCGGCCCTGCCCCTGCGCGACGGCAAGGGCACCACCTATGAAGGCGGCATGCGCGTGCCGTGTGTCATGCGGTGGCCGGGCCGCATCCCCGCCGGCAAGACGTGCTCCGAACTGACCCTGACGATGGACATGATGCCGACGCTCACGAAACTGGCCGGGGCCGCTCTGCCGGACCACAAACTCGACGGCTGCGACATCTGGCCGCTCATGACCGCCGCACCGGGCGCCAAGGACCCGCACCAGGCGTTCTTCTACTATCGCAGCCGGACTCTTGAGGCGGTACGCGCGGGCAAATGGAAACTCATCATCTACGCCCCCGACAGCCCCAAGGCGGACCAGCCGGAACTTTACGACCTTGCCGCCGACATCGGCGAAACGAATAATCTGGCGGCCGCCAATCCCAATATCGTGGCCCGCCTCCGTGCCCTGGCCGAGGACGGTGCGAAGGACATCGGCGGCACGCTGGGCCGCGGCGCGCCCAAGAAGGCCCCGAAAGCAGCACCGACAACATGATGACGACAACAGATCGTCCGCAGATTACGCAGATGTACGCAGAGGGATGCTGGCCGAGAAACAACAGGACCGTCCAACCTCGTGAAGCCCCACTTGGGGCGGCTGATAGTAGCCACGCGGCGCAAGCCCGTGGTAGGCAACGCCCACGCACCCCCCCCCTTGTTTCTCTTCTCTTGTTTGTCGAGCCCCGCAGGGGCGATTGACCGCCTTTCAGATGCCCCGCCGGGGCTTGGAGCGATGCGGCACGGCGAATCCTGTAAACGTAATGTCCATTGGGATCCCCATTGCCGCTGACACGCCTCGGCGAGGTCTGCGCCTCGCTCCGACTTGCGGCGGCGACGCAGCGGGCTTGCAATCAATCACGTCGCCCGATACCATGCAGGCAGAAATGTGAATCCCGCCCAAGGGTCGATCCGAAAACGAGCGGGACTCTCGGCACCAAAGGGGGCGAAATATGTCAGCACGCCGAATTCTACTCGCAGTCGTTGGGTTGGGCATTGTCGGGATGCTGCCGGTTCTGGTTGGGGCCCAAACGCAACCGAGCACAGATGCCGGGAAGGCGGCCCTTTCGGCCGAGCAGGTCTTCAGCAAAGTATCACCGGCCGTGGTTCGCGTGGTCGTGCGGGACCGGGAGTTCAAGCAGATCGGCTTAGGGTCTGGCTTTTTCGTTGCCGCCGACGGCCTCTTGGTGACGAATCACCACGTCGTCCGCGGCGCGGAGTCTGCGACCGTCCTTCGCGCGGATGGCAGCACCCTGTTCGTGGACGGCGTCCTGGCGATCGACGATGGCCGAGACCTGGCTATCCTCAAAGTCAACGGCACGCGCCTGCCATGCCTGGAGGTGGCCACCGGCGATGCCCCCCCACCCGTCGGAACCCAAGTCTATGCCGTCGGCAATCCTATGGGCCTGACGAACACCTTATCGAATGGCCTTATAAGCGGAATCCGCAAGGAGGGCGGCGAAGTCCGCGAAATTCAGACGACGGCGGCCATCAGCCACGGCTCAAGCGGTGGACCGCTCGTCGATGCGCAAGGTCGGGTCGTCGGCGTGATCAGGTCCTACGTGGCCGAAGGGCAGAGCCTCAACTTCGCGGTTCCTGCGGTCGCCGTACGGGGCCTCCTCGCCAAGGCGGCCACCGGCAAACTGGCCCCGCTGGCAAGCGCCGGAGGAAGGCCCCTCGACCGGGCGGCGACGCGGGAACTGGACACGGCGTGGGCGGCTATGGGCAAGGAGCAATGGAGCGACGCCGTCCGAATCCTCTCCGGCCTCACGAGCCGGGAACCGGACAACCCCTTCGTCTGGTTTGCCCTCGGCCATCTCCACGCCAAACTCGGCAATCACGAACTGGCGGTCGAGGCATATAAGACCGCCACCCGCCTGAAACCGGACTACGCCGAGGCGTATTCGAATCTCGGCGCGGCCTACAGCAAGATAGGCCGCTACCCGGAGGATGTCGATGCCTGCAAGACGGCCATCCGGCTCAAACCGGACTGCGCCGAGGCGTACTTCAATCTCGGCGTGGCCTACAGCAACATGGGCCGCTATGCGGAGGCGATCGAGGCCCATAGGACGGCCATACGCCTGAAACCGGACTACGCCAAGGCGTATTTCAATCTCGGTGCGGCCTACGGGGAGATGGACCGCCAGGGCTGGCAGCATCCCGACTATAACTATCGGGCGGAGGAGGTCAATGCCTACAAGGCGGCCATACGCCTGAAACCGGACTACGCCGAGGCGTACAACAGTCTCGGCGTGGCCTACCGCAATATGGACCGCCGGGCGGAGCAGGTCGAAGCCTATAAGACTGCCATCCGCCTGAAACCGGACTACGCCGTGGCGTACTACAATCTCGTCGGGGTCTACCTGGAGATGGGCAACCGTGCCGAGGCCCTCCGAGCGTACCAGGACCTGCGACGACTGGACCCGGCCCTGGCGCGTCAACTCCGCGCCTTGATCAACGACAGGTAGCGCCCACATCCGAAATGTGCTCAGGCCCTTGTAAGCGTTGAAGCGTATGAGACTATATACTCTGCAGAGCGCCGATTTCTCCCTTCTTGAAGGCCACGTTGATCATTCTAAGTCAGAG
>CAYGWP010000233.1:0-4890 GCA_964353455.1 uncultured Anaerolineales bacterium
GCAGGAGGAACCCGACGGCCACCAGCAGCGCGGTGATGAGCGACTGGCGGACGATCCGCTTCCGCTCATGGCGGTCCATGCCGTCGGTCAGGCCCACGAACAGGGGCAGGACGCCGAGGGCATCGACGGCGAAGAAGATCGGCACGAACGCCTTCAGAAACTCTTCGATGAACGGGACGACCGAGTCCACGCTGTCCCTCCCCGGCCATACGGCCGCTCTTGCCGCACGAGATATGATAATCCTCGCCGCGGCAGAACGCTACAGGCTGCTTGCGTTCGGGTCCGCACTTGAAACCGCGGCGCGTTTCGTTTAATGTTTCGCGCCGCTGCCGTCGGGCACGCAGGCAGTGAAAATACCGGTTCCAGACAAACGGAGGACTCCAGATGAGTACGTGCAGATTGGTCATCTCGCTGGCCGTGATCGTTGCCGCAGCGCTGAGCACCGCATCGGCCGCTGAGCCGCAGAAGGGCCTCGGCTACCAGGAAACACCCATGCTTCCGGGCGACAAGTGGCACGTGCACGACGGCCTGCGGCCGCAACCGCGCGTCGTCACGCCCGCCTCGGCCGACTCGCCGGCCGCGCCGCCGTCCGACGCCATCGTCCTCTTCGACGGCAAGGACCTCTCCAAGTGGCAGGACTCCAAGGGCAACCCCTCCGGATGGAAGGTCGAGAACGGGTACATGGAGGTCCCGCCCGCGAAGACCCCCGGCGGCGGGGAGATCGCCACCAAGGATTCCTTCGGCGACGTCCAACTCCACATCGAGTGGTGCGCCCCGAACCCGCCCAAGGGCGACAGTCAGGGCCGCGGCAACAGCGGCATCTTCTTCTTCGGCCGATACGAAATCCAGGTCCTCGACAGTTACAATAACCCCACGTACGCCGACGGCGCGGTCGCCTCGCTCTACGGCCAGTACCCGCCGCTCGTCAACGCCGGCCGCAAGCCGGGCGAGTGGCAGACCTACGACATCGTCTTCATCGCCCCGCGCTTCAAGGACGGCAAACTCGAATCGCCCGCCTACGTGACGATGTTCCACAACGGAATCCTCGTCCACAACAAGGCGGCCCTGATCGGCTCGACCGGCCACAAGACCCTCGGCAAATACACGCCGCACGATGCCAAAGGGCCGATCAAACTCCAGGACCACGGCAACCCGATGCGCTTCCGCAACATCTGGATCCGCGAAGTGAAGGGCTACGACGAGCAATAATCCCGGCCACCCCCGGCCGGTGCTTTTCTGTTCGCAAAAGTTGACATCCGGCCGGCGGCGGCCTATGCTCACGGCATTGCCTGGCGAAAAGGAGAGCCGAGATGGCCGATGAGCCGGGGCCCGCATCAGCGACTGGGCCGGCCTCATCGCTTCCGCCGGAACTCCAGGCGGCCGGCGCATCGCCCGACGACCGGACGGCCGCCGTCGTCGCGCACATCCTGGGGCCGCTCTTCTCGTTCGTCGGCCCGCTCGTCTTCTACTTCGTCAAGAGGAATTCCGGGAGCCGGTTCGTCCTTTTTCACATCCGTCAGGCGATCTGGTACCAGGTGGTGCTCTTGGGTGCGCTGGCCGTGCTTATTGTGCCGCTTGTGCCGCTTCTGCCGGTGGTGGTTGCGGAAGGACGCGGAGGCGGCGAGCCGAAGACGGCCATCGTCGGGTGCGCGCTGGTCCTGGCGGACTTGGCGGTATTCCTCGTTCTCGGGGTCGCCGCAATCGCCTACGCCATCTACGGCGCCGTCCGCGTCGGGAGCGGAAAGGACTTTGAGTACGCCTGGATCGGCCGCTGGCTGCGGTAAAAGCCGGCCGCCCGCTGCGAAGTTTCTTGACAGGGGAAGCGCAGGTCCGCTATCGTAAGATAATATCGTTCCCGGTAAACGGGGGGCTGGGGGCATCGGCCGCCGGCCCGCACATATCTTGGGAGGAGGAGAACCAGGACCTTGGGAAACCAGCCGTCGCGGCCGCGGACCCAGGTTCCCGTCTCCGAATCCGAGGACTAAAGGGAGAGACCCATGACCGCACAACCGCCTGCCGTCCAGCCGCAGCCAGCACCGTCTGCCGGGCAGATGACGTTGGGGCCGTTCGTCTCCAAGGCATGGGCCCTGGTAACGGCCGACCTGGTACTGTTCATTGTGAGTTACCTGATCGTGGCGGTCCTTTGCAGCATCCCCCTGGTGGGACTTATCATCGGCGGACCGCTGATGTTCGGTTTCCTGCGGATCGTCCAGAAGCGGTATAAGGGAGAACCGGCGGAGATCGGGCAGGTCTTTGACGGGTTCAAGGACTTCACGAAGGGCCTCGTGACAGTTCTACTGGCCCTGGCGGCTTCGCTCTGCATCGTCATACCGATCGTTATCATCATAGTGGTCCTCAGCATGATCCCGTGCGTCGGCGCCGTCTTGGCGATTGTGCTGTACATCTGCGCTATTCTGGCGTTGTCGGCAGGGCTGTACTTCCTCATGCCCATCGCCGCCCTGTCGGCCACGTCGCCGATGGACGCGATCAAGGCCAGCATCAAGTTTCTCATCGCCAACATCGGGCCGATGGTCCTTCTGTCTGTCGTGACTGCCTTGATCTCAATGGCCGGCGCCATCGCCTGCGGCGTCGGCGTCCTCTTCACCGTGCCGCTGGCCATGACGATCAGCGTCATTGCGTACAACGAGTACTATCTGCCCAACGCCCCTGCCGCCTGATGCGGCGGGCGTGAGGGCTGAACCGAATCATGCTGCGAGCGGAGCCGGGCCGCGCGGGCGGAGCGGCTCCGCCGCTTCTTAAGGAGCGAGCCGGCGCGTGAACGTCCTGGTCGTCAACTGCGGGTCGTCGAGCATCAAGTATTCCCTGTTCCGGATGGCCACCCACGGCACGGGCGAGGAACTTGCCTCGGGCATCGTCGAAAGGATCGGCGAGCCGACGAGCCGCATCCGCCACAAGGCGGGCGCGGCAGATGAGACCCGCGAGGTCCGCGCGCCGGACCACGAGGCGGCGTTCGCCCTGATGATCCAGGCCCTGGCCGAAGGGCCAGCCGCCGTCATCCGCGGCGTCCGCGAGATCGACGCCGTCGGACACCGCTGCGTCCACGGGGCCGAGCAGTTCACCGAGAGCCGCCGCATAGACGCCGAGGTCATCCGGGCAATCGAGGCCTGCGTGCCCCTGGCCCCCCTCCACAACCCGCCCAACCTGACGGGCATCCGCGCCGCCATGCGCATCATGCCCGATGTGCCGCACGTCGCCGTCTTCGACACCGCGTTTCACCAGACTCTCCAGCCGCACGCCTTCCTCTACGCGATCCCATACGACCTGTACGCGAAGCACCGCATCCGGCGGTACGGTTTCCACGGCACGAGCCACCGGTACGTGACCGAACAGGCGGCGGCGATGCTCGGCCGGCCGCCGGGGGAGACGAACGTCATAACCTGCCACCTGGGGAACGGGTGCAGCGTGACGGCGGTGGCGGGCGGAAAGAGCGTAGATACGTCGATGGGCCTTACGCCGCTTGAGGGCCTCGTCATGGGCACGCGCAGCGGCGACATCGACCCGGCGATCATCTTCCACCTGATACGCGCGGTCGGCATGAACGCCGATGAGATCGACGCCCTGCTGAACCGCCAGAGCGGCCTCCTCGGCGTTTCGGGCGTCTCGAACGACATGCGAGAGGTCACCTGCGCGGCTGCCGGAGGCAACGACCGCGCCGACCTTGCCATTGATATCTTCTGCTATCGCCTGAAGAAATACATCGGGGCGTACACGGCCGTGCTGGGTCGCGTGGATGCCCTGGTCTTTACGGGCGGCATCGGCGAGAACGCCGCCGACATCCGCGAGCGGACATGCCGGGGCCTCGAAGGAATCGGCTACGTTCTGGACGCGGCCCGCAACACCGGGCCCGAGCGCGGCCGTCGGGACCTGGCGACGCGCGACTCGCCGAAACGGATCCTCGTGATCCCGACCGACGAGGAGATCATGATCGCCCGCGACACGGCCCGCATTGCGGCCGGGCATTAGAGCGGTTTAACGTTGCGTGTTGGCGCGGCGGGTCTCCGCACCCGCCGCGCGATTCTCCAATCGGGCGCTCTCGCACCAATCCGCTTTTCCCGCCGGTTTCGGGTCGCGCGCCGCACGCGCGCAGGGAGAACCTGCCCTAGGGGCCTGCCCGTAAACCCCTGTAAATGCTGCACTTACGAACTGCCAATTGATCCATCTACATTCCTGATTTGACCGCCGGCAGTTTACCGTTAGAGTCCCTTATGAGCCGCGCACGAGGCTCGCTGAGGCGTCGGGATTCATCGGCGGCGGCATCCTCGGGCGACAACACCGGCCGCCGGTCAACCCTTGCGGGCCCGGCCGGCCAGTGCGGCCCCCGGGACGCTCTCCCGGGACCTGTTGGACCGTGGCAGTAACGGCAGGCCGGGGCGCGACAATCGCGGCGGCGCTGCCGGCCACGACTGACCCCGGCGGCAAGCCGAGCCGCCTTGACGTAAACATCCGTACAGCGCGAAAGCCTCCGACCCTCTCCGGAGGCTTTCGGCGTTTCTGGGCGAAGCGCAATGATCGGGGCGACCGGGTGGTCGGTCGCCCCGTAAACCATTGCACACTTGGCGCGCGACCCTGCGGGTCGCGGCTAAAAGATCATCGCTGCTAAACAGCCCACCAGCCTTTACGGTACTCGCGCTTGATGAGCGAGTCGGCCTCGGGGGCGCCGGGGCACTTCATGGCCACGGGGTCCCACTTCACTTTCTTGCCGAGGCGTGCGACGATGTTGCCGAGGAGCATAGCCTCAACGAGCGGGCCGCCGTAGGTGAAGTTCGACTTCGGGAAGTCCCACGCCTCTTCGCCGCGGCAGGCCATGATAAGTTCATCGCGGTGACCGGGCGACTTGGCGATGCGCTCGATCTTCTTCATTTCGCCGCT
>CAYGWP010000234.1:0-4282 GCA_964353455.1 uncultured Anaerolineales bacterium
TACCCGCGACCTCACGGTCGCGGCTCGACGGCCACAACCGAAACCCGCCATTTCGATTTGCTTCCGCCCCGAACGCGGGATATAATCTATGAGGTAATAGTTCACGTTCGGAAAATATTCCGCAGTGGAATTGAATAAGGCGGCGGGGCCGGGCGTCCACACTGGAAGACCGGGCGGCGAGACGCCCGGCACGTCAAGCGAAGGAGTCGAACCATGAGAACCCTCGGCAGACTGGCAATCGCAGGAATGATGGCGGCGGCCGTCCTCGTTCTGGCCGGACCGGCCCTGGCGGGCGGCGTCGTCTATTGGGGCGGCGGGCCCGCGGTCGGCGGCCATCATCACGGGGGCCACGGGTCTGACCGCGGCTACGCCCGGGCATACTATCCGCCTGCGTATTACGCCCCGACATACTATCCACCGACGTATTACGCCCCGGCATATTATCCGCCGACGTACTACGCCCCGGCCTACACCTACTCGCCGGTGTATTCCTATCAAGGGATGCGGGTGATCACGACGACCCCGTGCTATACGCCGGTTTATACCCCGTGCTACACGCCGCGGTTCTTCGGATTCTCCATCAGGTGGTAAGACCGTAGGGAGCGGCCGCAACACGGGTGCGGCCCACGGTCATGAAGTTGTACGGGCAGGTTCCCCCACGGCGGGGACCTGCCTTTTTTTGCGCTGGAGTTTTACTTCCTGCCGATGCAGAAGAGGAACTTGTTGCCGCGGAGGAAGATTTTGCCGTCGGAGACGGCCGCGGAGGCGAAGTGCATGTCGCCGAGGTCGTTCTTCGCGACCACCTCGAACTTCGGCCCCGCCTTGATCACGTAACTCGTGCCGGCGGTGGCGAAATAGAGGAGCCCGTCGGCCGTCGCGGCCGGGCTGGCCCAGAAGTGGTAGCCCGGCATCGGCTCGCTGTACACGAGTGAGCCATCGGCCAGTTTGATGCACTGTAGGGTCCGCGCCACTGGGGCCAGTCGCCGGCCGGGGCGGCGCAGGGGATGAGCACCAGGACAGTGGCAAGCGCGACGGATTTCCACAGGGCGGCCATAGAACCCTCCAGTGAACCACGCGGCACACGCTTCCTTCTCCGATACACAGTCGGCCTCCGCAAGAAAAAAGTGGTGCAAGTGCGGATTCCCCAAAGTATTGTGGAACCGCGAGGGGCGCTGCGTAGTCAAACCTGCTAAGAGAATCTCCCGCACAGGCGGGACCTGGTAAGGAGACGGTCAATGCGTAGGAACCGATGGCTGATGGCGGCGGCGGCGGCGGCGGTTGCGCTGGCGGCCTTGGCGCAGCCGGCCCTGGCGCGTATCAAACTGGCCACGTTGCCGGTCCGCGAGCGCGTCGAGATTCAACTGGAGAACGAGAACGCCACCCTCGTCGAAGAGGAGCGCATCGTGACGCTCCTTAAGGGCACGAACCACATCGACTTCTCGTGGAGCAACACGCAGATCGACCGGTGGACGATCCTCTTCCGCCCCCTGGTGGTCGGCGACACGGTCCGCGTGATCAACCAGTCGTACCCGCCGAACGAGAACGCCCTTGTGTGGGAGGTCTTCGCCGACAACGCAGGGCCGGTGCGCGTGCGGATATCGTACGTCGTCGGGAACCTCCGCCGCACGTTCAGTTACCGCGCCACGGCCGAGAACGATGAATCGACGCTGACGCTGCGGACGTACATGCGAGTCTGGAACTTCTCGGGCGAGGAGTTCGGCCTGGCGGGCGTCTGGGCGGGATTCAACGGCGTATTCCAGAAAGAGATGGGACTCCAGGAATCCAAGGAAATCCTGGTGGGCAAGTTCGAGGGCGTGCCCATCCAGCGCAAGTTCGTCTTCAACTGGCGGACCGGCCAGCGCGTCCCGGATGAGCCGAACCAGCGGTACGTCTCATCGTTCTACGTCCTGAAGAACGAGAAGCCGAAGGGCGCCCCCGCGCCCGCCGCTGCTGCCGCCGCAAAGGCCGCCGAGGCCGCCATCCTCGGCACGTTCCCGCTCCCCTACGGCAAGGTCCGCATCTTCCTTAAGGACGGGAAGGGCGGCGAGGCATTCCTCGGCGAGGACTGGGGCCAGTTCACCCCCATCGACGACGAGATGAAACTCTTCCTGGGCCTGGCGCGCGACGTGCGGGTCGAACGGACCGTCAAGAAGAACGATCGCAGCCCGATCCACGGGAACCTCTTCAACCAGGAAGTCATCGTCCAGTACAAGATCCAGAACTTCCGCAAGACCGGCTGCACGGTGGACATTGAGGAGGACATGAACGCGCTGCGCGATGAGTTCTGCGGCGGCAACAAGGACCACGAGGCCCAGTGGGAACTCCTCGGCCAGACCACCGACCGGACGAAGGTCGAACGCAAGAGCGCCCAGAAGGTCGAGATTCACATCCCCGCCCCCGCCGGGCCGAAGGACCCCGACAAGAAGCCCGACGAGGTCATCTTCCTCATGCACCTTCTTTTCAAGAATGAATGGTAATCGCGAACGACCAGTCAGCCGGTCGCCGCGGCGACCGATTGCGAGGGCCGAATCATGACTAGGTACATGCCACTCGTGCTGGTGCTGGCGATGGCCGGCGTTGCCCAGGCCCGGAACATCGACCTGGTTACCCTGCCGCCGCGCGACACGGTGCAACTGACGATCTATAATTCCGAAGACCTGACCCTTGTCCGCGAGACGCGGGCCATCACCTTTAAGAAAGGGATGAACCGCATAGAGTTCTCGTGGGCCAACACGCTCATCGACCCGACGAGTTGCTACTTCCGGCCGCTCGACCACGAGAAGGATATCGAGGTCCTCGACACGACGTTCCCTGCCGACCGGCCGCAGGTCCTCATTTGGAACGTGGAGTCGAAATTCGAGGGGCAGGGGACGGTCGAAGTATCGTACTTCACATCCGGCATCTCGTGGAGCGCCGATTACGTGATGATCACGGATGCGGCGGAGGCGAAGATGGCGCTCGATGGGTACGTTACGGTGGTGAATAATTCCGGCGAGGATTACGAAGGCGCCCAGGTGCGTCTGGTGGTGGGCGTCATCAACCTCGTGGAGAAGATTGCGCAACTGGCACAGGGCGAGGTGCCGCGTGAGGGGGGCGAGATCGCCGAGAAGTCCCAGCGCGGCAGGTTGAAAGATGTCACAAAGGCCGCCATCGTGTTCGCAGAGGCGCAGCAAGCAAACGGCGCGGCGGCCGCGCCCCCCAAGATCGTCAAGGAGGGCCTCTCGGAGTACTTCATCTTCACGGTTGAGGGCCGGCAGACCATCCGCACAGGCTGGTCTCAGCGGATGATCTCGTTTCGCTCGCGCGACATCCCATTCGACATCGTGTATCGTTACCGCCCGCACCAGTACGGCGACAAGCCCGTGCGGTTCTTCATGCTCGCCAACGATGCCGAACACAAGTTGGGCGACTCGCCGCTGCCCGACGGCGTCATCCGCGTCTTCCGCGACAACGGCCGCGACGGCCTCTCGTTCTACACCGCCCAGCAGACCAAGTACATCCCGATCAAAGAGAAGATCGAACTCAATGTCGGCAAGGACGACCAGATCGTGTACGATCGCGTGGTGCTGGACGTAGCGCGGCAGAACTTCATCTACAATGAGAAGCCGCCAATTCCGCAGGTGACCGGCTGGGATGAGACCCGCAAGTGGCAGGAAGAGATCCGCAATTACCGCGCCAAGCCGATCAAGATTGAGATCCGCCACGTCATCCAGGGCGATGTTGACTTCTCGATAGAGGCGCCGGGGGCGAAGTTGTACGACTTCCACACGCCGGAGTACACGCGAACCCTTCCGGCCAACATGCGGCAGAAGTTCGTGTCGCAGGGTGGATTCCACCTCGGCAACAACGCGAAGCAGAACCGCGTGCAGTTGGTGAACCCGTAAACAGTTAGCCGGTCGCCGCGGCGACCGCTTGCGAGGGTCCAATCATGAAAAGCCTGCTTTGGTCAGTTGTGGCACTTGTGTTCTTTGCCGGCGTTGCCCAGGCCCGGAACATCGACCTGGTCACCCTGCCGCCGCGCGACACGGTGCAACTGACGATCTACAACTCCGAGGACCTCACGCTGGTGCGCGAGACCCGCGCCATCACCTTCAAGAAGGGGATGAACCGCATAGAGTTCTCGTGGGCCAACACGCTCATCGACCCGACGAGTTGCTACTTCCGGCCGCTCGACCACGAGAAGGACATCGAGGTCCTCGACACGACGTTCCCCGCCGACCGGCCGCAGGTCCTCATTTGGAACGTGGAGTCGAAATTCGAGGGACAGGGGACCGTTGAAGTC
>CAYGWP010000235.1:0-11609 GCA_964353455.1 uncultured Anaerolineales bacterium
GACGTAGGCCGCCGGCAGTTGCCCCGTGGCGGGCGTGGCGTGCGGGAAGTGGCAGAAGATGGTTTCGCGCGACAGCGCCGCCGCACCGCGCAGCGCGGGCACGATGCTCATGCCGTCGAACTTCAGCCCCTGCTTGGGGGCAAGGCCGAGCATTTCGAGGATCGTCGGGTAGAAGTCGATGCTCTGGATGACGGCGTCGCTCTTTGAGCCGGGCTTCACCTGCCCCGGCCAGACGACGATGCACGGTTCTCGCGTGCCGCCCTCGTAAATCGTGGCCTTCCCGCCGCGCAGGGGGGCGTTGCTCGTGATGGGGATGCTGTTGAGGTCCTCATCGCTGCCAGTGGCCTTGCGGAAGGCCCAGTGCACGCCGCCGTTATCGGAGAAGAAGACGACGATCGTGTTTTCGGCGAGGCCCAGTTCATCGAGCGTGTCGAGGAGGCGCCCGACGGCGTCGTCCATGCTCCGGACCATGGCGGCGTAGAGGGGATTGTGCTGGGGGTTTTTGGGGTCGGCCTTGGCACGGTACTTATCCACATATTCCTTCTTGGCATCCCACGGCGAGTGGACCGAGAAACACCAGTAGGTCATGAAGAACGGGCGGTCCTTGTTCTCCCTGAGGAACTTCGCGGCCTCGCCGGCCATGCGGTCCTCAATGTGCTCGCCCGGCGCGCCCGTGAAATTCAGTTTGGCCGGGAACTTCCACGGGGCGATATAACTTCCGGCGGGGCCGGGGCCCGGATAATGCGGCACGTCCACGTCGTAGCCCTGGTGGAGCGGGTCGTACGGCTCCTGCCCCAGGTGCCATTTGCCGAAGTGGCCCGTGCGGTAGCCGGCATCGTGCAGGGCCTCGGCCAGGGTATAGTACTCGTGCTTCAGGCGCGTGGCGCTGTCGCAGGAGAGAACACGAACGTCGGGCGCGGCACGGTCGCGCACGGTTTCCTCAAACTTCTCCTCCGGCAGATGGCAGGCCGGCGCGGTGATGCCGATGCGGGCGGGCCAAAGGCCCGTCTGGATGCTTGCCCGGGTGGGCGAACATAGCGGGTTGGCCGCATAGGCGTTGGTGAACATCATGCCGCGCTTGGCCAGTCGCTCGACGTTCGGCGTTTCGTAGAACGTGCTGCCGTAGAGCGACGTGTCGCGCCAGCCGAGATCGTCGGCGAGGATGAAGAGGACGTTCGGCTTGCGTGCGGGCGCTGCGGCGGCCCCGCCAGTACGTAGGGCGGGCCATCGCCGCAGGGCCGCAGCGGCCACCGCTGCGCCCGCCGCCCTGAGGAATTCGCATCGGTCCATGTTACAGATCGCCTCCGCCAGTCCATCCGGCAAGCCCCATGATTCGTCCTTTCACCTTTCATTCCCACGCCGACTTTAGTTCCCACACTTCGAGCGATTTGACCTTCGCCGCGCCGCCGGTGCTGACGGTTTCAAGCGACCGGTTGTCGTCGGGATGCACGATGCCCACGGGCATATAGACCCGCCCATGATTTGCGAAGACCTCGATGGACGTGCGGTCAACAAGGATGTGCATGCGTATGCGGCCGCCCTCGGTCTTGAGGGGCGCCTTGCATCCCTTGCAGGAGATTTCCTGTGCCTTGACGTTATAGAGGACGGGCGTGCCGCGGATGCTCAGGCCGAACTCTGCGGCGTCGCCCGGCTCGAAGTCGGCGCGGATCTCGAAGAGGTCTCCCGCGACGCCCGCCAGAAGGTTCTCGCCGGGCATAACGATCTGGTCGCGCCAGGAATGTTTCTTCGCGTGCAGAAACGCGATCTCGCGGACCGGCTCGGCGAAGAGGCGCGGGCCGTCATCGGTCTTCCGGAGCGTGAGTTCCACCGGGAATAGCATGCACTGGTTGAAGGGCATGCCGGGGGTTGCGATGCGGCCCCAGGCGATCTGGATGCGGCGGCCATCCTCGTGCAGAATGTTGTTGAACGTCTGCGAGGCGTAGAAGCAATTGCCGTAACTGAACTTGTGCTTGCCGGATTCCGGGGTGAAGGTCTTGCCGTCGAACGCGCCGACGGAATAATCGCCGCTTGCGGCATAGACGACCCACCTGGTTTGGCACGGGTCGCATTCCAGTGGAAGTTCGAAGATTTCAGGGCACTCGAAGTACCCTTCGATGCGGCTCCCGAACTCCCACGCCTTAAGGTCGGGCGAAGTGTAGAACGCGATGCCCTTCGACGCGTCGCGCTGGTCGTACACGGCCATTACCCAGTGCTTGCCGGGCTTCGCCTCGGCGGAGCCGGGGGCGTACCAGATGATCTTCGGGTCGCGCCCGCCGTGCTTGACGACGGGGTTGCCCTGGAAGTCGGCGAAGGTTCGGCCGCGGTCGTTGGAGTAGGCGATGCACTCGCCGCGGCCGGTGCTGGTATAGGCCGCGACGATCACGTCCTCCCGGCCCGTCTTAAAGCCCCCGGTGTTCTCGGCATCGACGGCGGCGCTGCCGGAGAATACCCAGTCGCCAAACTTGTGCGGGTAGATGGCGACGGGCAGTTCCTTCCAGTGCACGAGGTCGGCGCTGACGGCGTGGCCCCAGTGCATGTTGCCCCATTTCCATCCATAGGGGTTGTGCTGGTAGTAGAGGTGGTACTCGCCCGCGTGATACACGAGTCCGTTCGGGTCGTTGTTCCATCCGCGCCGCGATGAGAAGTGGAACTGCGGCCGGAGTTTCTCGCGGTACACCTGCCCGGCGTCGCCCCGCCAGGACGGAGGGCGGGCTACGCCGGGGCGAAGCCCGGCGTCGGGCACGGCGTCGGCCTGGACGATCGTCCCAAGGCCCTTCGATCCCTCCGGCAGGCTGTCAACGTGGATCGTGATGCGGCGGCCCGTGAGGGCGGAGACGTCGCTGAAGACCCAGAAGTCGGGGTCGGCGTCGGCCAGTTCGATCTCGAACTCTCGCAGGGTTTCCTCGCCCGCCGCGAAGCGCATGCGGCACTTCGGGCCGCCGTTCTTGACGGGCAGGTGCAGGTACGGCTGCTCGATGGTCATCTCCCGCTGCGCGGGAACCACCTCGCGCCTGTTGTCGCTCTGCGTTATCTGGTCCACGTTTATGTGCCCCCAGCGCCCGGTTCGCTTGTCTATGATCTGGATGGCGGCGGTCTTGCCGATGAACTCCGCGACGTCCCACCCCTGCCAGTCGAGCCGCTCTGAGCCGCCCGCCCTGTCGTTCGGGCCGGTGGCGGTGCGGACCACCTTGCCCTCTATGATGAGGTTCATGCACGTCTCGCCGGGGTACTTGCCGCCGCCGATGAGGAAGTTGATGAACTTCCGCTCGATCTTGAAGGGCGGCGAGGTGAGCGCCCCCGTGGCCTTGTCGCCGCCGATGTAGGTGTTGACGAGGCCCTTGCCCTGGTATCCGCTGACGGGCATCTGCTGCGGCAGGGCGCCGCGCGCCGGGCCGCGGCCGAAAGCATCACCCTCGGCCTTCCATGCACCCCAGTCGCTGCCCTCGAAGTCGGCGATGAGGATGTCATCGGCGGCCATCGCCGCGCACGGCCAGAGGAGGCACGCGCAGAGAATCGCGCCGTTCATCGTTCGGCAGATGCTCATGGCCGCACGCTCCTTCCGAACGCATGCAGTTTTATTTTTTCGCCTTCTGCTGCTTCGTCTTGGGTTGCTTCGCCTTCTGCTCCTGCCTGCGCGTGGTGAAGAAGTCGAGGTTGACCTCGGCGGGCTTCGGGTCGGCGACTTCAAGGGGCAGAGTGTCTCCGAAGCGTTTCTGCTCCTCGGCGAGGAGCGCCAGGAGTTCCTTGATCTTGCCGGCTTGGGCGGGGTCGGCCGAAAGGTCCTTCTTCTCGCGAGGGTCGGCCGCAAGGTCGAAGAGTTGCGTCCGGTTGACCTCGGGATACCGGATGAGTTTCCACTGTCCGCGCCGGACGGCCCGCTGGACGCCCCTGTAGGCCAGGAATATCGCGTCGCGGACGCCGTCGGCCTTGCCGCGGATAACGGGGGCGAGGTCCTTGCCGTCGATTGCGTCGGGGGGCTTCGCGCCGGTCATGGTGCATACGGTCGGATATATGTCGAAATGGTACGCGAAGGCGTCGGATACCTTGCCCTTCGGGATGCCCGGGCCGCGGAAGATGACCGGCACTTTCATCGAGTCTTCGTAAAGGTTCTGCTTGCCCATCAGTCCGTGGCTGCCGATGGCCACGCCCTGGTCGCCCGTGAAGATGATGACGGTGTTCTCGTACTCGCCGATGTCCTTCAGGGCCCGGAGTATGCGGCCGATCTGGTCGTCGAGGCACGTGATGTCGGCATAGTAGTCGCGGAGGTGCCGGCGGATTTCATCCTCGGTGCGCGGCCACGGGGCCAGGCACTCGTCGCGGACGAACATCTCGCCGTTGTCGAACGGATGGAACGAGAGGTAGTTCGCAGGCAGCGGCATCTTCGCCGCTTCGTACCGGTCCATGAATTCCTTCGGCGCACTGCGCGGATCGTGCGGGTGCGGCGGGGCAAGGTGCATGAAGAACGGCTGGGCGGCGCCGGCGTCACGCTGCTTCTTCCACTCGGCCAGGAACGCGATCACGCCGTCGGCCATCACCTGGCCGGGGACCACCTCGCCCCCCCTGCGGTCATCGAAGTTGACGGACTTGAAGACCCTGAGCACGCCGCTATCATTGTTGCCGGCCTTGCCGAGGAAGAACGTGGAGTACCCGGCCTCGTTCATGGTTTTCGGGAAGTTCTGCTCCTGCCAGTCCTTGAACCGCGGCGAGAAGTACGAGCGTCCCCTGAGGATCATCTGCCGCGCAGGCAGGCACACGGCCCCTACGTTGCCCCCCGCGCAGTAAGCGTTGCGGAAGACCAGCCCCTCCTTGACCAGCGCGTCGAGGTTCGGGGTCTGTATGTGCGTGTTGCCGAGGGCCGCGATGGTGTCGCCGCGCTGGTCGTCGGTCAGCAGAACGATGACGTTCGGCCGCCTGGCGGCAGCCCCTGCCTCGGCGGCGCCTGCCCACCGCGACAGGGCCACGAGCCCCGCCCCGGCGCCCGCGGCCTTGAGGAACTCACGACGGTTGATCTCACGCATCAACATCTCCTGTCTTCATTGACTACACGCGGCCCGCAAGCGAGCCGGTTAAATGTTAGATACCTAGCCTCGCCCGCCTCATTGCGTTCAAGCGGCGGGACCCTTGGCCTCTTGTTCTTCTCCGCCGCCGGCCTCTCACTTCTCCACGTCGAGGGCGGCGCCGGGGTCGCCCTGCTGCTGCATCCAGGCGCGGAGGCGGTCTTCCAGGTCGCGGCGGACGGCGGCCAGGTCCGGACGGTCGGCCAGGTTCTCCAGTTCCCAGGGGTCCTTCTCCACGTCGTAGAGTTGCACCGCGGGGCGCCTGATGAACCGCCGGAGCGGCCCGGCCGCGCGGGGGTCCTGGGCGGCCGCCTCGACCCACGATTTCCAGTAATCCTCGCGGTCGATGTCCATAATGTGCTTCTCGTGGTAGTCGCTGTCGGGCATAAGATTGAGGATGAGTTTATACTTCTTCGAGCGGATGCTGCGGATCGGATACGGCCGCCCTTCCGGCCAGTTGTTGTGGATGCCGAAGGCAAACTCGCGGAAGTCGGCCTTCGCGCCCGTCAGCACCGCCGCGAAACTCAGGCCATCGAGGCCCTTCTCGGCCGCCGCGGCGGCCAAGTCGATCAGCGTGGGCAGGATGTCTTCGTACTGGACGATTGCCGCCGTTGTGGCGCCCGCCCTGGTGCGGCCCGGCCAACGGACGATTGCCGCGCTGCGGACGCCCGGCGCAAACAGGGTCCACTTGGCGCTGGGGAACTGCGACCCCTGCTCGCCCAGGAAAATGAGGACGGTCTTGTCCTTCAGGCCCGCCTCTTCCATCGTGCGGACGACGTCGCCGACCTGGGTGTCGAGTGCGGCCACCTCCGCACAATACTTCGCGAACGCCTGCCGCGTCTTGGGCGTGTCCATCCAGATAGGCGGCAGGAGGAGTTTCTCGGGCGGGAACTTCGAGGCGTCGCCCACGGTCCACGGCGCGTGCGGCAGCGTGGAGCACACGAACAGGCAGAACGGCTGCCCGGGGCCGCGCGTCATAAAGTCGCGGATGCCGTCCAACGTGTAGTTGGCCGTCGGGGCCGTGCAATTCGGCTCGAAGCCCGGCACCGCGTCGAACGGATACACCTCCTTCGGTTTGACGTGGACCTTGCCGGCCAGGCCGACGCGGTACCCGAGCGGGCGCAGGTAGTGCGGCACGCTCCTGGTCTCCGGCTTGGAGGCGGCGTGGTTGCGGCAGGCCCCGTGCCGCGCGGGGTACAGGCCCGTGTACAGCGACGAGCGGATGGGCACGCACATGGCCTCAGAGGCGAAGGCGTGGGTAAACCGCAGGCCCTCGGCCGCCAGGCGGTCGATGTGCGGCGTGGCGACGTTCTTGCCGCCGTAGCAACCGAGTTCGTAACTGGCCAGGTCGTCGGCCATGATGATAAGGAAATTGGGCTTGCCGTTAGCGCCGGCCCCCGCCGCCGGCGCCAGCCGCGCGAGGGCCGTCAGGCCCAGCCCCGCGCCCGTGGCCTTCAGAAAATCACGGCGGTTGAACGCGTGCATCGGTGTCTCCAAGTCAAGTGCGGAGTGCGGAGTGCAGAGTGCGGAGTAAAAGGCACGGCATTTCGTTGTTAACTCCGCACTCCACACTCCGCACTCCGCACTTCAACGGATTGGCCGCCGGCTGGGGGCTTCCCCACAGCGGCGGGACAAGTTCCTTGTTCCATTCCTCATACGCCTTGACCAGGCGTGCGGTGACGTCCGGCTTGTCGGCGGCCAAGTCCCTGGCCTCGCCGACATCTTCCTTCAGATCGTAAAGTTCCGGCGCCTTCGCGCCGGTGCGGACCACCTTGAAACGGCCCTCGCGGACGGCCATCGCCGCCCCGCCGCCTGTCCGCCAGAACAACCTCTCGTGCGGCGGACCGGACGCATGGTTCTCGATGTGCGGCAGAAAATTCGCCCCGTCGAGTTTGAGGTCGGCCGGCAGTTGGCCCCCCGCCGCCGCAACCGCCGTCGGAAGAATATCGAGCGAGATCACCGGCTCGTCATAGGTCTCGCCCGCCGGCAGGCGCGCGGGCCACTTAACGAAGAACGGCACGCGGACGCCGCCTTCCAGGACGTTGCCCTTGTTGCCGCGCAAGGGCGCGTTGCTGGCGTGAGTGACGCCGCCCGGCCCACCGTTGTCGCTCAGGAAGAAGACCAGCGTGTCCTGCTCCAGGCCCGCGGCGCGTATTTTCTCGAGCACCACGCCGATGGCGTCGTCCATCGCCACCACGAGTGCGGCGTACTGCCGACGGGTGGCGTCTTCGATGTGCTTGACGCGGTCCTGGTATTTCGCCGGAGATTGGAGCGGCGTGTGCGGCGCGTTGAACGCCAGGTACAGGAAGAACGGCTCCTTCTGGTGGCGGTCGATGAACGCGGCAGCCTCGCTGCCGAGAACGTCGGTCAGGTAGCCCGTCAGCGGGACGGGCTTGCCGTTACGCTGGATGGGAATGGAATACTCCCTGGGGACATCTTCCATCTCGGCCTTGAAGTAATCGTGGCCGCCGCCGAGGAACCCGAAGAACTCGTCGAACCCGCGTTTCATCGGATGAAAATGCGGCGCTGC
Source organism: uncultured Anaerolineales bacterium (assembly GCA_964353455.1). Classification (GTDB taxonomy): domain Bacteria; phylum Planctomycetota; class Phycisphaerae; order FEN-1346; family FEN-1346; genus CAYGWP01. The sequence goes on from CAYGWP010000235.1 coordinate 7,588, forward strand.
ACCCAGGTGCCACTTGCCCACGATGCCCGTGACGTACCCGGCCGCCTTGAGCGTCTGCGGCAGCGTGACCTGGTCGAGCGGCAGGCCGACTTTATCAAGCGCCGTGTTGTAAACCGGGTTGTTCTCGTGCCCAAACCGCTGCTGGTACCGGCCGATCATCAGGCCCGCCCGCGTGGGGCTACAGAACGGGTGCGAGACGTAGCCGCTGGTGAACCGCACGCCGGCCTTGCCGATGGAATCGACGTGCGGCGTGGGGATGTCGGTGCAGCCCTGGAGTCCCACGTCGGCGTAGCCGAGGTCGTCGGCGAGGATGACAATGATATTCGGCCGCTTGGCGGCAGGCGACGCACCCTCGCCGGCGGCGAAGCGCGACAGCGCCAGCAGTCCTGCCCCGGCGCCTGCGGCCTTCAGGATTCCTCGGCGAGTGGCGCGCAATCGTGTTCTCCTCCTGGTCCCGCCCTCAGTCCTGGCGGGCGGCGCCGCGATGGCGCCGACGCAGTAGGCCCGTGCGATGTGTGATCGGGCAGTATGCTACCCCAAGACAGACGCCGCCGCAAGTCCAACACTGGTCTGAAAGTGTCTGGAACGGCCGACGCGCAACGCTGGAACTCTCAAGAGCATGACGGAGCACCAGGCCGCAAGACCGTGTTCACGCCGCGTCTCTTCCGTGCGAGTGTTTCATGCCTTGGCCTTTTTCTTCTTCTTGGGCGCGGCGTCGGCCGGTCCGCCACCCGGTTTTTCCAGGACATGGCACCGCTCGGCCCATGCGTCCCACTTGGCGGCCAACTCCTTGACCTTGTCGGGCATCTGGCCGGCAAGGTCGTCGGTCTCGGTTCGGTTCTTGGCAAGGTCGTAGAGTTCCCACGCGCCGCCGCCCCCCTTGCGCACCAGTTTGTGGTCGCCCACACGGACGGCGGCGTTGCCTTCGTGCTCCCAGTAGAGCGCATCGCGCTGGATGGCCTTGTTCGCCAGCGCCGGCGTAAGGCTCCTGCCCTCCATCGGCAGAATCGGCTGACCGCCCACTTCCTTCGGGTACGGCGCCCCGCCCACATCGGAGCAGGTTGCCATGATGTCGATCAGGTGACCGGGCTGATGCCGCAGTTCGCCCTTGGCGGCAATGCCCGCGGGCCAGTGGGCGATCAGCGGCGTGGAGATGCCGCCCTCGTGGTTGTAGTGTTTGTAGCGGCGGAAGGGCGTGTTCTGGAGCGTGGCCCACGACTGGCCGCAGAAGACGGTGGAGCCTGCGGCGCCCGGCGGCTCGCCCTTGAGTGTGCCCGACGGACCGCTCTCGGCGTTGCCGCCGTTGTCGCTCAGGAAGAGGATGAGCGTGTTATCGAGCACGCCCCGTTTCTCCAGGCCCTCGACGAGTCGGCCCACCGAGGCGTCCATGTGTGCCACGACCGCGGCATAGATGGCCATGATATGGTCGAAGCGGTCTTTCTCTTCGGCGGAGCAATCGTCCCACGCCTTGACCTCGGGCGGCCGGGGCGACATCGGCCACGCCTTGTCAACGAGGCCGGCCTCAATCTGCCGCCGGTGCCGCTCCTGGCGCAGTTTGTCCCACCCCACCATGTACTTGCCGCGGAACTTCGCAATGTCTTCGGCCGGGGCCTGTAGCGGAAAGTGCGGGGCGTTGTGCGCCAGGTACACGAAGAACGGCTTCTTCGTGGGCACGGACTCGTCGATGAACCGCAGGGCGAAGTCCGTCCACAGGTCGGTGCTGTACCAGTTGGCGGGGAGCGCGGGATCGTCCTTGGCAAGTTCCTTGCCGTTGAGGAACAAACTGGCCCTGTTTCCTCCCGCGTAGTAGAAGCCGCCCGCGGGGGCGTTCAGGCTGCGGTCGAACCCGCGCTGCCACGGCACGACGCCATGTTCCTGGCCCACGTGCCACTTACCGGTCATGGCGGTGAAGTAACCCCCGCCGCGCAGCACCTCCGCCAGGGTCACGCAATTGTCGTTGAGCCGCCCGCGGTAACCGGGCACGCCCTTGTCCTCGGTCATGTGGCCGACGCCGGCCTGGTGAGGATATAGGCCGGTCAGGATCGAGGCCCGCGTAGGGCAACACCGGGCCGTGTTATAGAACTGCGTGAACCGCAGCCCCCTGGCCGCAAGGCGGTCGAGGTTCGGCGTCGGGATCTCGCTGCCGTAGCAGCCGATATCCGACCAGCCCATGTCGTCCACGAGAATGACGAGGATGTTGGGCCGTCGCCCAGGTGTGCCCGCGGCGGCGCCGGCGTCGGCTGCCATCCCCAGCCGCGCAAGGCCCGCGAGCCCTGCGCCTGCGACCGTAGCCTTCAGAAGATCACGACGGTTCAAGTGTCGCTCCTCCTTGTCAGCAGGAGCATCCGCACATCCATAACCTGTTTTCCGGGCACCGTCAAGGCGCGCAGGGTCAAGGGACCGCGGCCTTGCTTTAATTCGATGACACCCAGGCGGAGCGGCCTAAAGTCCTTCACGTACGATTCGCCCTTGCGCGGGACGCGATCATGTTCCGCGCCGCGCAACGGGGGATCATGGGCCTCGGACACCACGGTCTGGATGCGGCTGTCATTGAGGCTCAACTCGATGCGCGAGCCGACGTCCGCTTTCGGGCAGGTGTAGTAGATGACCGCCTCGTATCGGCCGGAGGCGGCCACCTGAACATCCCACGTGATGCTGTCCGAGGCGGCCGTCCAGTTCGTGAAGTAGGAGCAGTTGGGCGCTCCGGCACTGCGCTTCACGTTGCCGTGCGGCACGCCGTCGCGGGCCGGAAGTTGCGTGACGGGGAATTCGGGATACCCGACCGGGAACGGACGGTCGTCGTTCTTCAGGCCCGGCAGCATTTCCTGTTTCCATCGGGCGAGGGCCTCTGACAAACGTGCGGCAACCTCCGGCTGTTCCTTCGAGATGTCGCGGTCCTGGCCGGGGTCGGCCTGCATGTCGAACAACTGCCCGGCGTTGTCGAGGCGGTAGCGCTCAGTCCGGACGCTGACCTTTCCGCCCCAATGCGAGAAGATCATGCGGTCCGGCCAGTCGCTCGTACGGGCGGTCCCCGCCAGCAGCGGCTTGAGTGAAACGCCGTCGAGCGGCTTGCTGCCGACGACCGGAATGCCGGCCAGGTCGGCCAACGTGGGCAGAAGGTCAATGGCCCCGGCAATCTGGGGAATCCGCGCGCCCGCCGGTATGCGCCCGGGCCAGCGGATGAGGAACGGGGCGCGCACGCCGCCTTCGTCGGTGGAGCCCTTGCGGCCCTTCATGCCGCCGTTCCAGCGCCAACTGTTCGGGCCGTTGTCGCTGAAGTAGATGACGATGGTATTCTCGGCCATTTTCAACTCATCGAGCCGCGCGAGCAGCCGGCCCACGTTCCAGTCGATGTTTTCGCACATGGCCAAGGCGGCTCGCGTGAAGGCAACATCCTCGGACGCCGGATTGCGGTTGCGCATCTTCAGGTCAAGGTCGGCAAACTTCGCGTAGAACCGGTCGGGCACCTGCATGGGAGAATGCGGCGTGTTATAGGGCACGTAGCAGAAGAACGGGCGGTCCTTGTTATCTTCGATAAACTTCAGCGCGTGGTCGGTCAGGTCGTCGATGAGGAATCCGTTGCCATGCGGCAGGAGACGCCCGTTGTGGTCCAGGAACAACGCGTCGAAATAGTCTCCCCAGTGTCCGGAGCAGAACCCGTAAAACTCGTCAAAGCCGCGCCCGTTGGGATGATACGGATACTGCGCGCCGTTGTGCCACTTCCCGAAGGCGCCGGCGGCGTAGCCGGCGGCCTTGAAGGCGTCGCCGATGGTCTTCTCGTCAAGGTTCAGCCGCTCGCCGCCGGTGGAGACGTCGCGCACTCCGCCGCGCGGATGATAACGCCCGGTGAGAAACTCGGCCCGGGTGGGCGAGCAGACAGGGCACACGAAGAACCGCTCGAAGAGTGCTCCGGTCCGCGCGAGCGAGTCGATGTTCGGCGTGGAGAGGTTCGAGTTCCCATGCACGCTCAGGTCGCCCCAGCCCTGGTCGTCGGCGAGGATGACGACGATGTTGGGCCGGTC
>CAYGWP010000236.1:0-5389 GCA_964353455.1 uncultured Anaerolineales bacterium
CCTGGCGCGCTACAGTTACGCCCTATACGGTTTCAGCGTGGCGGCGCTGGCGGCGATGGCCGTCATGCGGCGGTTCGACGTGGAGATTCCCGGCTTCATCTATCCGATCAACCACGCCTACTCGTGGATCCGCATTCCGGGGACGGGCCTCAGCCTTCAGCCGTCGGAAATCTGCAAGATCGGCTTCATCATGTCGCTGGCGTATTACCTGAGATACCGGAAGAACTACCGGACGTTCCGCGGGCTGCTGGCGCCGTTTGTGATGGCGCTCGTGCCGACGGCCCTCATCCTTTATCAGCCCGACCTGGGGACGGCGATGCTCTTTCTGCCGGTGCTGTTCCTGATGCTGTTTGCGGCGGGGGCGCGCGGCAAGCACCTGCTGGCGATCATCGCCATGGGCGTCCTGATGGTCCCGGTCTTCTACTCATCTATGCGCGGGTATCAGCGGATGCGGATCGACTCGTGGCTGCTCCAGGGCTGCGCGGAGCGTCTGCACTTTGCCCTGGCCGAGCCGCGCAGGCCCGCCGCAGATGATGCCGACAAGGACGACGATGCGGGCGCCGCCACAATCGCCCACGTCCGCACCCCCATGACCGACGAGCGCAAGGCGGAACTGGTGCGCGAGATCACCTCGATGTGGCGGTTCCGGCTCTGGCGCATCGCCACGGCCGTCTCGTGGGGACATGATAAGCCGGAGTTCGCCGAGGCGCGGTGGCGGCTGTTTCAGGCCCTCGACGCGGGGCCCGGCCCGAAGAGTTTCGACGCCCTCCGGTTCTTCTTCGGCTCGATGCTCGACGATTCCGGGCACCAACTCTTCCAGGCCAAGATCGCCGTCGGCGCGGGCGGGTTCGCCGGGCAAGGCTGGCGCGAAGGGACCCAGACCAAGTACGGCCTGCTGCCGGAGGCGCACACGGACTTCCTCTTTCCGACGCTGGCCGAGCAGTTCGGATTCATCGGCGCCGCCGGCATCGTGCTCCTCTACGGCCTGGTGTGCCTGCTGGGGATCGATGTGAGTTTCTCGACCACCGAGCCGTACGGCAAACTCCTGGTGGTGGGCATCGTGGCGCTGCTGGCGGCGCAGAGCGCGCTGAATATCGCCATGAGCATCGGCCTGATGCCGATCACGGGGATTCCGCTGCCGTTGATGTCGTACGGCGGGTCGAGCCTCGTGAGTTCGTTTCTCGCGCTGGGCTTACTATCGAACGTGGCGGTGCGGCGGCTGTTCCTCATCGCCCCGAGGCCGTTTGAGTGGCGGGAGTAGTGCGCACCCGAGCCGCGGGCGTAAGCCCGCGGGTACATCCGAACGGGGGTAGATATGTCCACTAATAAAGTTGCCCTAACCCGCCGCGACTTCCTGGCCAGCGCGGGCGCTGCGGCGCTCACTGCCGCCGTCCCCGCGTTTCGCGCCTGGGCCGCCCCGGCGGCCGACGACAGGCCGAACATCCTCTTCATCATGACCGACCAGCACACCGCCGGGGCGCTGAGTTGCGCCGGGAACGGCTACCTGAAGACCCCCGCCATCGACGGCCTGGCCGCATCCGGCATCCGCTTCGAGCGGGCCTACACCGAGCAGCCGCTCTGCGTCCCCTGGCGGACCGTCATGATGACCGGACGCATGCCTCACCAGACCGGCGCGGTGACGAACCGCTCGGTCCAGGGCCCGGACCTCAAGGCGTTCGCCGAGCGGAACCCGCAGATACCGACCCTCGGCTCGCTGGTGGCCGCGGCCGGGTACCGCTGCGGCTACGCCGGCAAGTGGCACCTGCCCTTCGGCACGGCGGATGCGGCGGCCCACGGCTTCACCGTGATGCGCGGCGGCGACGGAGCCATCGCCGGCAACTTCGCCCGGTTCCTCGACGAGAGGCAGCAAGGGCCGTTCTTCTTCTTCGCATCTTACCTGAACCCGCACAACATCTGCGAGTGGGCGCGGGGCCAGCCGACGCCGCTTGGCGACCCGCCTGCACCCGACGCCTGCCCGCCGCTGCCGGCCAACTTCGGCGTCCCCGCCGACACGCCCGAGATGGTCCTCTCGGCCCGCCACGCCCTCGGCGCGCCCGACGTGCCCGACCATCCCGAGAACCTGATGACCGCCATCAGCGGCATCCATCCCACCCGCGACTGGACGCCCGAAAAGTGGCGCCAGTACGTCTGGGCCTACTACCGCCTTGTGGAACTCGTGGACGGGCAGATCGGCGGCACGCTGAAGGTCCTGCGCGACCGCGGCCTCTCGGACCGCACGGTGGTGGTCTTCACGGCCGACCACGGCGACGGGTGCGCCGCCCATCACTGGAACCAGAAGAGCGCCCTGTATGAAGAGGCGGTCCGCGTGCCGATGATCGTCAGCCGGCCGGGCTCGCCTGCCGCAGGCCGCACCGACCGCGAGCACCTCGTATCCGGCGGCCTCGACATGATTCCGACCCTGTGCGACTACGCCGGGGCCAAGATGCCGCCGGGCATGGCCGGCCGCAGCCTAATGCCCCTGGCCGAGGGCCAGCACGTCGCCGCCTGGCGAGACCAGGTCGTATCCGAGACCGTCCTCTACACCCTGGACCGCCGCGGACGCATGATCCGAACACAAAAATACAAATATGTCCTGTACGAGCGCGGCAACCACCGCGAGCAACTGTTCGACCTCGACGCCGACCCCGGCGAGATGAAGAACCTTGCCGCCGACCCGGCCGCTGCCGAGGTCCTGCGCGACCATCGCCGCAGGCTGGCCGCCTGGTCCGCCGAGACGCGCGACGACTTCCCGACCGCGCCGCCGGCATAGGCCCGCGGGCACGATTCGAGCCGCCCGTACGGGCGGGTACATCCGCAAAGGAGTAGCCATGCCAAACTCCGAACTCGCCATCACCCGCCGCGATTTCCTGGCCGGAGTCGGCGCGACAGCGCTCATGGGCGCGGCCGCCGCCGCGCCGACCGAACCGAAGACCGACCGCAAGGTCCGCATAGGCGTCGTCGGGGGGAACTTCGGGACGCAGTTCCAGTGGCACCTCGACCCGAACTGCATCGTCGAGGCCGTGAGCGACCTCCGGGCAGACCGCCGTCAGCATCTCCAGCAGGTATATAAATGCGATAAACCGTACGAGTCGCTCGAAAAACTCGTCCTCGATCCCAAGGTCGAGGCCGTCGCCGTCTTCACGGGGGCGCCCGACCACGCGCGGCACGTCCTTGAGTGCTTCAAGCACGGCAAGCACGTCATCTCGGCCGTGCCGGCGTGCCTCACGCTGGAGGACGCCGCCGCGATGAAGGAGGCCAAGGAGCGGACGGGCCTGGAGTACATGATGGCCGAGACGAGTTACTACCGCTGGCCCACGATCCTCGCCCGCCAACTCTGGAAGGAGCGCAGGTTCGGCCGCTTCCTTTACAGCGAGGTGGAGTACTACCACAATCACATCGGGGCCGACAAGGACGGCCTCTCCATCGTCGATGGCCAGCGAACGTGGAGATATGGCTATCCGCCGATGCTCTATCCGACGCACTCAACCGGCTTCCACGTGGGCGTGACCGGCGAGCGGCTCACCCTGGTCTCGTGCCTCGCCTACGGCGACGACGACCCGGCCCTGAAGGACAACCAGTACCATAACCCCTTCTGCAACCAGGTTGCGCTCTTCCGCACGAGCGGCGGGAACATCTGCCGCTGCAACGTCTTCTGGCGCGTCAACGCCGACGGAGAGCGGGCCCAGTGGCTCGGCGACAAAATGGCCATGTACATGCCTGGCTGCGGAGGCCAGCCCTTCGTCATCCGCGAGGCCGGCAAACGCGATGTGAAGGAATCGCCCGACTACTTCCCGCTGCTGCCCGAGCCGATGCGCGTACCCACCGGCCACGGCAACTCGCACGGATTCCTCACGCACGAGTTCGTCATGGCCCTGGCCGAGAACCGGCCTCCCGCCGTCGATATCTACGAGGCCCTCGCCATGACCGTCCCCGGAATCGTGGCGATGGAATCCTCGCGCAAGGGCGGCGAGCAGATGAAGGTGCCGAGTTTCGACAGGGCCTAGCGCGCCATTGTTTGGCGCGCCACCGTTTGGCGCGCCGTCGTTTAGCCGCGACTCGAAGAGGAGCGCGCCGTTGAAAGGCGCGCGCCTAAACCCACTACCCCTTGCCGGCTTCGCGGGTTATACTCTCGGGGCACCCTTTGAACGGAAAGGCACTCTCTATGCACCCGATCATGGCTTGCGTGTTGGCGGCAGCGGTCCTGGCAATGATGGCGACGACGGCCGTCGCGGCGCCGGCGATGGTGAACGAATCGGCCCGCGGAATCCCGATCGCTTACGAGGTCGATGTGGTGGTCGTGGGCGGATCGACCGGCGCAGTCTCGGCCGCGGAGGCCGCGTCCAAGGCCGGGGCCAAGGTCTTTCTGGCCGCGCCCCGCCCGTTCCTCGGCGAAGACATGTGTCAGACCCTCCGCCTCTGGCTTGATGAGGGCGAGACCCCGACTTCCGCCCTCGCCCAGAAAATCTTCTCGGCCGAGGCCGCCCTTTCTCCCACCGCCGCCAACCCGAACCTCTACCCCTTCAAGTACGCCGCCGACCAGCCAGCCGGCGGCAAGCATCCCGACACCAGCCCGCCCTCACGCCTGGCCGACGGCGTCTGGGAGAAGCCCGAGAAGGACAGCGTTGAGTACGGCGCCGACGTCGCGATCACCTGCGACCTGGGCGAAGTGCAGGACGTGAAGAGTACCGAGATGCTCCTCTTCTACCGCGACGGCGGAGACTTTAACCCCGGCTCGGTCGCCGTCCAGATAAGCGACGACAGGAAGTCGTGGAAGCCCATCGGCACCGACAAGTGCGACCGCGTCCAGGGCCCCGTGGTCCTCGTATCAATGCCCGTTAATGCGAAGGCCCGCTACGTCCAGTTCCGCGTGACGAAGGCGGCGGACGCCAAGCGCATCCTCGCGGGCGAGATCAAGATCGTCCGCCCCGAGCCGGTCGCCCCCGCCGCCGCGCCACCGCCCCCGCCGCCGCCCGAGCCGAAATCCTTCGTCCGCCTCCCCAAGCCGCTCCACGTGAAGAAGACGCTCGATGAGGCCCTCCTTGCCGCCAAGGTCGATTTCCTCTTCGGCTGCTACGCCACCGACGTCCTCCGCGACGCCGAGGGGAACGTCTGCGGCATCGTCATGGCCAACCGCGCCGGTCGCCAGGCCGTCCTCGCAAAGGTAGTGATCGACGCCACCGACCGCGCCTGGGTCGCACGCATGGCCGGGGCGAAGTTCCAGCCGTACCCCGCCGGCCCGCAAACCTTCAACCGTACCGTCATCGGCGGCGAACCGCGGACAGGCCAGAACCTCAAGGTCCGCAAACTCGATCTGACATACGGCTCGGCCACCAAGACCTTCCCTATATATGAATATACGCTTACGATCCCCGTGAAGGACGGCTCGTTC
>CAYGWP010000237.1:0-7519 GCA_964353455.1 uncultured Anaerolineales bacterium
AGGGACCGGCCCATCCTGATTACCGACACGACGTTCCGCGACGGCCAGCAGGCCCGCCCGCCGTACACGGTGGACCAGATGGTGCACATCTACGACCTCCTGGCGAAACTGGGCGGCCCCGGCGGCGTCATCCGCCAGACGGAGTTCTTCCTCTACACGAAGAACGACCGCGAGACGCTCGACCGCTGCCGCGCCCTCGGCCACCGGTACCCCGAGCGCACGGGCTGGATCCGCGCCGTCAAGGGCGACTTCCGGCTCGTCAAGGAGGCCGGCCTCGCCGAGAGCGGCATGCTCACGAGTTGCTCGGACTACCACATCTTCCGGAAGTTGAAGTTCCCGAGCCGCCGCGCCTGCATGGATAGTTACTGCGAGGTGGTCGCAGCGGCGCTTGACGCGGGCGTCCGGCCCCGCTGCCATCTTGAGGACGTGACCCGCGCCGACATCGACGGCTTCGTCCTTCCGTTCGTTGACCGGCTGATGGAAATGGGCCGCAGCGTCCCCGAGGCGCTCACGCCCAAGGTCCGCCTGTGCGACACGATGGGCTTCGGCGTGAGTTACCCCGGGGCGCGGCTGCCGCGCAGCATCCCCAAACTCATCTACAAACTTAACCGCGAGTGCGGCGTCCCGAGCGAGCGCCTGGAGTGGCACGGGCACAACGACTTCCACAAGGTCCACGTGAACGGGGCGACGGCCTGGCTGTACGGCTGCAACGCGCTGAACACGACGCTGTTCGGATTCGGCGAGCGGACGGGCAACCCGCCGCTCGAGGGCGCCGTCTTCGAGTACATCGCCATAAAGGGCGGCCTCTGCGGCATAGACACGACGGCCGTGACGGAACTGGCCGACTACATGCGGTCCATCGGCCTGCCGATCCCCGACAACTACCCGTTCGTCGGCAAGAACTTCAACACCACGAGCGCCGGCATCCACGCCGGGGGCCTCAGGCAGGACGAGCGGATATACAATATCTTCGATACGACGAGGCTGCTCGGCCGGCCCCCGCGCGTCGCCATAACCGACAAGACCGGCGTTGACGGCGTCGCGCACTGGGTCAACGAGTTCTTCGGCCTCAAGGGCGATCGGCGCATCGGCAAAATCAAGTGCCACAAACTCGCTCGCTGGGTCATCGACCAGTACGAGGTCCAGGGCCGCCTCACCGCCATCAGCGATGAGGAACTCCAGGCCAAGACCCGCGAACTTATGCCCGAATACTGGCAGCGCTACACGGCGGGGTAGCGCGCCGAGCGTTCGCCGGGTTCTTGCGCGGCCCGTACGGGCCGCGCCTCAGCATGACGCCGCGAGGAAACTGCAATGGCGAAGACCATCGACTCGCTGAAAAGCCGCGCCAGCAGGTTCGCCGAGGGCCGGACCGAGGACCTCGCCCGCTGGGAACGCATCCTTCAGTTCCAGGTGCACCTGTGGCGGTTCTGCGCCCTGCGCCTGAAGGACAATAACGCCCTGGCAATGAGTTCGGCCCTCTCGTTCCGCACCATCTTCGCCCTGGTGCCCATACTCATCCTGGCGTTCCTCCTGCTTAAGTCGGTGGGCGTCCTCGACGACAGCAAGCGCGTCCTGCGCCAGTTCCTCGAAGAGAGCGGCATGACGCAGATTCAGTATCCCCAGCAGGGCGCCGAGCCCGGCGAAGGCCCCGCGGCAACCGCGGCCCGCCCTCCGTCTTGGCGGGGCGAAGGCGAACGCGGCGTCACGGTCGCCGACAAGATCGAGGGCGCCATCGACCACCTCGAGGGCCAACTTACGGTCGGCACGCTCGGACCCATCGGCGCGGTGCTCCTCATCTGGACCGCCCTGACGTTGCTGATGACGATGGAGCGGTCCCTCAACCGTATCTTCGAGGCCCCGCGGCCGCGATCCCTGGCCAGGAGGATCGTCATCTACTGGACGGTCGTCACGCTCGGACCGCTCGTCCTGGTGGCCGCGTTCTACGCCGGCAGCAAGGCCACCAGCATCGTCGAGGGCTGGCCCGTCGTGTCGTACCTGCTGGCAGTGCTCGGCTGGATTGTGCCGCTGGTCCTCGGCGTCCTGTTCCTGGGCGGCGTGTACGCCCTGATGCCGAACACGCTTGTCCGCTGGAAGGCGGCGCTCATCGGCGCGGCCGTCGCGTTCCCGGTCTGGCTGGTCGGGCGGTGGGCGTTCTCGCTTTACGTCGAACACGCCGGCGCAAAGAGCCTGTACGGGGCGCTCGCGCTCATTCCGCTGTTCCTCATGTGGCTGAACTTCTCGTGGCTCATCTTCCTGCTGGGCGCCCAGTTGGCCTACGCCGCCGGGAACCTGGAACGCGTGCGCAGCGGCGCGCGCGGCAACCGGCACATCATCAGCCATTGGGACGTGCTGGCCGCGGCGGTGGCCGTTGCCCTGGGCAGCCGCGCGAAGGAGGCCCCGGTGGCGCTCCACGACGTGTCGGCGCAGTTGGGCCTCTCGGAAGATGCGGCGGAGCAGGTCCTGGCGATCCTGGCCGCCCACGGCGTGGTCTGCCGCACGGCCGATGATACCGCACGCACCTTCCTTCTGGCCAAACCGGCCGACCGGATACGAGTGGCGGACCTCCTGGAACTCGGCAGCGCCGACCGGAGCAAGGCCGCCGCCGTCAAGTTCGCCCCCGACGTCGAAAAGTCGGTCGCCCAGGTCCGCTCACGCTCCGGCGCCGGCATCGAGGGCCTGACGATTGCCGCCCTCACCGCCGGCGCCTGAGCGGCGCCCTGACCCTTGCCGGTCGCCGCGGCAGCCCTACTTCATCATCTCCTCCAGAAGCGGCTGCATCGCCTCGGCCCAGATCTGGTAGCCCTTGGCATTGGGGTGCAACTGGTCGGGCATGACGTCGGCGGGTATCTTGCCGCCGGAGAGGAACTTCTCGGTGATATCAAGGAATCGGATCATGTTGCCGTCATCGAGTTTGGCGAGGGCGGCGTTCACTTCCTTTATCTTGGGCATGGCGGTGGGGCTGAGGTCGCCGCTCTTGCGGTCGCCGCGGGGGAATACGCCTAGCACGAGGACCTTGGTCTTGGGGAGTTTTGCGCGGATGCTCTGGACGATCTTGATGTCGGCCTTGGCGATGGCCTCGGCGGAATCGCCGCCGGTGTTGTTGGTGCCGATCATAAGGACGACGACCTTGGGGCTCGTGCCGTCGAGTTCGCCGTTTTCAATCCGCCAGAGGACGTGCTGGGTGCGGTCGCCGCCGATTCCGAAGTTGGCCGGGCTGTACTTGCCGTAATACTTGTCCCAGATTTCCTTGGCCCGCGCCCAGCCGGCGGTGATTGAGTCGCCGAGGAAGAGGACGCCGATCGGCCCCTCCTTTACGCGCTTGAGGAACGACTCGTGCGCCTTCAGGAACGCGTCGCCCGGCTTGACGGCCGCAACCGACGGGTCCTGCGGCGCGGCAGGCGCCGCCGGGGCAGCCGGCGCCGCCTTGGCGGCAGGCGCCGCGGGCGCGGCCGGCGCGGCCGGCGCGGCCGCCATGCCGATGGCCGCCGCAAGGCCCAGGACCATCATCAACACGAGCAGTTTCCACTTCATCGCAATCTCCTTTGGTGACTTGGCCGACGCACCCCCCTGCCCCGGCGACCCCCTTCGCGGACTCTGGCAGGTTACGCGCCCCGTGCGCCGCGCCAAGCAAAAAGCGGCTGGCCCTTGCGTGCGGCCGGACGCGCGTTAGGATGCTCTGGAAATCGGGAGGCCGCACTGTGGATAAGCCCAAGCGCAACTTGCGAGTCGTCCTGGCCGCGTGTGTGCTCACGGCCATCGTGCCGCTCATGGGGGTCCTATCGGCGCCCGCATCGGCGGCGTGGATATGGGTCGAGGGCGAGAAGAGCACAAAATCGACGATGAACCGCCACCCGTGGTACGCCCAGGTCAAGCGCGACCAACTTTCTGGCGGCGACTTCGCGAGCAACTTCAATAAGGACAAGCCCGGCGAGGCCGAGTACGCCTTCGACGCCCCGGCCGCAGGGGCATACGAGTTCTGGGTCCGGGCGAACCCCGTCGGCGCCCGCCTGTCGTACAGGCTGAACGGCGGCGAGTGGACGCAGATCGACCTTCAGCGCAGCCCCATCGGAAGCACCAACATCGCCGCCGACGGAAAGCCCGACCTGCGGTTCATCGCGTGGGTCAAGGTTGGCCAGGTCTCGCTGAAGGCGGGGTCCAACGCCATCGCATTCCGGATGGACAGTGAGAATTCCAATCACGGGGCGCTCGACTGCTTCGTCCTGAGCAGCGAGCCGTTCCGGCCGATGGGCATCTACAAGCCCGACCAGATGGCCGAGCAGGCGGCGAAGATCGCCGGGGAGAACAAGGGCTGGTTCGCGTTCGATCCGAAGGACGACCCGTACGACGCCGCTGCGGCGCTGGACCTCCGGTGGTTGAACGAGAAGCAGGCGGGCGACGGCGGGTTCATCGCGGCGAAGGACGGCGAGTTCGTCCACTCCAGGACCGGCCAGCCCGTGCGGTTCTGGGCCGTCAACGGTCCACCGGGGAGCGCGAAGGACCGCGCGGCCCTCGCCCAGACGGCGCGGCTGCTCGCGAAGCACGGCGTCAACCTGGTCCGGGTGCACGGCGGATACTTCGACGAGACGGGGGCCGTGAAAATGGAATCGGTGAAGCACACAATCGAGATCGTCGAGGAGATGAAGGCCGAGGGAATATATACGCACCTATCCATCTATTTCCCGCTATGGCTGGCGCCGAAGCCCGGAACGCCGTGGCTCCAGGGCTACGACGGGAAGCAGAAGCCATTCGCGGCCCTCTACTTCAACAAGGACTTCCAGCGCGTTTACCGGGAGTGGTGGAAGGCGCTGCTTACGACGCCGAGCGAGAAGACCGGCAGGCGCCTGGTCGATGAGCCGGCCGTGGCGGGGGCCGAGATCATCAACGAGGACTCATTTTTCTTCTGGACCTTCGCGACGAAGAACGTGCCGGAGCCGCAACTCGTGATCATCGAGGCGATGTTCGGCGACTGGCTGAAGAAGAAGTACGGCTCGATAGACGCCGCCGTCGCGAAATGGAACGGCGTGAAGACGCCCCGCGACGCCCCCGCCGAGGGGCGCATGGGCTTCCGCATGCTTTGGGACATGTTCAACCAGAAAACGCAGCGCGACAAGGACGCGACGGCGTTCCTGCTGGAGGTCCAGCAGGGGTTCTATCAAGATACGTACAAGTACCTGCGCGGGCTGGGCTTTAAGGGCCTGATTACGGCGTCGAACTGGGCCACGGCCAGCCCGCAGGTGTTCGGCCCGATCGAGAAACTGAGTTACACGGTGGGCGACTTTCTGGACCGCCACGGATACTTCGGGTGCAACGAGAAGGGCGACAACGCCGGATGGTCGGTCCGCGACGGCTACACGTACGCCGACCGAAGCGCCCTTAAGTTCGAGCCCGAGACCCCCGGCAAGCCGCGGCAGTTCGTCCATCCAGTGATGGACATTCATTATAACGGAAAGCCGTCGATGATCTCGGAGACGACCTTCTGCCGCCCCAACCGGTACCGGTCGGAGGCGCCGCTCTTTTACGCGGCCTACGGGGCGCTCCAGCACAGCGACGCCATCGTGAACTTCGCGCTCGACAGTTCAACGTGGACCGTGAAGCCCGGGTTCTTCATGCAGCCGTGGACGCTCATGTCGCCGTCGATGATGGGCCAGTTTCCGGCCGCCGCCCTCATCTTCCGCCAGCGCCTCGTGGCGCCGGGCGACACGCTCGTTGACCTCTCGCTGAAGGTGCAGGACCTCCTGGACCTGAAGGGCACTCCGCTGCCGCAGGACGCCGCCTTCGACGAACTGCGCCTGAAGGACGTGCCGCAGGGCACTGAGATCGGGCCCGGCAACGTCATCGACCCGCTGGTCCACTTCGCGGGAAGGACGAGTGTCACGTTCTCGGCCGAAGGCGGCGCGCAGCGCCTCAAGGACCTCAAGCCCTTCATCGACCGCGCCGGGCAGACAGTGACCAGCACCACCGGCGAACTCAGGCTCGACTACGGCAAGGGCGTGCTCACGATCAACGCCCCGGCGGCACAGGGCGTAAGCGGGGCCCTCGGCGACGCGGGAACCGTGAACCTCAAGGACGTGACCATCTCATCCGACATGCCACTGGGGCACATCGTCGCGGTGAGCATGGATGGGAAGCCGCTGGGCTCGTCGCAGAAAATTCTCCTCCAGGTAATGTCGGAGGAGAAGAACGGCGACTTCCAGACCGAGCCGGCCGGCGGCCAGTTGCTTCGCATCAAGAGCATCGGCCACGACCCCTGGATGGTCCGGGAACTCAAGGGCACCGTGCGCTTCAAGAGGCCGGACGCCTCGCGCCTCAAGGTGACGGCCCTGGACCCCAACGGCTATCGCGCGAAGGAGGTCGGCGCCGCGGCGGAGATCCGGCTCGACCCCGCGACGCTTTACTACCTTATCGCCCCGTGATGCGCCTGTAAGGATCGGAGGCCGCTCGGTGAACAAGTCGCAACGCAACTCGCTCCTCGCCCTTGTCGCCTGTGCGCTGGCGGCCCTTGCGGCCGGGGGCTGCGGCGCATCCAAACTGGGGCTCATAAGGCACGAGGTGGAATTCGAGGAGCAGGTCCTGCGGGCCGACCGGCCGGTCGTCGTGGAGTTCTACAAGCCGGGATGCGCGGGATGTTTCTTCAGCGATCCCCTGCTGGATCAACTGTTCGATGAGTACCAGGACCGCGTGGTGTTCGTCAAGTTCGAACTCGCCAACGTCTGGGGTCAGATCACCTGTGCGCCTGTCTGGAAGAAATACCGCGTCGCCCTGTTCCCGACGGTGGTTCTGTTCGTCGGCGGCAGGGAGAAACACCGCTGGGTCATCGAGTACAACGGTGGCGACTACCGGAAGGTGCTGGACGAGGTGGCCGGTCCGCCGGTCCCGAAGAAGCCGGCCGCCGGGGGCTGAGGCGTGACGCGGGTGAGGCGTGACGTTGCGGGTACTGCGTCACTTACGTGGGTGGCATGGTCACCCGCTGTTGGGTGACCATGCTTCCGGCGGCAAACATGGTCACGCAAAAGCGCGTGACCATGCCACCCCCCAAGACTGACGCAGTACCGTTGCGGCGTGAATTCAGTTTGCCGCAGGGCGCCGTCGGGTTAGAATATGCAGTTGGTGGCCCACCGAGAAAAGGAGATCGCGATGCGCAGGTACATGGCGGCCGGACATGTGGCGCTGTTGGTGATGTTGCTGGCAATGTGCGTGGGGTCGTCGGGGTGCTTCTGCTTCTCGAAGCCGCTGCCGCCGGAGACGTTGCTGGTCGAGCCGCCGCCGGAGCCTGCGCCGCCGCCTGTTGAAGCCCCGGCGCCGCGGCCGCCGAGGCCCATAGCGCCGCCCGAGCCGATGCCCGAGATCCCGGCGCCGCTGCCGCCGACGACCACCGTGCCGCCGGTCGTCGTCGCCAGGATCGAGGACCTGAGCCAGAGGTATCCGGGCCTCTTCGTGTACGACCGGACGAGGGGCATGTGCCGTTTCAGCGCCGACATCACCTTCGACTCCGGCTCGGCGGTCGTCAAGCCGCAGGCCA
>CAYGWP010000238.1:0-5759 GCA_964353455.1 uncultured Anaerolineales bacterium
CGACGCGATGCTGCGGATGAAGGACCTCGACCTGGTGGTCAACATCCTGCCGCACAACCTCCATGGCGAGACGAGCCTCAAGTGCCTCCGGGCCGGCAAGCACGTCGTCTCCGAGAAGCCTTTCTGTATCACGACCGAAGAGGCGACGGCCATGATTAACGCCGCACGCCGCAATAAGGTAATGCTCTCGGTCTTCCACAACCGCCGCTGGGACGGCGATTACCTGGCCATCCACGACATCATCGGCAGGGGCCTGCTGGGCGACATCTTCCACATCGAATGCTTCGCGGGCAACTACAACCGCCCCGGCTTCTGGTGGCGGAGCGATAAGACGATCTCCGGCGGGGCGCTCTACGACTGGGGCGCGCACTTCACCGACTGGATATTGCGATTAGTCAATAAGAAGGTCACGCAGGTCACCGGCTTCTTCCACAAGCGCCTGTGGAACCACGTGACGAACGAGGATGCGACGCAGGCGATCATGCGGTTTGAGGGCGGCGAGATGGCCGACCTCCAGCAATCGAGCCTTGCCGCCGTCTCCAAGCCGAAGTGGCGGATCCTGGGGACGTACGGCGGCCTGACGGCCACCGGGACGGACCAGATCGACGTGACGAGTTTCGCCAGCGGCGTAAAGTTCGAGGGCAAGGTGCCCGGCAAGCCGTCTTACGGCTGCACCGAGTATTATCGGAACGTGGCCGACCACCTCCTGATGGACGAGCCGCTGGCCGTCACTGCCGCCCAGGCCCGCGAGGTGATCGCCGTCATCGAGACGGCCGAGCGCTCAAGCGCCGAGGGCCGCAGCCTGCCGCTGCCGGCGGAAGTTTACGAGAGTTAGCGTAGGGGCGGCCCCACGTGGCCGCCCACGACGGCGAACGGCACGAAGCACAATCGCGCGGCGGGTCTCCCGACCTGCCGCGCGTTGCTGTTACGTAGGGAGGGTGCTATGCACCAGCGCGCCGGCGCTGTAAACTGCCACGGAACGGGTGGCATCGGTGAGCCCATGGACCCCAAGCACATCATCACGATCCTCGACAAGGTCGCGCAGGAACGCGGCGTCAGCATCATATTCGCCTGCGAGAGCGGGAGCAGGGCGTGGGGGTTCGAATCACCCGACAGTGACTACGACGTGCGGTTCCTCTACGTGCGGCCGGTGGCCGATTACCTGCGTCTCTCGCCGCCCGACGACACCATCGAGGTTTCACCTGCGGACGATCTCGACGTCTCCGGCTGGGACGTTTTCAAAGCCTGCCGCCTGATGCGAAAGAGCAACCCGCCCCTCCTGGAGTGGCTTGGGTCGCCCACCGTGTACCGCGAGGACGCGGCCGTCGAAGGCCTGCGCTCTATCGGGCGGCAGCATTTCTCCCGCAGGGCGTGTGCCGAGCATTACCTCAGCATGGCGAACATGAACCACTCGAAGTGCACCGGTCGTGTGCGGGTAGTTCGCAAGAAATACCTTTACGTGCTGAGGCCGCTGGCATGTGCCAGGTGGCTGGTGGAGCGCGAGACGTTCCCGCCCACGGCGTTCGATGATGTGCTGGCGGGCGTTGCCGGTCCGGACGACGTGCGACAAGAGATCGCGCGGCTTCTTGCCGACAAGAAAGTCAACCGGGAGATGGGCGAGATGGCCGCACTTCCCGTGTTCCAGGACTTCATCGAAGGGGAGGTAGGGCGACTGACGGCAGCCATCCGCACGATTCCGGGCACGCATTTCCCCGAGGCGCCGCTGGACGGGTGGCTTGCCGGGGTTCTCGACATTCCGTGAAGGCGCCGGTGGCGTTTCAGGGGGCCGATACTATAGCCTGTCTGTCCAGTATTCCGGCTTGCGGTGCATGTGCATCACGGCGAGCACCACAATCTCGTGGGGGTCCTCTCGGTAGATCACTGCGTACGGGAATCGCGGCAACAACTTATGTCGGATGCCGGCGCGCAATTGAGGCCACGCGGCTGGGCGCTCGCGCACAGACTCAACGGCTTGCTCCAGTCGAAGAAGAAAGGATGTTCCCAAGTGCGGGGCCCGCGACTCATAATCCAACATCGCGTCGAGAAGTTCTTCGCGGGCTGTCGGCAGGAACCGGACGGGTTTCATCGTAGTTTGGCGCGGGCCTCGCGGAAGACTTCCTCGGCGGGTATGGCCGTCATGTGGCCTTGCTTGTAGGCCTTGTAGCGACGTTCCGCCTCGTCGGCCCAGAGATCCAGGATCCCTTTCCCCCGCGGTTTCTCTAGGCTCTCCAGGAGCCTTGCCGCCAGCCGTGCACGCGCCCGGGGCGACAGACTTAGGGCCGCGCTCTCCACGTCCTTGCCTGTCATGAGGCGTCCTCCATCTTCCTGCACACGCTTGCCACTACTTTTCACTATACGGTGCGGCATGCCATGGTCAAGCCACAATCGCGGCGGGTCGGGAGACCCGCCGCGCGTTGTTCACGTAGGCCCGAGGCGCGCCCCGGCACATGTTGTTAGATAAACTGTTCCAGGTATTTCTTCCCGAGCAGCACCCCGTCCCTCGGCGGAATGAAGCCGTCTTCGTGCTCGATGGAGAGAACGCCGTCGTACTTCACGCGCCTGAGGCGGGCGATGTACTCGCCCCACTCTACGCGGCCCTGGCCGGGAATGCAGTACCGCCACCAGCCGCTTCCGTTTACGCCCACGCGGCGGAGGACCTCGTCGCGGACCTCGGTGTCCTTGGCGTGCGTGTGGAAGATGCGCGGGCCGTACTTCTCAACGCCCGCCAGGTAATCGATCCCCTGCCACAGGAGGTGAGAGGGGTCGTAGTTGAAGCCGAGGTTGGCCGCCGGCACGCGCTCAAGCACGCGGTCCCACTGGTCGAAGTGCATGATGAGCGTGGCGAACCAGTTTTCCAGCGCGATCTTCACGCCCTTTGCGGCCGCATGCTCGCACGCCGGGCCGAAGATGTCGGTGAACGGGCCGTCGATCGCCTGCTCGCGCGTCATCCCTTCGGGGGGCTTCCCGGCCAGGGCGCAGCACACGTCGGTCCCCAGCCGCACGCAGCGGTCGATGGCGGACTCTAGGTTCGCCAGTCCCTTCTTGGGATCCATGCAGATATTGGCATCATACGCCGCAACGCTCGAAAGGCCGACGCCCGCCGCCGCGAGGCACCTGCGGACGGCCTCATCGCGCTCGGGCGTGTCCTCCGCGAGGTGCCGCACGTGGACCTCCAGGCGCTTGACGCCGCACCTGCCCGCCCACGCGACGATGTCTTCCAGCGAATCCTTGCCCATGCACGCCGTCAGGAATCCGACTTCCATTGCGTTTCCTTTCCGTGAGGCCGAGTCGCACCCCGGCTGTTCAGTGATAGGGATACCCCCGTCGCGGCTGTCTCGGCAAGTGAAATCGCGGGGAGAAACGAAAGCCGGGGTTCGCACGGGGGTCGGTTGGCGAACCCCTCGGCCGGTCCTCGGCACTACATGGCTCGCGTGATTCACAACCGTTGGAGAACAGTGGTCTGCACCACGCCACGTGGTGCGGGAGGTCACTTGCCTCAGACGAACCCCGTACCTTTGACGGTGAACTTCAGGGACCCGGCGGGGAGTTTCAGGCTCTTCTCGGCGGCGGCACCGACGTCAGCCCAGACAGCATTGCCGCGGTAGGCGACCGCGCCGGCCGAGTCTGTCACGATGGGCGTGGGCGTCGAGGTGACAGCCCACGCCGTCAGGGTGGCCCTGCCCGTGTCGTAGATGACCGGTATGCCCACCTGCCGCTGCGCGTAGAATCGCTCGACGGTCGCCTTGGGTTCGGCGACGTTCAGGAGGACGCTGGGAACATCATACTTTGCGAGGACGGAGGCGACGCTCGACATCTCTCTGATGGCGGTGGCGCTGAACGGACAGTTCGTATCGACGAAGACCACCAGAAGCCCCTTCGGCCCCATGCGGTCGCGGAGAGATCGTGCGGCGCCCTCAAGGTCCGGGAGGCGCGTTTCGTCGAGGAGTTTCGACGCATCCATCGCCGTCGCGCCGAGCGTTGCCGCGTCCGGCCCCGGGGCTGCGGTCGGGCAGGCCGCTTGAGGCGACGAGGGGGCGTTCTCGGCGGACTGGCACCCGGCGGCAAGCATCGCCACGAGGGCGGCGGCCGTCAGCAAAGCGACCTGCGATAACTGGCATGGCTTCCAGCGTGATGTCATGGCAAACACCTCCTGGCCTTTCGGCCGCCCATCCACCTTAAGACTCCCTTGATTGCTCCAGAGCCCGCCTCGCAAAGCACGCACCTATTGCGGCCCAAGTCCTTCTGCGCCAGCACGGTAATGCTGGCGGCAACACCCTCATGCGTTGGGTTGGTCATGGAGATTCTCCTTTTGGGCTATGCCCTCTTTTTCGCGGGGAACCAGTGCTTCGTCCGCAGGCAGACCTTGACCAGCATCAGCATGACCGGCACCTCGATCAGTACGCCGACCACGGTGGCCAGGGCGGCGCCGCTGGAGAGACCGTACAACATGGTCGCCGTGGCGATGGCCACCTCGAAGTGGTTGGACGCGCCGACCATCGCCGACGGGGCCGCGTCCTCGTATCTGAATTTCAGCCATTTGGCCAGCACATACGTGATGCCGAAGATCAGCCACGTCTGGATGAACATCGGGATCGCGATCCAGAGGATGGTCAGCGGGTTGGCAATGATGGTCTCGCCCTTGAAACTGAACAGCAGCACCAGTGTCGCCAGCAGGGCGATGATTGACACGGGCGTCAGCACATGCAGGAACTTCTGCTCAAACCACGCCACGCCCTTGGCCTTGATGATCCACTTGCGCGACAAGTACCCGGCCACCAGCGGCAGCGCGACGTAGATGGCAATGGACAGCAGCAGCGCCTCCCAGGGCACGGGCATCTTGTTGACGCCCAGCAGCCAGCCGCCCAGCAGCCCGTAGAGCACCAGCATGGTCAGCGAGTTGATGGCCACCATGACCAGCGTGTGGCCCTGGTTGCCCTTGGCCAGGTAGCCCCACATCAGCACCATCGCGGTGCACGGCGCGATGCCCAGCAGGATGGCCCCGGAGATATATGACCGCCACAGCTCGACCTGGGTCCCATCCTTGAGGGTGTCCATACCGGGCATGAGGTCGCGGAACACGAAGCCCAGGAAAAACCAGGCGATGGCAAGCATGGTGAAGGGCTTGATGCCCCAGTTGACGACCAGGGTCAGCAGCACGGGCCCGGGGCTCTTGCCGGCCTTCAGGACCTCGGCGAAGTCGATTTTGACCATGATCGGATACATCATGAAGAAGAGGCACACCGCGATGGGGACGCTGACGACGGGGGCCTCGTCGATGTAGATCGCGAGGCCGTCCAGGAACATTGCCGCGCCTGGCGCGACCTTCCCCAGGACGATGCCCCCGACGATGCACAGGATGACCCAGACCGTAAGGTACTTCTCGAAGACGCTCAGGCCCTTAGGCTCCTTGGTGATGCAGGATTCCGTCGCCATGTACCGCTACTCCTTCCGTTTCCCGGTAAGCGACTCGGGCAGCGTCTCCACAAACGTCCGAATCTCGTCTCTGACCCTTCGATAGTGACCGAGCGTTTCTTCCTCCGTATTCGCATCTTTGGCCAGGCGCGGCGGGTCGTCGAAACCCGCGTGCACCACCTTGGCGCGGCCGGGGAAGAGGGGGCAGGACTCGCGGGCGTTGTCGCAGACCGTCACGACGTAATCGAAAGCGATGTCCTTAAGTTCGCTCACGTGCTTCGAACGCTGGGCGGAGATGTCCACACCCGCCTCGGCCATGACGCGGACGGCCCGCGGGTTCAGTCCAT
>CAYGWP010000239.1:0-3488 GCA_964353455.1 uncultured Anaerolineales bacterium
GAAAGACTGCTGGGACTCCAAGTTCGGCCGCTGGACCGCCGTCCACCTCGGCAGGAGGTTAACCATCACCAGACAGGAACTCACGGGCAAGGCGGCCAAGACCGCATCATGGGACGAGTACAAGACGGTCCCCGTCGGCACGGTCGAAGTGAAGCAGGCCGGCGAGCAAGTCCTCAAGATCCGCCCGCGCGACCCGAAGACATGGAAGGCCATCAACCTGCGTTCCGTCCGGCTCCAGAAGGTGCCATAGTTTGCCGCCGGCAGCCGGCAGGTCGCCGCGGCGACTTCAAATGATCCGCGCGGCGGGTCCCTCACCTGCCGCGCGGAATGCTTGACATTCCCGACGGTTTCATTATTATGCCTCTCTCTCGGCACCCATACCGATGCACAGCCGGGGGCGGCTGTGCCACGTGGCACAGCCGCCCGCGGCTGTGCATCACAGGAGGGTTTCACTGTGGCAGCGATGATCGAGGTGGAAAAACTCACCAAGTGGTACGGCCGGACCCTGGCACTGGATGAGGCCACGTTCCGCGTCGAACAGGGCCAGATCGTCGGATTCCTCGGCCCGAACGGGGCAGGCAAATCGACGACCCTGCGAATCCTGACCGGGTACCTGCCCGCAACCAGCGGCCAGGCCCGCGTCGGCGGGCACTCTTGTCTCATGGAGAGCCTGGCCGTAAGGTCCATCGTCGGGTACATGCCTGAGAGCGTCCCCCTCTACCCCGAGATGCGGGTCGAGGAATACCTGGCGTTCCGGGCGGGCCTGAAGGGCGTGACCGGCGGCAAGCGCCGCGCGGCGTCGGAGCGCGTCATCGAGCGGTGCTGGCTGAAGGAAGTCCGCCGGCGCCTGGTCGGCCAACTCTCGAAGGGCTTCCGCCAGAGGGTGGGCCTCGCGGAGGCCCTCATCGCCGACCCGAAGGTGTTGATCCTCGACGAGCCGACGATCGGCCTGGACCCGACGCAGATTCAGGAGACGCGGCGGCTGATCAAGTCGCTCGGCGAGTCGCACACCATCCTTCTATCGAGCCACGTCCTGCCGGAGGTCGAGAAGACCTGCACGCACCTGATGATCATAGCATCCGGCCGCATCGCCGCGGCCGGCACCGTCGAGGAACTCCGGACGGGCCTTGCCCAGAAGACCAAGGTGGTGCTGGAACTGAAGGCCGGGAAGACCAGCGACGGCCCGGCCGAGATGGCCCGCGTTCTCGGGACTCTGGGGGGTGCGGCCCAGGTTGACCGGGAGGATGCGGGCGACGGATGGACGCGGCTGGTGGTCACGCCCTCGGCCAACGCGGACCTGCGGGAGGCCCTCTCGGCCCTTGCGTTCCAGCGCGGCTGGCAGTTGCGCGAGATCCGCCGCCAGGTCCCGACCATCGAGGAACTGTACGTCCAGGTGACGGCGGGCGAACCCGCCAGGACGCAGGGCGGGGGCAGCGGCAAGAACGCTGCGTAGGGCTACATTTAGCCGCCGCGCTTGCGCGGCGCGTGTTTAGAAACTGTTTCAAAACTGTGGCACGCCCGCCCTCGGGCGTGCAAAATGACGCAATCAAGCACAGCCGAGGGCGGCTGTGCTACAGGAACCGGGTTTTGAAACAGTTTCTTAGCCGTAATCGGTAGGGGCGATTGAACGATAACGGCGGCAAGAGTTGCGACGCAGGGTTGCGTAAGGAGTTTGCGAATGGGCAAAGTACTCTTACTGACTCGCCGCGAGGTGAGTTCGTACTTCGTCTCGCCGATCGCGTACGTGGCGATGGCGCTGTTTCTGGTGATCTCGGGGTTTTTCTTTGCGCTGGCCGACTTCCGCCCCGGCGCCCCTGCGGCCATGCGGTCCATCTTCGAGGTCATGATGATCATCCTCGTTTTCGTCATCCCCATTATGACGATGCGGAGCATCTCGGAGGAGCGGCGGACGGGAACGCTGGAGACGCTTCTGACGGCCCCCGTGACCGACACGCAGGTCGTCGTGGCCAAGTTCCTCGGCTGCTGGATTTTCTACCTGGCGATGCTCGCCCCGACGCTGCTGTACCTGGCCGCTCTGGCCTCGTTCGGGAACCCCGATTACGGCCCGGTGGCAAGCGGCTACATCGGCCTGGCGCTCTTGGGGGCGCTCTACGTGGCGGTGGGCATCCTGGCCTCGTCGCTGACGTCGAACCAGGTGATCGCGGCCGTCGTGGGGTTCGTGGTGCTCATCGTGCTCGCGCTGCTGGGGCCGTGGGTGGGCGCGGCCGTGCCGTCGCCGTGGCGCGGCATCGTCCAGCAGGCGTCGATCCGGATGCACTACATCGACTTCAGCCAGGGCGTGGTGGACCTGGTGCACGTGCTCTACTTCGTGGTCCTCACCCTGTACGCCCTCTTTATCACGGTTAAGGTCCTGGAGAGCCGCAGATGGCGCTAGAAGAAAAACGGAAGTCCTCGAACGAGGCCGCGACGGCTAGAGCCCCGGCCGGCATGACGCAGAAGCGCCGGTGGCTGGTCTTCGGCTCGAACGTGGCCGTGGCCATCTTTCTGGCGACGGCCCTGATGGTGGGGGCCGTGTGGCTGTCGGACGTGCTCCTGAAGGGCAAGGGCCGCGGCGACTGGACGAGCAGCGGCCGGTTCAGCATCAGCCCCCGCAGCCGCGCGCTCGTGGCCAAACTCCCCTGCGACGTCCGCATCACGAACCTGTATGCGCACGCACCGGAGGAGCCCGCCTCCGAGGAACAATGGCAGCGCGTGCAGGACCTCCTGACGGAGTATGAGATGGCCTCGCCTCGCATCACCGTCGAGACCGTCAACCCTCTGATGGATGTGGGCGGCGTGGAGAAGGTCGTCGCACGCCTCCGCGAACGCTACGGCAAGGAACTCGAAAAGCCCAAGCAACTGGTCGAGGAGTTCCAGAAACTGGATAAGGACCTCCGGGAGTTCCTGACGGCGGAGGCCGGCCGCCTGGAAACCGCGGCCGACTCCTGGAAAAACGGGCCCCCTGATGCCGACAAGGCCCTCCGCATGGTCGCCCAAAGGTGGCGCCAGATGGCCGACGTCGGCGAGGTCGCGGCAGGTGGCGTCCAGGTCCTCACCGAGCAGGCCCTCCCTAACTACACCACCGCCGTCAGCCGCGCAAAGGAGTACCTGCGCCAGGTCAACGACATGTTCCGGGCTGCGCCGGGCCTCTTCAGCCAGTTGTATGAAGCATCGGAGAAGGAGCCGCCGGCCGAGGTCAAGGCCATCCTGACGGGCGGGCGGGCCACATACACCCCGATGCGAACGCGGATCGACGCCTTCGACAAGAAGGCGGCAGACCTTCCGCAGATGGAGTTCGACACGATCCGGCGCGAGATCAACCAGGGCGAGGTCCTCCTCGTCGAGGTCGGCGACCGCATCAAGGTCATCTCGTTCGACGAAGTCTGGGTCCGCAACCCGTCCCCGCGGGGAAAGGAGGGCTCGGAACCGGACCGGCTGTTCGTGGGGGAGCAGGCCATCTCCAGCGCCCTCCTGGGCCTGTGCGAACC
>CAYGWP010000240.1:0-6039 GCA_964353455.1 uncultured Anaerolineales bacterium
CCGCCAGAAGACCGACAAGGGCTACGTCATCGGCGTCAACCCGGACGGGCCGACGGACCACACCGTGCCGGTCCTGCGGGTGGACGGCGACGACGGACGCCTGCGGGCCGTCGTCCTCCTGTACGCCTGCCACAACACCACGCTGGGCGGTAACGTCTATGAGATTCACGGCGACTACGCGGGGTTCGCGGAGTCGGCCCTTGAGGCCCGCCACCCCGGCGCGGCAGCGATGTTTATGATGGGCTGCGGCGGGGACGCCAACCCCCATCCGCGCGGGACGGTGGACCTGGCGCGCCAGCACGGAGAGACCGTGGCGGGGGCGGTGGACGCAGTCCTCTCGGGCGCGATGCGGCCGGTACACGGGCCGCTTCGGACGGCCTTCGGCACCGTGGCCCTGCCGTTTGCCCCGCCGCCGGCCCGGGAAGCCCTCGAGGCGCAGACGACGGACAAGAACCAGTTCGTGCAGTGGCACGCCAAGGAACTCCTGGCCATCCTCGACCGCGACGGCCGGCTGCCCGCGACGTATCCGGCGCCTGTCCAGGTCTGGCGGTTCGGCAAGGAGATGATGATCGTCGCCTTGGGCGGCGAGGTGGTCGTCGATTACGCATTGCGCCTCAAGAAGGAACTCGGGCCGGGCGGCGTGTGGGTGGCCGGCTACTGCAATGACGTCTTCGCCTACGTGCCGTCGCGGCGAGTCCTGGAGGAGGGCGGGTACGAGGCCGGCGGGGCAATGACCTACTACGGCCATCCCGGACCGTTTGCGACGGAGGTTGAGGAGGTCCTGGTCCGCGGGGTCCACGACCTTGTCGGGCAGGTGCGAGGGCGGTAGTCCACGGGCCGGAAACGTCGCGCTACTTTGCGCGGCGGGTCTCCTGACCCGCCGCGCCACCCGCCAGCGACCAGGTTGCATTGCAGTAGTAGTCCGCGGGCGGGAAACGGCTTGCGGCCGATGCCGCGGGCTGATAGTACTATGCATCAGTGCCCCGCCCGGTCGGCGGGGCAAGGCGGCGCATAATGCATAAGGAGGACGGTCATGGACAGCGGACTGACGCGTCGGAAGTTTCTGGCGGCCGCCTCGGCGGCCGGGGCGGGGTTGACGCTGGCAGGCAGGTCCGCCGGCGCCGAGGAGGACAAACCGGCGCTCCTGGGCGGCAAGCCCGTGCGCGCGCAAGGCTTCCCGTCCTGGCCCAGGGTGACCCCGCCCGACGAAAAGGCCGTCATGGAGGTCGTGCGCAGCGGCCGCTGGTACCGCGGCCGCTCGGTAGAACGGTTCGAGGAGGAATACGCGAAACTCAACGGGGCCAAGTACTGCGTGGCCACCTCCAGCGGCACCAGCGCCCTGTACACGTCGCTGGGGGCCTTCGGGGTCGGGCCGGGTGACGAGGTGATCGTGCCGCCGTACACCTTTTTGGCCACGGTCACCGTCGCCCTGCTGCACTATGCCATGCCCGTCTTCGTTGACTCCGACCGCGAGACGTTCCAGATGGACCCGGGGAAGCTCGATGCGGCGATCACCGACCGCACGGCCGCGATCATCCCCGTGCACATCGGCGGGTATGCGGCCGACATGGACAGCATCCTCGCCATCGCCAAGAAGCGGAACGTGCCTGTGATCGAGGACGCCTGCCAGGCCCACCTCGGTCAGTGGCGCGGCCGTGGCCTGGGAAGCTGGGGCACCACCGGATGCTTCAGTTTCCAGGTGAGCAAGAACCTCCCTTCCGGCGAAGGCGGGGCCATCCTGACCAACGACGAGCCGACGGCCAACAAGTGCTTCGCCTTCCACAACTGCTGCCGAAAACGAAGCGGCGCCGGCTCTGGCTTCACGTATGAGGGCGGGCAGAACACCAACGCCCGCATGACCGAATTTCAGGCCGCCCTGCTCCTGAGCCAGATGAACGGCTTGGAGGAGCGGGCCAACACCCGCCACGAGAACGCCCAGTACCTGACGAGCATGCTCCGCGAGATCCCGGGCATCCTTCCCGCGCGCCTGTACGAGGGCTGCACGCGCAGCGCCTACCACCTCTACATGTTCCGCTACCAGCCGGAGAAGTTCGCCAACCTGCGCCGGGCGAACTTCCTCCGAGCGCTCAACGCAGAGGGAATTCCCTGCTCCGCCGGCTACAGCCCCTTGAACAAGGCGGGGTTCATCCAGGACGCCCTGAACTCGCGTTCGTACGTGCGGGTTTACGGCAAGGCGGCCATCGAGCAGTGGGCGGATCGCAACCGCTGCCCCGAGAACGACAAACTCTGCGAGGAGGGGTGCTGGATGACACAGAACATCTTGCTGGGCACGCGGACCGACATGGACCAGATCGCCGCGGCGTTCCGCAAGGTCCAGAAGCACGCCGCGGACCTGCTGCGGGCCTGATGGGAGGCGACGTGATCCGCCAGGGGCTCGGGTGGCGGCTGGGGGCGCCGGCGCTGCTGGCGGCGACGACGGTCTTCGGGGCCGTCGCAGAGCCGGCGCCGCCGCGGGACGTCTGCCTGATGACCTTGGACCCGGGGCACTTCCATGCGGCACTGATGTACAAGGATATGTTGCCGGGCGTTTCGCCGCGCACCTACGTGTATGCGCCGCTCGGACCGGACCTCCTCTGCCACCTTCAGCGGATGGCCCGCTTCAACAGCCGTCCCGAAAACCCCACCGCGTGGGAACTGCGCGTCTATGCCGGCCCCGACCCGCTGGGGCGGATGCTAACGGAACGCCCCGGCAACGTCGTGGTCCTGTCGGGCCGGAACCGCGAGAAAATCGGCCGCATCCTGGCCTCCGTCGAGGCCGGCATCCACGTCCTGGCGGACAAGCCGTGGATCATCGAGGCCGCGCACCTGCCCCTGCTGGAGCGCGCCCTGGATGCCGCCGCCGAGCGGGGCGTCGTCGCCTACGACGCCATGACCCAGCGGTTCGAGGTCTCGTGTCTCCTCCAGAGGGAACTCGTCTGCGCGCCGGACGTCTTCGGCGCGCCGCTGGCGGGGTCCGAGGCCGAACCCGCCGTCCGGATGGAGAGCCTCCATCACCTGCTGAAAGAGGTGGCGGGCGCGGTGAACCTGCGCCCCGCGTGGTTCTTCCGTTTCGCCGAGCAGGGCGAGGGCCTCACGGACGTCGGCACGCACCTGGTGGACCTCGTCCAGTGGACGCTCTTTCCGGATCAGCCGATAGACTGCCGCGCCGACGTCCGCGTCCTCGGCGGCGCGCGGTGGCCGACGGCCCTGTCGCGCGCCGAGTTCCAGCGCGTGACGGGCGAGGCTGACTTCCCCGGCTATCTTAAGGCCGCAGTGAAGGACGGCCGCCTCGACTACTACTGCAACAACACCGTCCACTACGCGCTGCGGGGCATCCACGTCCGGATCGACGTCCTGTGGAACTTCGAGGCGCCGCCCGGCGGCGCCGACACGGAACTGGCCGTCTTCCGCGGCAGCCGGTCACGCGTGGAGGTGCGACAGGGCAAAGAGGAGAAGTTCGTGCCGGGACTCTACGTCGTGCCGAACCGCTCCGATGACAAGGCAGCCGTGGCGGAGGCGCTGCGGCGCAAGGTCGATGCGCTCCAGGCGGCGTACCCCGGCGTGGCTGTCGAGGACGAGGGCGAGCGCCTCCACGTCATCATCCCGGCGGCGCTTCGCGTCGGCCACGAGGCCCACTTCGCCCTGCTGGCCGCCCGATTCCTGGGCTACGTGAGAAACCCGAGGACCCTGCCGGCCTGGGAAAAGCCCAACATGCTGGCCAAGTACTACGTCACTACCCGGGGCGTGGAACTGGCCCGGTGCGGCGGCGAACCGGTCGGCCAGGGCCGCCCTGGCGAACCGGCGAAACCCTGAGGAGGCTCGCGACCACATGATGCGCGCAATGCTCCCGTGCGGGTTGTTCCTGGTGCTCCTGGCGACGGCGTTGGTCGCCGCGGCGACCGGACTGGCGGCGTCCGGCCGATTGACGGCCCGCATCTACAATTCCGGGTTCCCCCTCGCCCACGACACGTACAACGGCATGGGCACAGGCAGCGACGGAAAGATTTACTACGTCCTCTCGTCGCAGTCCCACGAGGTCGGCGCCCAGATGTATTCATACGACCCCGCCACGGACACGGTCCGCCACCTGGGCGACCTGACGGAGGCCTGCGGCGAAAAGGGCCGCAAGACCATCGTCCAGGGCAAGTCCCACGTCACCTTCATCGAGTGCGGCGGCAAACTATACTTCGCCACGCACGTCGGCTACTACTCCATCATCGATGGCATGGAGAAGATCGGCACGCCGCCGGAGGGGTTCAAGCCGTATCCGGGCGGCCACTTCCTCGCGTACGACATGGCCACCGGCAAGTTCGAGGACCTGGCCCTTGCTCCCCACGGCGAGGGAATCCTGTCGATGACGATGGACACCCGCCGCGGCCGGCTCTACGGCCTGACGTGGCCCACCGGCTATTTCCTCCGCTACGACCTGGCGACGAAGGACCTGAAGAACCTCGGCCCCACCGCCCGCCTGGGCGAGAACGGCAAGGGCGACCAGTACCGCACCCTCTGCCGGTCCCTCGTCGTCGATTCGCGCGACGGCTCCTGCTACTTCACCACCGGCGACGGCGACATCATCCGCTACCGCTGCGACCGCGAGACAATCGAGAAGGTCGAGGGCGAGGACATGAGGAAGGACTACTTCGGCCTCTACGACCCCACGTCGCCCGGCCACATGGGTTACAACTGGCGCCAAACCGTCTGGTGCGAACCGGAGGGGGCCGCGTACGGCGTCCACGGGAACTCCGGGTATCTGTTCCGCTTCGATCCCGGCTGGCCGCGCGTCGACGTCCTCGAGCGCCTCACCAGCCTGCCCTCGAAACGCAGCGGCATGTTCGACCAGTTCAGTTACGGGTACCTGGGCTTCGCCCTCGGCCCTGACGGGCGGACGCTGCATTACCTGACGGGCGGGCCGGTTTACGTGGGCGGCAGGCGCGTCTCCGGCAAGGCCGCCACCGCCATGGGCGAGTCCAAGGGCATCGAGAACCTGCACCTGGTGACCTACGACATCCCGACGGGCCGGTACACCGACCACGGCCCCATCTTTCTCGGGCAAGGCGAGCGGCTGGCCTACGTCAACTCAATCGCCGTCGGCAAGGACGGGAGCGTGTACACCCTGTCGCGGATCACGGAGAACGGCAAAACCCGCACGGACCTCATCCGCATCCAGGGGCCGTTCACGGGCAAGTAGCAGGGTGGAAGGACTTTGCTGCCTTGACCACGATCTGCGAGCGTGGCTGCAACGTGGCGTCCGACACTGCTGTCTGAAAGGCCTGCGCGTGGTGCCGCAGGCGGAGCCTCCGCGGCTTGACCATGTCAAGGACGCTGACGCCCTCGCTGCCGTCAGGCGCGTCGCCACTCTCTCGCGGAAGTCCTTCGGCCCTGAGGCCCTGCCACCAACCCTTGAGGATCGTGGAGAAGTCGGAATTGGCGCCGCCCGCATCATCGCCGAGCGCTGTTGAAGAGATACCGGTGCGGCCGGAGCGTGCCCCGGCGGCCGCGCTCAGCGCCTGTCGGCGAGACACGCCAGGACTGCCGTATTGGTCCTCCGGCGATTGCGTTCCTGCCAATGGAAGTCCCCCGACGCTGCCCAGCGGGTCGCCGTAGAGGCGGCCGTTGTTGTAGGCCCCGCCTATGATGCCTGCTTCATCATCGTACACCCAGCCGTCGAACCCGAAAATATCGCCAGTCCAGTACTGGGCGCCGGTAGGCCCGCCTGTTGTGTAGTTCCCGCTCATGATGCCCACATCATCGTCGTACACCTTGCCGTCCAGGTCAATGTCGCCGAGGTAGGTGAACCTCACCAGGATGCTCGTCCAGTCCACCTCGACGCCGCCGAACGTAGGGCCGCGCGTGCCGCCATCGCCGTACCACAACTCGCCCGTATCCATCAGCAGCCGGCCCTGGTCAACAAACCCGATGGTGTAGAGGCCGGGGTTGTCACGCGCCGCAGTGCTGGTGATGCCCGGGCCGTACCACTGGACGTCCGGGTCAAGCCAGCCGGCCTGGATCCAGCCCTTGATCTGCTCCAGCGGGCTGGAG
>CAYGWP010000241.1:0-3339 GCA_964353455.1 uncultured Anaerolineales bacterium
CGGCGGCAACTCCGCGCCCGCGGCAGGCTCGTACTTCTTTCAAACGTCTTCAAGAAGCAGCCTGGCCTGGCCCGCCAGCAGGCAAATGTCGTGCGGATTTATGAACGATGTCACCAGTAGGAACGGCTTGTCGCGCTTGCGCTTGATGAACTCGACGGCCGCGGTCATCGTCGCTTCATCGACATCGTGCGCCAGTTTCCCTGTTCGCGTGGTCTTGTTCAGCACCTCGAACCCGGCGATCCCATCGCTAGGGTACGGATTGGGCATATGCCACTTGCCTGCGTAACCCGTGTCGTAACCGGCAGCGCGGAGAACCTGCCCCGAAAGCGGCATAGCCGGGTCGATCGGCATGCTGTTGTGATCGACGCCGATCTCGTGCGGCGTGCGCCCGGTGTGCAGGGCCGACCGCGAGGGGCTGCACAGCGGGTACGGGCAATACGAGTTCGTGAAATAGACGCCGTTGGCCGCGATCGCATCCATGTTGGGCGTCTTGGCCCACTTGTTTCCCGCCGCGCTCATCGCATCGACCCGCTGCTGGTCGGTGGTGATGAGGAGGACGTTTGGCCGCTTTCGGCCTTCAGCCGCAGCCAACCGCCCGCCCAGCGCAAGCGCGCACAGGCCGGCCGTCCCCGCCTTTAGAAAACCCCGCCTGGTAGTCGCGTTCCTCATTGCCGCAGTCTCCTCGTTCCCCCCAAGGTTCCCTCGGGACTACTACAACGCCACTTCGCGCGGCGGGTCGGGAGACCCGCCGCGCACACCGCCGCTGCCCCGCCGCACACACCGCCGCTGCCCCGCCACGCCCCCGGAGAAGAAAAAGAAAGGGTCCAGGACCCCTAAAGTCTTAAGGGTCCTGGACCCTTTTCTTTTTCTGCTCCAGCCATATCGTCCTGCCATTCCGCGCGGACTCGTAACATGCGGCGAGGACCTTCTGGCTCCACAATCCGGCCGCGCCGTCGCACAGCGGCTGCCGGCCGGTCGAGATGGCCTCGCTAAAGTCCTCGACCTGCGCCCTGTAGAGGTTGACGGTGGGCACATCCACGCGAACGCCGTCGGCCAGGTCGCGGGCCTGGCGGGCCTCGTACCCGGCGGCATCCTCCAGGCGAAGGACCATCTCACCGCCCTCGCCTTGGCCGATGGTCCCCTCCGAGAGGATGCCGCCCTTCGAGCCGTAAAGTTCCAGGCGGTTCCGGCTGGCGCGGTCCGGGATGTTGAAGCAGGCATCGACCGTGCCGAGCGCGCCGCCCTGGAACTCCAGCAGGGCCACGGCGGTATCTTCAGACTTGTACGCATGGACAAGATTCGCGGTGCGGCACATCACGGAGCGTGCGCGGCCGAGGAACGTCTCCAGGAGGTCGATGCAGTGTCCGCCCATGTCGATGAGGCTGCCGCCGCCCCCGCAGGCGGGGTCCTGCCGCCAGGCGCCCGGTATCGGCGGATACCAGCACGAGAGTTGCGCCCGCCCCAGGACCATGCGTCCGAGCGTCCCCTGCTCGATCATCCGCGCGGCCTCCCGGTGGAAGGCGTGGAACCGCATCATAAAATCCCCCGCCAGTTTGACGCCCGCGTTGCGGCAGGCGGCGACCACCGCCTCGGCCTCCGCGACCGAGAGGCCGAGCGGCTTCTCGCAGAGGACGTGCTTGCCCGAGCGGGCTGCGGCCGTCGCCTGCCGCGCGTGCAGGTGGGCCGGCGTGGCGATATAGACCGCGTCAACGTCCTTCCGCGCGAGTAGTTCCTCCTCGCTTGTGCACGCGGCGGCCCCGAACTGCTCGGCCACTTCCCGATTGGCCTGCGGGTTAAGATCAAACACGGCGACCAGTCTGCCGCCGGCCGCCTTCGCGATGCCCTCCGGAATCGTGCGGCGCCGGGCGATGCCGCCCGACCCGATGACGCCCCACCCGACCGTCATGCGATGCCCTTTCCAAGCGACTACTTTGCGAAGGCCGCTTTGAGTTGCCTCACGGCCGACTTGGCGCAGATCGCCCCCGCCTCCGGCGACAGTTTGCTGTAGCGCCAGGGCGTCGGCTCGTAGCCGCCCTGGTCGAAGGCCTCCGGCGTCGGCACGTATCCGATGCTGCCGTTGGCCAGCCCGACAATCAGCGTGGTCCGGGCCGGGGATGCAGCCTTGATCTGGAGGCCGAACTCCACGAAGAACTCGCCCGGCAGCCCGACAACGGCCGCATCGCCGATGCGGAGGACCTGGACCTCGGCGACGTACGGCTGCGTGCGGTTCGCCAGTTCGAGTTGGTCCTGCGCGAAGAGGAGGTCCGGGATTCCATCCACCTGCCCGCGCGGCGTTCCCGCCCCGGCGCTCGCCGAAACCGTGCTTGCGGCCCGCGCCTGTTCCTCCGGCGTGATCCGCCTCGGCGGAAGGTCCACCACCTCGGACGACCACGCCACCGGCCCGCCTTCGCCAAGGCTTTGGCGGGCAAGCCCCGCGACCGGCCCGGCGTCGAACCTGGCCGATGCGGCGGCGAGGGCGACGGCCGCCCCGATCCGCTCGGCCTCCTTGAAGCCGCGGCCCTGGAGCCGGTCGGTCGCATCTATATGATTGACATTCCCCTCGGCGCCCTGAAGGAACATGGCCTGCGTGGCGGGGCCGAACGCCTGCTCGACGGCCCGGCAGAAGCAGCCCGGCCAGTCGGCGCCGAGGAGCCGGTTGTCGCCGGCCAGCACGGCGGCATGGAGCGCGGCGTTGGCGACCACTACTGCCGGCCGGTCCCTGTCATCGCCCGCCAGGAGGACACCGATCTGGTCGTCCACCGGCCCAAGCGGGCGGTCGATGGAGTCCGCGGGCGGGAAGGTCCAGTTCATCACCGTGCGCCTGTCCTTCAGGAGCAGCCGCCGGTTAAAGAAAAGCCCCTCGCCGCGCGCCGAGCCGGACCAGAGGCGCATCGGCCGGCGAGACCGAAACGCCTTCACGCACGATTCGACCATGCCGGGGAGGACGTGCTCGATGACCGCCGCGGACTCGTCGGGGCCGGCGACCGCCTCGACCGCCGGGCCGCTGTGCGTGTGCGTCGCGGCGACCATGACCCGCTCCGGCCGCAGGCCGCACTGACGCTCCACCCCCTGGCGGACGCGGCGGACGAGCACGTCGGGGACCGTCAGGAGGTCGGCAACGATGATCGCCACGGCCGCATCGTCCCGGCCGACCACGAGTGCCCGCGCCTTGAGGGGCGTGTGCACGCCGAGCGAGGCATAATCATCGCGGAAGTTGCCGGCCAGCACCGTCCCGACGGGCGGCGTGATCTCAGCGCTTGCGGCGCCGACCTGGAGGGCCGAGGCGCGCGGCGGGTCTCCGTACCCGCCGCGCCTTTCGGGGCGGGGTGCGGGTGCGCG
>CAYGWP010000242.1:0-20343 GCA_964353455.1 uncultured Anaerolineales bacterium
GAGCATATCCGCAGCGGCCGCAATCGTCAAGCGCGCTCGGGGGATTATCCTTGCTGCTGCGGCAGGGGGCGGCTAGCCTTGAAGGGAGAAGTTCCTGTCGCCGACGCGCCAAAGCCGCTATGGCGACGGCGCGCTGCGATGTGCCGTGCACGCCGTCCGAGAAGAGAAGGAGATGCACGATGACGCAACTTGATACGAGCAGCACCCCGGCGGCGCCGCCGCTGAAACCCAGGACGAGCGGCCTGGCCATCGCGAGCCTGGTCTGCGGCATCGGATCGCTCTGTACGCTCGGGCTGACCGCGCTGCCGGGCCTCATCATGGGCATCGTGGCCGTCCGCAAGGTCCACCGGAGCGCCGGGCAACTGCGCGGCTCCGGCATGGCGATCGGGGGCATCGTGACGTCGATTATCGGCCTGCTGATGCTGCTGGCGGCGCTGGCGATTGCGGGGCTTTGGCTGTTTGTGAGCCTCGAGCCGCGCAGGGCGTGGGTAAGGGAGGATGCTGTCAGCGCCGGCGATTCCCGCGCCCAGTCGATGATTGCGATGGGGCTTCTGGAGGATGCCGCCCGCCGGTTCGCGGAGGACCATGACGGCCGGATGCCGACGGCCGATGAGTTCCCCGAGGCCCTGGAGCGCTACATCAGCCAGGGTGGCGAGCGCCTCGTCCTGCCGCCGGACCGGCGAATCGCGATGAACGCGGCCGTCGCCGGGATGCGACGCGACGCGGTCCGCAACCCGGACCGGACGGTGCTTTTCTTCGAGACGAGGAGCGACGGGCCGGCGGTCGGCGGCCAGGAAAACCTCCGGCCGTTAAGCGGTGAGGGCGATATGTACATCATCGGCTTTGCCGACGGGCGCGTGGACGGAGTGTCTCCCGCCGACTTGGAGCGCCTCATCTGGAATGCGACCGGCGGTTTTATACGGCTTTAGGCCGGGCCCCCCTGCGGCGGTATGGCCTCGCTCGCGCCGCTGGTTTTTTGACAACACGCCTTTTATGATGTAAACTGTCGTTTGAGACGTCCGAACCCAGGGATTGACCCACCCTAGCCGGAAAGACCGGAATGAGAACCCGCCGTCCGCCTGAGTGCCGCGCGGCCTTCGAGGCGCTGGAGCAGCGGTTGCTGCTTGCGGCGGGGCCGCAGTTTCATCCGGCATTGCACCACGACGGCCGGCTGGCGGGGCTTCCCCCCGGCGGCGAGCACGCCAGGCTTTCCCACGGCGGGGAGCACGCCGGCCTTCCCCGCGGGGGCCACGTCGCACACGTGCCGGGCGGGGGGGAGCACGTCCGGCAGCGCGCCGGGACGCGCTCGGGCCAGCACTTCAGGCTGGACCTTGCCCGCCGGCAGATGCCGTCCGAAGGCTCCATCACGATCACTTCGGGCGGCGTCCAGCCCATGACCACGGGCGTCAAGACCGGCTCCAACAACACCGACGCCACGTACACCACCGCCTACGACCCCTACGTGTACACCCCAATTACCATCTCGGGCGCCCCCACCAACGCCTACATCAACTCGGTCACGGTCAACTGGAACGTTGACTCCAATTACACCAGCGACATCCAATACTATATTGATATGTACGGGACCCGCGACTGGTACACGCCCTATTACTGGATGACGGCCACGGGGGATGACCCCGGCGACACTTACTCCGAGACCTCCAACAGTTCCATGCCCCTGTTTCCTCCGGTGGGCGTGCCCGTCAACGGCATCTGGTACTTCAACGTCTGGGATGTGTACGACGATGCCGACCCGGCCTACAACCGGGGACGCATCGATTCCTGGTCCATCACGATCAACTACACGACCTTCCCGGACCCGTTCAGCGCGTGGTTCTGGGACGTGCGGACCCAGAGCACGGTTGATACCGACGGCGACGGCTACTGGCGCCAGTTCGACCTCCAGTTCGACGTTGACTCGACGGCCGCCGGCACCTATTACGTCAAGGTCTATAAAGAAACGGCCACGGGCCACGACTTCCTCGTCAAGAGTTCCAACTTCTCCGTCAGCGGCATCGGCACCACCGACTGGCGTACCCGGCAGATCGTCTGCGACACCTACGGCCTGGGCCACGGCAAGGTCAACCTCGTCCTGGAACTCTACAATGCCGCGAATGATCAACTCCTCCAGACCTGGACGGGCGCGGATGACGATGACCTCTACAGCATCGGTGCCGAACTCAGCACACAGGACGTGGCCTCGAACCTGCCGGCCGTCACCACCTTCAACCTGAATTCCGGCGCAACCACCACCACCAGCCAGACCGTCACCCTCAACAATACCGCCACCAAGACACCCACCCATTACATGGCAAGCGAGCGGGCCGACTTCCAGGGGGCCTCGTGGTTTCCCTACGCGACGGCGCCGAGTTTCACTCTCAGCCCGGGCAGCGGCTCCAAGGTCGTCTATTTCAAAGTCAAGAACGCCACAGGCGAGTCCCCCGAAGCCATGCGCGACGACATCTACCTGACGAGCGCCGCCACCACCGTTGACCTCTCGCTCTACCGCATCTCCGACACCACAGGCACGCCGAACACCGATTCCCCCGGCGCGGTCGTCACGAGCGACACCTTCATGCCCGGCCAGACCGTCCGGGTCACCTTGAAGGCGACGAACTCCGGCACCGGGGCGGTCTCGCGGGCCGTCCAGACGAGCCTTGCCATCCTCGGCCCCGACAACACGGCGGTCGTCTATGACAGCCATGCGGCCGGCCAGGACAACAGCGCCGACTCGCCGCTGGCCGCCGGCGAGACCGACTATTACTCCTTCGACTGGACCCTGCCGGCCGGCGCCGCGCCGGGGGCCTACGACCTGGTCGGCTCGATCCGCAGCCTCTCGGACTATGGCACCATCTTCGACACCACCGCCTCCGGCGCGGGCACAGTGGACCTCGGCACGGCCGCACGCCTCCGAGAAAAGTTCTGGGTCTTCCAGGACACGCCCCTGAACCGCACATCCGCGGACACCAGCGAATACCTCGCGGGCAAGGTCTGGGTGAACGTCATCCTCCCATCCAGCACAGGCGGGGGGACGACCGAGGACTGGTCCGTCCAGGAGATCGCCAACGTCAGGCGCGAGGTGGAGGCCGGAGTGCGGTGGTGGGCGACGACCCTGCCCGATGCCAACCTCGAATTCGGGTTCGACTGGACGTATGCCGATTCTCCCGTTGTGACGACTTACGAGCCGATCGCCCGGCCGTCGTACGACGAGGACCTCTGGATCGACAGCGTGATGGCCGTTGTCGCCCCCGGCATCGCCGGCGCCGACTACATGGAGCGGGTGACCTCGTACGACGACCTGACGCGCCGCGCATCCGGGTCTGATTGGGCCTACACGGTATTCGTCGTAGATGACTCGAACGACCCCGACCCCGACCCCGACTACGACCACGACCACATGTTCTCCGACGGGTACTTCGCCTACAGTTACCTCGGCGGTCCCTTCACGGTCATGACCTACAACAACGACAGTTGGGGCATCGACGACATGGAAGAGGTCATGGCCCACGAGATGGGCCACATCTTCTACGCACTCGACGAATACTCCGGCGGGGACTTCTACACCGCCCGCTCCGGCTACTTCAACACCCAGAACCTGAACGCGTACGACGGCAACCCGAATCCCGCAACCCGCGTCGATAGCGCCATGTGCGAGCCTTACCGGCAGGACAAGGCCTACGCCAACCACACGAGTTCCACGGCCTCGAAGGAGATGGTCGGCTACCGCGACACCGACGGCGACGGCCGTCTCGACATCCTCGACACCGACCCCTCGGTCACGACGGCGGTGCTCTCGTCGAACCCGGCCACGGGGGCTATCCGAATCCAGGCCACCGGCGCCGTCGTGCCGCTCGCGAACCAGAACCCGAACTCCGCCGACCCGCCGGCACGCGCCATCAGCCTCAATCGCATCTCGGCCATCCAGTACCGCCTGGACGCCGGACCCTGGCAGTCCCTGCCCGCCGAGGACGGGACCTACGATGAGGATTCCGAGACCGCCGTCGTCGATCTCGCGAACCTTTCCGGCGGCAATCATCATGTCTATTTCCGTTCGCAGAGCACCGTCGGGCGATGGGAGTTGCAGGGCAACCTCTCCGCGGCCGCCGATGTGCCCTTCGACGTCAACCAGCCCACCTCCGAAAACTGGGCGGGCGCCGGCACCGCCTGGCACCTGGCCGCCAACTGGTCGGGCGGCGTCGTCCCCGGCCCGGAGACGGTCGTCGTTTTCGACGGGGCGCCCACCGTCCAGCCGGCGCTCAGCCAGGACGAGACCGTCAAGGGCGTCGTGTTCCTCACGGCCGGATGGACCCTGGGCGGCGCAGGCGCCCTCGCCGTCGGCACGGGCGGCATCGACAGCGCAGGCAGCGGCATCAACACGATCTCCAGACCCGTCGCCATGACGGCCGCAAGCACCTGGACCGTCGGATCAGATAACACCCTTGTCCTCGGCGGCGCCCTCAGCGGCAGCGGTTACGTCCTCACGAAGGACGGGCCGGGGACCCTTCGCCTGCCGCAGTCGGTGGACCTCGCGGGCCTCGCAATCGACGCCGGCACCGTGGCGGGGCCCGATGGCGGCGGCCCGGCGACGATCGTGACGCACGCCCTTTCGATCGCCCAGTCCGGCGGGTCTCCCACGGCTACGCTGGACCTCGCCGCCAGCCGCATGGTGATTGATTACGACGGCGATCCGAACTCCAGCCCTCTAGAGGAAGTCAAGGCCTGGATCCAGGCCGGCTGGTTCGGCCCGGACGCCCCGTGGTACGGCACGGGCATCATCAGCACCGTGGCCAGGGGCGAGCCCAACCTCTACACGGTGGCGCTGGTGGACCAGGGCCGCTTGCTCGCGGAGACGGGCGAACTCTGGTACGGCCCCGGCGGGACGCGGGGCGAGACGTTCGGCGGCATCGCGGTGGACTGGACGAGCATCCTGGTGAAGTTCACCTACCTCGGCGACGTTGACCTCGACGGCAAGGTGTACGATGATGACGTGGGCATCATGAGCGGGAACTACACCAACGCCGGGCCGACCGGCGCCCAGTACTGGAACGGCGACGTCTTCGGGTTCGACGGCTGGGTGTACGACGATGAGGCCGGCATCATCGGCGGGGCCTACAATAACGGCCGGCTGTACGGCCCGCAGATCTGATTCATCTCACTGCCGCTCGAAGACCGTCACGCGGCCGAATGTCTTCGGCGGCGTTGACGGATCGCGGTTGTTCGGCTGCGGTTGCCGCCGGCGAATTTGATTCCTGACATAAGACGCATTCAATCTCCCCCCGATGCTGGTTCCATGAGAGCCCGCCGGCGTTGTATGGAAGAGAATTGCGACCTGTGCGTAACTGAACCGGGCGAGCGGTTCTCTACAGGGCTAAGAGGTCAATGCCGCGCTCTGCGGCGAAGAGCCATGAGGCCGCCGAGGGCCAGAAGGGAGAGCGTGGCGGGTTCCGGCAAGCCGGTGCCTTCGAGAACCAGGCGGGCCTCGGTGATCGTGCCGGTTATGGGCGTAACGAATTCAAGGCCGTCTGACCATAGCGTGAACGGACCGGACGGCGGGATAAGCCAGCCGGGAAGGTCGTCCGGGGGAAATGGATTGGGCCCCAAGCCAAAGTAAATCTGGAAAATAAAAGGGCATTGCTCACCAGGCATGATAACCACGTCATTGAACGGGCCTGTGTATTCTCGTTGTTCGCTGAAAGGGACTCCGCCCGCCGGAACAGAATCCAGGTAATGATAGTCGCCGATAGCAAGAGAGAACCCAAAGGTGCCCGACATCGGCACCGTGATGGGCTCTCTCTGGATTCCGTCACCCCGGACAGAGCCCGGCGAAATGGTCCCGCTCAAGTAGAGCACCGCGCTCTGGACCTGATCGATGCGGAACAAGGTCTCGATTGTCGCGGTCCGGCTGTTTTCTGGCCCCCCGTCAAAGTCGCTGCGACTATAATCGCCCAGCAACTCAGGCAAGTCGATAATGTACGACGCCCAAGCGGGACTCGCCCCTGCCGCAAGCAACGCCAGGACTGCCAAAGAAACAATCTTGCCCGATTTCATCGGTTGTCTCCTTCCGAGTTCCGGGCTGACATTGCAAGGATGCGGGCAAAACCTGATTGCCACGGGTAGTGTACACCACTGCGGGCTGTTTGTCAAACCGACTGTCAGCAATCCTAATTTCCACAATAACGCGCTTGTAATTGTCCATGACAGACATACTCGGCACTCGTACTCTGCGGCTAGTTATTTTGGCGCTTGACAACGCCTGATTCTGAGGTATGAGTACAATAGGCGTTTCAGGGAGCGCGAAGTGGGGGACAAGGCATGGCATCCTTCCGCGTGTTGGTCAGGAGAAGTCTGGGGGCCGCAGCGGCGGCATCCTTTCTCGTGGCAATCTTGGCACTGCCGGCACAGGCATCACCGCGACCGGCGCTGGTGGACGCAGTTTACAACGGGCTTGGCGGTGGCGCTCCATACTATGGCAGCGTTACTGTCGGCTGGCAGTTCGTGCCACAGCACGATATGTTGGTCACCGATCTGGGCTTTTTCGATATAGGTTCAGTTGGGTTGAATACCTTCCACGAAGTCGGTATATGGGACGGGGATCAAAGGCTTCTTGTCAGTGCCACCGTGCCGGCCGGCACGGAAGCGCCGCTGCTGGGTGAGTTTAGATACGTGGCCATAGAGCCCCTACTGCTCCAAGCGGGCAACGCTTACGTGATTGGGGCAACAGCGAATGTTCCGACAAGTCAACCTGCCGCCTTTGTCCCGGACGGGTACCCCAGCGATACCCTTGAGTTGAACCCGCAGCACATCGTATTTGACCCGTGGGTGTCGCTGACACTGGCAGACTTGTACATCTCGGATCCACAGGGCTCCGTATATGCCCCCCTCGCTTATCCTTCCGAGCATCGGCCTACTGCCCCTTTGTTCGAGTACTATTCTATTGGGGAGTTGATCTATACCGGGGAGCGAATCGGCACCATCTATCCCTATCATTTCGCGGCCGACTTTCGATTCGAGCCCGTTCCCGAGCCGAGCACGCTCGCCATTCTCGCGATTGGGTATCTCGCCCTCCGTGCTCGCCGTGGCAGCAAGCGGCGAGTCCTCCTGTGTCCAGGTGGTTAGCCTAGGATTTCCACGGATCACATACAAGAATAGGGGGCATCGCTATGAAGTCCGGTAAACACAGGGCTCAGGCACCTGGAACCGTGTTTGAGCCGCTCGAAGACCGTCACGCGGCCGAATGTCTTCGGCGGCCCGAATGCGCCCGTCCCACCCATCTCCGCTATCGTTGCCACCGACCAGTCGGCATCTTCACCGGGCACCACGACGAACCTGAACGTCCCTCGCGCCGCCGCCCCCGCGAACTCCTTCGGCCCGAGCGGCCGCCGCGACCCCTGCCGGACATTCACCCACAGCGGCTGCAAAGTCACGTGCAGCCTGGTGAGGTACCCGGCGACCGCCCCGAGGTCGGTGGCCACCTCGTCGTCCGGGCCGCGCCCGCGCTCTCGCAGATATGCGGCGGCGTCCACGACGTCCGCCCACTCGCCGTGCTCGTACGCGGCATAGAACCGCGGGTGCTGCATCCAGTGGACCTGCCGCGCATCCTTCGGCAGGCTCACGGCAACGCACGCCCCGGCCGCCACGGCGATGGCGATCCGCCGCCACTTCACGCCTGTCTCCGCGCGAACCAGTAGCCCCGCCGCCCCTTCCGCGCCGATTAGCAGCAGGTATGCCGCCAGCGGCAACACTGGCAGCATGTACCGCCCCGCCACCGCCCCCGCGCCCCAGACCACGAGGAACCCGACGTAAAAGACCATCGGCAGGACCACCAGCAGTTGCCGCCGCCTGAGCGCGAGCCACATCCCGTAAAGGACCGCCGCCGTCGGCAGAAGATTTGCCCACGGCAACTTCTGATCCACGAGGACGCCGCAAAGCGCCGACGGGATGCGCGGGGCCTCCGCGGCGACGTCTTTCCACTTCTGGGCGCTTGCGACGTCCAGGTACCCCGACCCGGCCGCCACCAGATAGTCCGGCGCGCCGGGGTCGGACCGCGTCCGCAGCAGGAACATCCACACAAGGACGCTCGCCCCGACGATCGCCCCGGCCGCAACCACCCCCGGCAGCCGCCTGAGATACCCGGGCCTGGTGTCCAGGAGCATCGCCGCCGCCATGCCGGCGAAGAGCACGGGCCCGAGGAGCCGCGTCCACGTCGCCGCCGCCACCGCCGCGCCGCCGGCCA
This sequence comes from uncultured Anaerolineales bacterium, assembly GCA_964353455.1. Classification (GTDB taxonomy): domain Bacteria; phylum Planctomycetota; class Phycisphaerae; order FEN-1346; family FEN-1346; genus CAYGWP01. The sequence continues at coordinate 8,234 of CAYGWP010000242.1, forward strand.
GGTACCACGCCCAGTGTCCGTCGCGGGCCCGCAGAAATGAGTAAAGCCCCAGCGCGATCAGGAACGTGAACGGCACGTCCGTCATGATGAGCGTCGCATCCGTGAATAGCCGGGCCGAGAGTCCGACCACCAGGAGCGTCATTGCCGCCAGGAACGTCCGCTCGTCTTCCGGCCGGTCCGCGGAGAGCCGCCGCGCGATCCCCATCGCCGCCAGGGCCGTCCCGACCGCCAGCGCCTTCATCACGAAGTTGATGAGCCAGTACCCGTCCGACCCGCCTTCGCCGAGGCTTTGGCCGGCAAGCCCGGTCGCCATGCGGCAGGCCGCAATGAGGGCCGGAATGGCCGGCGGCGTGCCCCACATCTGTTGCCCGTTATACTCCATGCCGCGGCCCTCGGCCAGCGACCGCCCGAGCGCCAGGTACAGGGCCGAGTCGCCCTTGATCGCCCACTGGTCGTTGAGCGCCAGCGCGTAGGCAATCGCCACCACTATGGCCAGAACTATGCCGGTCCGGCTCTTTGTAAACGGGCACGGTTTGCCTGGCGTAAGGCACGACAGGCCCGCCGACGGTGGAGGAGTGGTTGTCATGGCGGCTATGGTGAGGGCAGGTAGGCGCGTATGCAACGAAAAATCCGCCTGGGCCTTTGCACTTGACAGGTCCGCGGGCGCGGCCTAGCCTTAGCCGCTGCCTTGGATACACGAACCTCAAATCTTCCGGCGGTCACGGCCGTGGTGCTGAACTGGAACGGCGCCCGGGTGGTGGGGGACTGCGTGCGCTCGCTCCTGGCCCAGGACTATCCCGCGCTCCAGGTGCTGGTGGTCGATAATGCCTCGCCCGACGGGTCGGCCGAGATGATCGCCCGCGAGTTCCCGAACGTCCGCCTGCACCGGAACGAGAAGAACCTCGGCTTCGGCGGCGGCAACAACGTCGGCATCCGCCTCGCCGAAACCCCGTACATTCTGATGTGCAACAACGACACCCGCCTTACGCCGGACGCCGTGCGGCGGCTGGTCGATGCCCTGGAAGCCGAGCCGCGCGCGGGGTCCGCCACGCCCTGCATCATCCTTGCCGCAAGCGGCCGCGTCGATGCCACCGGCATCGTGGTCTGCCCGGACGGCCTTGCGCTGGGTCGCGGCCGGGCGGAGCCGCCCGAGTCGCTTGCCCAGTCGGCCGAGGTCTTCTACGCCTCCGACTGCTGCTGCCTCTACAGGCGCGACATGCTGGACGACCTGCGCCTGCCGACGGGCGAACTCTATGACGAGGACTTCTTCGCATATGCCGATGAGACCGACATGGGCTGGCGGGCCCAGCGACGCGGATGGAAAAGCCTGTACGCTGCCGGGGCGGTCGTGTACCATCACCATGCGGCATCGTCGGGGAGCGTGTCGCCGTTCCTGGCGCGGCTGGTTGAGCGGAACCGCATCTGGGTGGCGGTGAAGAATTTTCCGACTTGGCTGATCCTGGTCGGCGCGATGTGGACGGCGTACCGGTATTTCTGGCAGGGCTTCGGGGCGCTGACTCGGCGCGGGCGGGCGGGGGCGATGGCCGCCGAACGCTCGAAAGGCGAGATGGCCTCGATCCTCCTCCATGCGTACCGCGAGGCGCTCGCGGGCCTGACGGGCATGCTCCGCAAGCGCGCCTTCATCATGCGCTCGGGGCGCCTTGGCCCGCGCCGCTTCGCCGAAATCTTTCGCCGTTTCGGCATCGGCGCACGCGACATCGCCCTGCGCGAATAACCTTGTTAGCCGCCGCGCTTGCGCGGCGCTGGCTGCGGCGCCTATTTTGAGGCATAATCATGACTATACCCGTTTTCAGACCCAGTTACGGCGATGCTGAGTTCGAGGCCGTCAAGGCAGTCATGGCCTCCGGCTGGGTCGGCCTGGGACCCAAGACCGCCGAGTTCGAAAAGCGGTTCGCCGAGTACCTGGGCGTCCGGCACGCCGTCGCCCTCAATAGCGGCACGGCCGCACTCCACCTGGCGATGGTCGCCGCCGGCCTCGGGAAGGGCGATGAGGTCATCTCCACGCCCCTGACGTTCGTATCCACGAACCACGCCATCCTGTACGTGGGCGCCAGGCCCGTCTTCGCCGACGTTGAGGCCGCCACCGCCAACATCGACCCGGAGTCGGTCCGCAGGCGAATCACGAAGAAGACCCGCGCCGTCGTCTGCGTCCACTACGGCGGCCGGCCGTGCAAGATGGATGCCCTGGAGGCGATCGCCCGCGAGCACAGCCTCATCCTCATCGAGGATGCCGCCCACGGCTGCGGCGGCGAGCATCGCGGACGAAAACTCGGGACCATCGGCCGATTCGGGTGCTTCAGTTTCCACGCCGTCAAGAACCTCGCCACCGGCGAGGGCGGGGCTATCGTCACCAATGACGATGACGCCGCCGCGCGGCTCCGCAAACTCCGCTGGCTCGGCATCTCGAAGGACACATGGAGCCGCGAATCCAAGACCCAGTACTCCTGGTACTACACCGTCGAGGAAGTGGGCTTTAAGTACCACATGAACGACATTCCGGCGGCCATCGGGCTGGTGCAACTCGCGCGGCTGGGCGAGATGAACGCCCGACGAGAGGCCTGGGCGAGGCGGTACGACGAGGCCCTGGCCGACCTTGCCTGGATCGAGCGGCCCATTGTCGAGCCCGACACCAGGCCCGACTGGCACAACTACGTCATTCAGACAGACCACCGCGACGGCCTGAACGCATACCTGGCCGAGCGCGGAGTCTCGACGGGCGTCCACTACATTCCGAATAATCATTACGATATGTATAAGAACTGCCGCGGCAAGACGCCCGTCTGCGAGCGCATCTGGCAGCGGCTTCTCACGCTGCCTCTGTACCCTGACCTGACCGACGACGATTTTCGGCTTATCGTCGCCGCGATTCACGACTTCGGCCGCACGAAAGGGCTGTAAAGGCCGAGGCTCGCATTTTAGCCGCGAGCCGAAGGCTCGCGGTCGCCGCGGCGACCGGCTAAAAGTGTTTATGCAACACGCCACCTGCATCCTGTGCTCGAAGCCCGGCTGGCCGTGGTTCGAGAAGGCCGACAAGTTTCCCCCGCACGAGGCCATGCGGGTCGTCCGATGCCGCGACTGCGGCCTGGCGTGGGTCAGCCCGCGGCCGCCGCCCAATGAGATCGCCCGCTACTATCCCGCCACCTACAGTTGGAGGCCCGAGCCGCCCGGCCGTCCTTCGGCCATCCATCGCGCGGAGCGGTGGTACCGCTTCCACCTCCTCAGGTTCGAGACGCGGCAACTCCTCAGGAACACGGACCTTGCGGCGGGCGATGCCGTGCTCGATGTCGGCTGCTCCAGCGGCGACCGCCTGCTCGTGATGCAGGAGGCCGGCCTTGTACCGTCGGGCGTCGAGGTCTCGCCCGCTGCCGACTACGCTCGGAAACAACTTGGCCTCGACGTTCATCACGGCGCCCTGGAGGAGGCCGGCTTCAAGGACGGAAGGTTCCGCGCCGTCACGCTCTACAACGTGCTTGAGCACGTTCACGACCCGCGGCCGCTGCTCCAGGAGGCGCGGCGGGTCATCGCCCCCGGCGGCTGGCTCGTCGTCCAGGCGCCGAACCTGGGGAGCGTCCAGGCGCGCCTGCTGGAAAAGTACTGGGCCGCCGTCGATGTGCCGCGCGACCTCTATTACTGGACGCCGGCGCTCCTCGCGCGGCTGCTGGAGAAGGAAGGCTTCCAGGGGGCGCGGGTGGAGCATCGGACGAGTTTCCTCCATCCGCCGACGGCCGCCATCAGCCTCGTTCCGTGGGCCGACCCGCAACTGGCGTGGCAGGCGGATGCGGGGGGAAACGCGCTTGGGGGTCTCGCGCGGCGGATCGTCTGGGCCGCGGTCACGGCCGCCGTCATGGCGCCCGTGTGGCTGGAATCCTTTGCCGGGGCGAGCGCCATTCCGACGACGTTCGCGCGCAAGGCGTGATGGCGAATCGCCGCGCCCTTCGGCGCAAAATCGGTTGTGTCGCGCCCGCCGGGCAGTATGTTTACCACGTGAAGAATTTCTTGTATAGTCTTCGGATGCTCCATCTGCCGTGGATCACGACGGGCCTGGCGAAGTGGACCGTCGGGCGACGCGGGGGGACAGGAGGTTTGGGAGTGACCTGGCTTATACGGCTCCTGCTCGTTGAGTTACCGGTTATTGCCCGGGGCCTCTTCTGGCGCGTCATGGTGCGGCTGATGGGGGGCCGGATGGGGCCCCGGGCCCGTATTCACGAAGGGGCGCGAATCATCCAGGGCTCGGGGCATGCCACGATCGAGATTGGGGCGGACTTCCGGATGCTGCGCAACGCCGCCGTTAACACCGGGCCGAACGGACGGATCCGCATCGGCAACCACCTGCACCTCGGCGAGAACAGCATGATCACGGCTATCGGCGATGTTGTGGTCGGCGACGACGTAACCATCGGTCCACAGACGATCGTGGTCGATGCGGACCACGTCTTTGCGGACCCCACGAAGCCCATCCGCGCCCAGGGGCTCAAGACCTCCCCTGTCCGGATCGGAAATGACGTGTGGGTGGCCTCGCATGTCACGGTCGTCAAGGGGGTGACGATCGGCGACGGCTGCGTCGTCGGCGCGGGCGCCGTGGTGACAAGCGACATGCCGCCGTACTCCATCGTGCTAGGGGTCCCGGCGAAGGCGATAGGTCGCCGTCCGACGGTGCCGCCCCTGGGGGAGGTTTGAGCGTGCGGATCCTGTGCATTGCCTCCGGCGGCGGGCACATCGAGGAGATGATCGCCTGCCTGGATGCTCTTGCGGGGCACGAAGTGGTCCTGGCCCATTACGGCACGCGGACGTTCCGCGACTTCAGCGACCCGCGCGTGGCCCGGCACATCGGCATCTTCCGCGGCGGGGAAGGCGGCCTGCGGCTCCTGATTGGCACAGCCCTGAGCGTCTTCCAGTGGCTGTGGCTGCTGGTGCGGTTCCGGCCACACGTGATTTTCTCGACGGGCGCGGAACTGGCGATCATCCCGTTCTGGCTGGGCCGCCTGGTGTTCCGGGCCCGGTGCATCTTTCTGGAGTCAGCCGCCCGCGACCGCGTGGCCTCCGGCACCGGCCGGTTCGTTTACCCGATCGCCAACGCGTTCTTTGTCCAGCGGGAAGGCGTACTGGCCTGCTACGGCCCGAAGGCGCGCTACGCCGGGAGGCTAATATGAGGCGCGCCCCGTCCGCCGAGCCGCTGCGCACGGCGGGGCTGAACTGGTACTCCCGCCGCCGCCTGCGCGCCATGGCGCGGGCCATCGTCGGCGAGACCGTCCTCGACATCGGCTGCGCGGCCGCGCCGAACCCGTTTCTGGTGGGCCGCCAGGTCGTCGGCTTCGACCGCGACCCGATGACCGTCGCCGCGCCGTACACGGAGCACGTCTCGGGCGACGTGTACGCGATGAACGACCTCTTGTGCGGGCGCGTCTTCGACACGGTCCTGTGCGGCGAACTCATCGAGCACGTCGAGCGCCCGTTCGACCTGTTGCGGATGCTGCGGGTCCATGTGGCGCCGCGCGGGCGGCTGGTCCTGAGCACGCCGAACCTCCTGGGCGTGCCGATCATCGTTGCGGAGTACCTGAACCTGCCCATCTGGTACACCGAGGAGCACGTCTATACGTTCAGTCCGCGCTGGGTGTGGAGGATCCTTGAGCGTTGCGGCTTCGAGCGCGTGTCGATGAAGGGTTGCGGCATCTCGCTGCCGCGGGGATGGTGGATGCCCGCGCCCCGGAGCCTCAGCACGCAGATCGTCTTCGTGGCGGCGCGAAAGGACGGCGGTGGCTGAGACCGGGCGCCGGGGCGAACCTCGGCCCGTTGGGAGTCCGCAATGATCCTTGTGATGGTGGGAAGCGAGATCAGGCCGTTCACGCGGCTGATGACGGCCGTGGATGAGATGGCTCCGTGCCTCGGGGAGCCGGTCATCATGCAGAGCGGACGGGCGGCGCCGTTCCCCGGCCGCCACACGCAGTGCCTGGGCTACCTGACCTACGGTCACATGCATCGGCTGGTGAGCCAGTGCCGTGTCCTCGTGGGGCAGGGCTCCACCGGGGCCGTCCTCATGTCGCGCCGCTACGGCAAGCCACTCGTCTTCGTTCCGCGCGACCTGGCCCGGGGCGAAACGTTCGACGATCACCAGTACCAGACGGCACGCGCCATGGAAGGCCGCAGCCGCATGGTCGAGGTCGTGTATGACGTCGGCGGCCTGGAGGCCGCCGTCCGCCGCGCTCAGGCCAAGGCAGACTCCGGCCTCACGTACGAGCCGGACGAGAATCGCGAGCGGCTCCTGGCGGCAATCCGCGCCGCCGTCGAGGGCAGGGAGTTGCCCACCTGATGACCGAAGGCACGGGCCTGACAACCGCGAGCCTTTGCGACCGCATCAAGGAACTTGCGCGCGGGAACCTTGCGGCCCTCCTGACGGGGGATGTCTTCCTCGCCCTGGTCAACATGGCCATCCTCTTCATGGTCAACCGCGTGTACGCCCGGCCGGGCGACACGGCCGATGCCGGGCGCCTCGCGGTGGTCCTCTCGGTGATGCTTGCGGCGGTGCTGCTTACGACGAGCGGCGTGGCCCGCGCCGTGACGCTCCGGATTTCCCGCGCGCGGGCCGACGGCGGGCCCGAGCGGGCCGACCGGATCGCCCGGGACATCGGCGGCGGCATCGCGCTGGGCGTCCTCATCGGCCTGGCCCTTATGGCGCTGGGTCTCGTGGTTCCCGGAGCGGTCCTGGCGGCGGCGCGCGAGTACTGGCCGGAGTGGGCCGACCGCATCGCCGTGCACGCCGATGCGCTCCAGTTGGGCGCCCTGTGGCTGCCCAGTTACTCGATGGTGCTGGTGATGACGGCGGTCTTCGACGGGTTCCAGCGGATGCGATGGAGCATGTTGGCCGAGGAGGGGACGTTTCAGGCGCTGCGGCTCGGCACGGCCGTCCTGGTGATCCTCGTGGCGGGGTGGCCGTGGACCGCCCTGGTTGGGTCGTGGGCGGCGGCGTATGCCGTCGCCGCGTGCATCATCGGCCTTGAGTTATGGATATTTCTTAGGCGTGAGAAGCAGGCCGTGGCATGGCGGGGCCTGCCGCTGCGGGGGCTGACGCGCGACGCCGCTTTCATGTTCCTGCCGACGGCGGCCCCGATGCTGTTCTCGCAGGCGGGCGTGCTTGTGGCGTGGGGCGCGGGCGGCGACACGGCCTCCGCCACGTTCTGGGTGGCGTGGAGCCTGTCGCTGGCGGTCTCGGCGTTCTGCGGGTCCGTCGGAAGAGTGCTGTTCCCGGCGATAGCGCGGCTGAGCCGCTCGCCCGACCGGCGTGAGATGTCGCGGGTCCTCCGCCGCGCACTCTGGGGCACCAGCGCCGTGGCATTCGCCTTCATCCTGGCGGTGCACGCGGTTAAGGGATGGCTCCTGGGATACCTGCACCAGGAGGGGGCCGAGGCGGTCCTGACCGCACTCCTGTTCACAGGGTTCCTGGAGGCGATTCGGATGGTCTTTAACCCCGTGCTTCTGGCCAGCGGCATGGAGAAGGCGCTGACGGTCCTTGAGTGGCTGGGGCTTGTGGCGGTGCTGGTCGGCGGTTATGCGGCGGCAGGCGCGTGGGGCGTGGCCGGGCTGGCGGGCGTCTTCGTGGCGGTCTATGTGGCGAGCGCGGCCGTAAGGTTCATCATGGTGGCCCGCGCGACGGGGGTGCGGCTGTGGGTGGATGCGGCCGTCGCCACGGCGGCCGTTCTGGCGGTTACGGTCGTTATGCTTACTTTTGAAGTTCGGGCCGTCTAAGGCCGTTCGTTTTAACCGCGGAGAACGCAGAGGACGCAGAGGAAAAATGAGAATTAAAACAAAGACTGTTTATCTTTTAATAATAAATATATTTGTCTTTCTCCGCGATCTCCGCGTCCTCCGCGGTTAAACGGAACGGGAAAAAGTCAGTCGAGGTATCCGAGGTTTCGGAGGCGTTCTTCAACGGCGCGCTGTTCGTCGGGGTCATGGTCGGGCGTCCCAGCCGAAATCGACGCCCAGGTACTCGTACAGCCGCCGGTTATGCGGCGCGAAGAACTCCTGAAGCGGCCGCCGGATGGCCGCGTCGGGCTGCTCGTACTCGCAGGCGTTGTGTATCTCGCACTTCTCCGGCGCCCAGGGGCGGATGCCGAGAAACTCGCAGCACTCGCGGACGCCCCGGCGCGGGTCGGCCAGGAGGTCCTCGGTCTTCAGGACCAGCATCTGCTCCTTCGGGAAATGCCGGCGCCAATCCATAATCTGATCGACATATATGCCCCGAGCGATGTAACTGCGCCGCTGGTGTATGACGCTGTAGTAGTCCGGGTCGGCCTTCATCTTTTCGATTTCCGGGGCCAGCCGCGCGGTCTCGGCGTCGAGCGCTTCCTCGAGGGGGACCTTCTCGCCGCCGGTTTTGACCTCGAAGTAATACTGCGATATGGCCCGGTCCACCGGGTTTCTGAGCGTGATGATGAGTTTGGCCTGCGGCACGGCCTGGGCGGCACGCTCGGCCGCGCGGGGGTGAAAGAGGTAGTACGGGCTGGCCTCGCCGGTGACGTGCCTCTCGCCGCCCGTCCGCGACGCCAGGCGCAGTGCGGCCCTCAGCGGGAAGTTCGCGCGGTACCACCCCAGGCCCTTCGGGTAATGGATGTCGAAGAAGTGGACCTCCTTGGTCCGCGACGGATGGACGCACGGGTGCTCCACGAGGTATCGGTACAGCGAGGTTGTGCCGGCCCTGGCTGCGCCGATGATGATGAAGTCCGGCAGTGCCCGCAGGCCGCTGGTGGCCAGCCGCGCCGCCATGCCGAGTTTCTTGAACACGCTGTGCCCTCGTTTGCCTGCCCTGTGTCCGCCGGGCGGCGACTTGCCGCCGAAAAGCAGGCACAAGATACAGTCTGGGCCGGATGGATGCAAGCGCCCAGCCCTGACGCCCTGTCGCCCCTTGAGTGGCGGGCCGAACCCGGCTATGATGGCGGCCCGTGTGATGTCTGTGTAGGAGTCGCCGAGTGGATGCAGCGAGCGCGGCCAGTCCGGGCGGTCCGGCAGTGGGCCTCGGCCCGCGCCGCGCGCTGGTCGTCGTCCCCGCGTACAACGAGGCGGATGCGATCGGGTGGGTGGTGCGGGACCTTAAGCGGCACGCCCCGTGGGCCGACGTGCTGGTGGTCAACGACGGCTCGGCCGATGACACGTCGCAGGCCGCCCGCGCCGCAGGCGCAAAGACCATCGACCTGCCGGTCAACCTCGGCATCGGCGGGGCGGTCCAGACCGGGTACCGCTACGCCTGGGAGCACGGGTACGATGTCGTATTCCAGTTCGACGGCGACGGTCAGCATCGTGCGAAGCGTCTGGCGGACCTGGCGGCGCCGCTGTTGACGGCCGAGGCCGACCTGGTGGTCGGGTCGCGGTTCCTGCGGCCGCGCGGCATGACGGCCACGGGGATGCGCCTGGTGGGCATCAAGGTGCTTGCGGCGGCGGTCTCGAAGGTGCTCGGGCATCGGATAACGGACCCGACGTCGGGCTTCCGTGCGGCGGGGCGTCGGGCGATCGAACTTTTCGCCCAGGAGTATCCGCAGGATTATCCGGAGCCGGAATCGCTTGTGCTGGTGCACCGGCAGGGCCTCAGGGTGAAGGAGGTTCCGGCCGCGATGCGGCGACGGCGCGGCGGGGTGTCATCCATCGGATTATGGATAGGCTTACATTACATGACGAAGGTGCTGCTGGCCGTCCTGATGGACGCCTTCAAGGCGCCCGTCCGGCTTGACGAGGAGGTCGCTCCATGATCTGGACGCAGCGTATCGTGCTCATCCTGATGGGCCTGGCCCTGCTGGGCCTGACCCTGGAGTTGATCCGGAAGCGCCGGCTGCGCGAGGAGTACGCGGTCCTGTGGGTGTGCACGGGTCTGATGCTCCTGGGGTTCGCCGTGATGGACCGCGCGCTGGTGGGCCTGGCGGGCTGGCTGCACCTGGAGAACGCGACGCTGCTGGCGCTCTTGTGCTTTGTGTTTCTTGCGGCGATCGTGCTGCATTACTCGGTGGTGATCTCGCGGCACTCGGAGCGCGAGAAGAACCTGGCGCAGGAAATTGCGCTCCTGAGGGATGAACTTCAGAAGTTGCGGGCCGAGTTGCGGGAGGCCCCGCCCGCCCCCGCCGAGCCGAAACCGCGCCCGCCCGCGCTTCGCACGTAAGTTTAGCCGCGACTCGAAGAGGAGCGCGTGTGGCCGCCCGAACATGCGCTCCTCTTCGAGTCGCGGCTAAACGTGCGCACCCCGCCGGCGCGGCGCCCGGGATTTTGTGTTGACCCGCCCCCGAAATTGCCGTATATTCCACCTGACAACTGAATAGGCAATCTTATCGAGAGTGGCTGAGGGAAGGGCCCTACGAAGCCACAGCAACCGGGTCGCCCAGGCGACTGCTGGTGCTAACTCCCGCCCCTGCAAGGGGGAAGATAAGAGAGAGCCCGCGAAGTAAGCGCAAGCCTCTTCTTATCTAAGAAGAGGTTTTTTGTTTAAGGGCGAAACAACCATGGCCAAGCAAGAGTTTCACGGATTCGACACCCTGGCGCTGCACGCGGGCCATAAGCCCGACGCCGAGACCGGCGCGCGGGCCGTCCCCATCTGGCAGACCACCAGTTTCGTCTTCAGGGACACCGCCCATGCCGCGCGGCTCTTCGCACTCGAAGAGGCCGGAAACATCTACACCCGTATCATGAACCCGACGACCGACGTGCTTGAGAAGCGCATCGCGGCACTCGAGGGCGGCCTGGCCGGCCTGGCGTTCTCCAGCGGCATGGCGGCCATCTCGGCCGGCCTCCTCACACTCTGCCGGGAGGGCGACGAGATCGTCTCCACCACGCGCCTCTACGGCGGCACGGTCACGCTCTTCACCGCCACACTGCCGCGCATGGGCATACGCGTCAGGTTCGTCGATAGCGATGAGGCACGCGACTTCGCCTCCGCAATCTCCGACCGCACCAGGGTCGTATTCCTGGAGACCATCGGCAACCCCAAACTCACCGTGCCCGACCTTGCGGGGATCGCGAAGGCCGCCCGCGCGCGCGGCGTGCCGGTCATGGTCGATAACACGACCGCGTCGCCGGCCCTGTGCCGGCCCATCGAGCACGGCTGCGACCTCGTCGTCCACAGCCTCACGAAGTATCTGGGCGGCCACGGGAACTCCATCGGCGGCGTGCTGGTCGATAGCGGCAGGTTCGCCTGGGACAGCGGCAGGTTCCCGGAATTTGTGGAACCTGACCCGAGTTATCACGGCGTCCGGTTCTGGGATCGTTTCGGCCCGGCGGCGTTTGCCGCCCGCACCCGCGTCAAGACCCTGCGCGACCTGGGCGGCTGCATCAGCCCCTTCAACGCGTTCCTCATTATTCAGGGCGTTGAGACGCTGCGCCTGAGGATGGAGCGGCACTCGGAGAACGCGCTGGCGGTGGCGAAGTTCCTCGAGAGCCACAAGAAGGCGGCGTGGGTGCTGTATCCGGCCCTGAAGAGCCACCCGTCCTACAGGCGGGCCCGCGAGTACCTGCCCGACGGGGCGAGCGGCCTGGTGGGCTTCGGCGTGAAGGGCGGCATGAAGGCCGGGCGGCGGTTCATCGAAGGGCTGCGCCTCTTCAGCCACCTGGCCAATATCGGCGATGCCCGCAGCCTGGCCATCCATCCGGCTTCCACCACTCATCAGCAGTTGACCGAGGAAGAGCAGCGGCAGGCGGGCGTGACGCCCGACTTCGTGCGCCTGTCGGTCGGCCTCGAGACCATCGACGACATCCTGGCCGACCTCGATGGTGCGCTCGCCAAGGCATAAACGATTTTTAGCCGCGACCCGAAGGGTCGCGCGTTTGTAGCGAGGCGAAACAAGTGTCAATCGACGACGTCATCCCGATAGCCGATGAAAGCCGCCTGGGCGGATCGCAGAGCGTGGGCCTCGTGGAAACGAAATCCTTCACGTTCGCCCAGCCGCCCGGCGAACTGGAATTGGAGTGCGGCCACAAACTCGGGCCTGTCACGCTGGCCTACGAGACGTACGGAACGCTCTCGAAGCGGCGCGATAACGCCGTCCTCCTGCTGCACGCCCTTTCGGGCGACGCCCACGTGGCCGGCTACCTCACGCGCGATGACAAGAAGCCCGGCT
>CAYGWP010000243.1:0-12760 GCA_964353455.1 uncultured Anaerolineales bacterium
ACGTGGTCCTGGAGGTCGATTCTCAGCCCGAGACCGCCCCCGAAATCTGCGCCAAGGGCCTCGCGCTGCTGCGAAAATACTTTTGATGTTGCGTGGTTTGCCGCCCTGCTTGCGGGGCGGTTGCCGTTTTCGAGGTTTCAACTTGCCCAGGCGCGCACACCCCATCTTCGTCATTCAGAAGCATCGGGCTGGCCGCCTTCACTACGATTTTCGCCTGGAGGCGGAGGGGGTCCTCAAGTCGTGGGCCGTTCCGAAGGGCCCATCATGCGACCCAAAGGACAAGCGCCTGGCCGTTATGGTCGAGGACCACCCGCTGGAGTACGCCGGTTTTGAGGGCACGATCGCCGAGGGCGAGTATGGGGCAGGGGTGGTCATCGTCTGGGACGCCGGACATTACCGGCCTCTGCCGCCGAAGGACGGCGGGGCGGCGCCGTCGATGGCAGAATCGCTGGCGGCGGGCTTCATCGAGGTGTTCCTGGAAGGGCAGAAGATCCGCGGCGGGTACAAACTCGTCCGGACCCGGCTCGGCGGCGACGACCGCAACTGGCTCCTCATCAAGAAACACGATGCCGACGCCGACCCAGCCCGCAACCCCGTCCGCGACCAGCCCCAATCCGTCCTCTCCGGCCGCACGGTCGAGCAAGTCGCCGCCGAAGACCCTCCGAGCTCAATCTCGTACAAGTAATGTCCATTAGAGTGCCACGAGGCACGACTGTAAGTAGCCACGTGGCGCAAGCCCGTGGTAGCCGGCGACAGCGCAATCTCCCTTCCCCCATCGTTGTTGGAGCCCCAAAGGGGCGATTGAAAAACTCAGTCGCCCCGCCGGGGCTCAACACAAGAGGAAAAAAGGAAATGGTGTGCGGGCGATTCGCCACCACGGGCTCGCGCCGCGTGGCTACTCACAGGCGCCCTGACGGGCTGAAGGAGGACGAGTAGGCCGGGGCGCGCCCCGGCCTGCACATGATTGCCTCTTCGGCCCGCGCCCAGAATACGTTGGCTAACGCGCTCAGTTATATCCTATCCCTGGCGGGGCCCAATCCAGAGGCGGTAGGTACTTGCCCCAAACAGGACGCTGGAAATACTGGACGCAGGTATGAGGTCTGGCCTTCTTGAAGGCAGTGATGCCATTCTTACTAACATGGGTGCCGCTCAGGTCGATAAGTCTCAGGTGCTGGAGTTCCGCCAGATCCTTCAGGCCGGCGTCTGTGATCCTGGTGTTCTTCAGGTACAGCACCTCTAAGTTGCTCACTGCCTTGAGTTCTTTGGCCGCAGCGTCTGTGATACTGCTACCCGCGAGCGATAGCGAGACTAGCTGGGTCATTGGCCCAAGCAGGGCCAGATCTGCTTCTGTGATTTGGTCCGAGCCTAGGCAGAGGGACTTCAGTCCTTGTGGTTCGCTCATGGCCTTCATCGCAGCACGGGTGATCTTGGTTCCCGAAACGTCCAGATGGCGCAGCCCCTTGAGTTCTTTCAGGAGATCAATCAGCCCAGTGTCCGAAATACCCGTGCCGGCAAGCGAGAGATCCTGAAGTTCCTTGAGGTCCTTTAGATCCCTAAGTCCAACGTCCGTAACACGTGTGTAGGCAAGCGAGACACGTTGCAGTTTCTTGAGCCTTCTAAGATGCTTCAGGCCGGCGTCCGTGACGCCGGTTGAGTCGAGGTCCAGACTTCGTAACTCGGCTAGGGTACCAAGGAGCCTGAGATCGCCCTCTGACACACTCGCGTAAAACCACATCTGGGGCCCGAAAAAGAAACCCCAGAAGAAACGCATGCCAGGCTCAGCCAGCGCTTGACACAGACTTGGTTCTGGCCCCAAGTAATGGCACTTGAAGTCCACGGCAACCACTGGCTTGCCGGGGAGACTATCGTCCCTCGTAACCTGGGCGCCCAAATCAAGGAGGAAACCCACGGCCCTTTCCTCGGGTGTCTGGCAGGAGCCACAGAGGCAGGCGATCAACGGTAGGAAGACCAAGTAACAGAACTTTATCCGTGTACGCATCGCCATTCACCCAGTTCTGCTGGCGGCGGGGCGGACGTCTTGCCGCCTGCCGCGCTTCGGCGCAATCGCAAGTTACGGCGGCGCATGGCGGCGGTCAACCGAAATCGGCGGAAGCCCCGAGACTCGGTTATACCTTCTTCGGCTCGACCGACGCCTTGCTGCGGGTCCGCTGGAGTTGGACTTCTGGAGAGCGGCGCTCGAGGATCGAGAGGCTGATCTCGATGCACTCGCGGACCTCGTCGGGCGTCGAGGTCCCGATGCACACCATGTCCTGGTCGCGGATGGTTGACCAGTTGAACGCCAGCCCCACCAGCGGCATCACCTTGTTCACGGCGAGCGGCTTGATGGTGATGACCGGCTTCTTGCACTTCCAGATCATCCGGTGGACCCAATCGACCTCGATCGGCATCAGGAACCCGACGGCATTATATATCTGGATATATACTCCTACGTCGAGGCCGCTCTCATCGGCATAGACAGGGGCCTCCGGCATGTGGGTCGAGAGGCCCGGTATCATGCCGCGCTCGCGTATCATGCGGCAGAACTTGTCCATGTCGCGGATGGTGCGGGCGCGGCGGTCAACCAGGGCGTCGGTCGTGCAGGTGTGCGGCATGCAGACGGGGCAGCCGATCTTCGCGCAGTCGTCAAGGGTGCGCTTGTTCTCGGCGTCGGCCGTGGCCTCGCCCGTGATGTTCAGGTTCGGCGTAACGAGGTAGAGGACCTTCTTGCCGGACTTTTGCTGGGCGATCTCGACGGCCTTCTGCATGTGCGGCGGCGGGAAGGGCGCGAGGACCGTGTCGATGCCGGCCGCCAGGTACACCGCCATCATCTCTGCGATCCGTTCGGCGGTCATCAGGCGTTTGATCTCGGCATCCTTTGCCGCCGAGGTGTGCGAGTATCCGAGCCACCAGTTCGTGCCCATAATGAGCCGCGAGACCGAGAGGTTCTCGATTTTCGTCCGCGGAAATCCTGCGGCCATCGTCGGCGCCCTTTCATCGCCCCGTGAGTATGTTACGCAAAAAGGGTCGTTTCGTCAAATGTGCCTCTACTTCTTTATGCCCGCGAGGATTTTTTCGGCGTTTGCGCGGACGCGCTTGTCTTTGGCGACCTGAAGGGCCTTCGAGACCGCATCGCGCACGGCGTCCGGATTCTGCTTGACCACCTTCTCGGCGATCTGGACGACGGCCGCGGCCGCCTCCTCCTTCACGCTCTCATCGTCAAGGCACTTGGCGGCAAGTTGAAGCGACCCGGTGGACGGCGCGCCGCTCAAGCCGCCGAGGACCTCTCGCTTCTCATCGGGCCTCTTGGCGGCCGCCATGGCGGCGGCAAGCCATTTCTGCCTCTCGCCGCCGGGCGTGTCCTTGAGCGCGGCCATCCGCACGACGCCGCGGATCGCGAGGACCTGGTGCGTGGGGTTGTCGGAAGTCTGAGCGATCTGAAGGAGCGGCGCTGCGGCATCCTTCGTCCGCCATCCGGCGAGCGCTCGGACGGCGGCATCCTTCAATTCCGGCGCCGGGTTCTTCGCATAGGCCGTGACGGTCGCCAGGGCCTTCACGTCGCCGGAAGCGCCGAGGACGCGGAGCATTGCGGCGGCGTTGGCCGGCTGGGCGGCGTCGAGCGCCGGCGTGACAATCGCGGCGACCTTGTCGCCCAACTGGCGCGAGCATGCGGCGACCATGCTCTGCTCGGCGGCGGCAAGTTCGCCCTTGTCCTTCGTTTCCCGGAGGACTTTGACGACGGCGACAAGTTGTTTCTCGCCGCCCAGCGACCCCAGCGCCTTGATGGCCGCAGCGCGGACCGCGGGGTCCTTGTCGGCCGTTGCCTCGGCGACCGCATCGACCTGGTCTTCGGCGCGGCGCTCTGCCAGGACGCCGAGCATGGCGGCACGGACGCCCGGGTCCGTCGCCTTTGCCATCGCGGAGGCCAGCAATCCATTTACATCTTTGTCTCGCATCCTGGCGAGCGCGTCAGCGACGGAGTCGCGCGCGCTGCCGGTTGTGGCGGCAAGTTGCCCGATGAGCGCCCTCGTGGCCTCCGGTCCTCCGATGGCGGCGGCGGCCTGGCATGCGGCGCCGCGGACCGTCTCCTCGGAATCCTTCATGGCCGCCAGGATCGCCGGCATGGCGGCGGCGTCACCGCGCGACCCCAAAATCGCCAGGAGCGCCGCACGGTCTGCCGGGGCGGCTTTCTCCATCGCCGCGATGCACTTGGCCGTGGCGTCGGGCCCGAGCGTGGACGCCGCCAGGGCGATGGCCGAGGCGCGAATCTGCGGGTCGCCCGTCTTTATGCCCGCTAGAACATCATTCATGTCTCCGCGGACCGTCACGAGGCCCTGCATGGCGGCGATCTGCATGTGCCGCTCCGCGAGGGCGGTGTGCGTCTGCCATATACGCCTGTAGATGCGTTCCGAGTCGGCCTTGTTGCCGGCATCGACCAGGCGGCCGGCCAGGCGCAGCACGGCCGTGGTGCTCTGGATGCGGTCGTAGCCTTCGGGGCCGTCGGCGGCGGCCATCAGGATATCGACGGCCGCAGGGTCGCCGATGTCGGCCAGGGCGTCGCCGGCCGCCATGCGGACGTTATGGTCCGCGTCGGCTGCGGCCTTCCTGATGTCCGCGGCCGATGCGGCGTCGCGCATGACGCCCAGGGCACGGATGCAGGTTACGCGGTTCTTGCCCTTTGCGGCGGCCAGGGCCTTTCGGAACGGTTCCGGCCCGGCGCCGACTGCCTGGAGCGCGAACGCCGCCGGCTCGCACAGTTCATCGTCCTGGAGGAACGGGGCGACGGCCGCGGCGGTATCTTTTGTGCCTACATATTTAAGTTCCTGTAGGACGAAAGCCTTGACGGACTTGGGGGCCTGGGTGCCGAGGCTCGCCAGGAGTCCGTCGCAGACGGTCTTCAGGTCCGCCGCCGCCCCCGGCCGCGTGGCGTACATGGCCATTCCGTGCAGGAGATACCGGGCCTTGTAGTCGGGGCCGGGGGGGTCCTTGAGCATGGCGACGACGCCGGCGACGGCGTCCTTGCCCCCCTTCAGGACCTCGTCGAAGACCTTCTGGGCCTCGGCCGGGTCGGGGCCGGTATAGCGGCCGTCCTTGGCATCGACCGAGGGCATCCGGTCAACGAGGGCGGCAAGGTCGGCGGCCCTCAGCAGGGCGGGGGCGACCAGCAACGTCGCGAAGGCACAGGCGATCATCGCATTGCGAAGCATAGTTATGACTCCTCGGTGTTGGCATTGAGCGCGGGCCGCTGGCCCGCGGCTAAAAGTGGTTACAGGTGCCACGGGGCGCGCATCGGCTGATGGGCGAGCCGGTTCGCCTCGTCGTCGCCGATGACTTGCTCCTTCACGGGGTCGTACTTGATCTTTCGTCCGACGCGGATTGATATGTTAGCCAGGTGCATGATGCAGGCCCCCCTGTGGGCCGCCTCGGCGCATCCGCCCGTGCGCTTCCGGGTCCGGACGGCCTCCTCGAAATTCGGCCACGGCTCCGGGTCGGGCATGGCCAGGACCTTCTTCTGGTCCTCCTCGGAGAGGTCCGACAGGCTGACCTCGCGGGCCTGCTTGCGGTCGTACGGCTTGCCCCACTCGCCGCTATTCATTACGAACGTCATGCCGTCGGCATATTTGAGTTCGACCCATCCCCACATGGCGCAGACTTCCGGGTGGGCCGGCGGCGCGAAGGACTCGATCTCCACGGGGCTCGTGTCGTCCTTGCCGTAGGTCCACTGGACGGGGTCGAAGTGGTGCTGGCCCATGTCGGTCATGCCGCCGCCCTCGTAGTCCCAGTAGCCGCGGTGCGTGCCGCCGTGGCGGTGGGGGTGATAGGGCCTCAGCGGCGACGGGCCGCAGTACATGTCCCAGTCGAGGTTGGCGGGAACGGGCTGGGGCGTGGCGTTGGCGTAGCCGCTCCACTCCTTGACCTTGAGTCCGCCGTTCTTGATATGTACGCCCTTACAATCCTTGAGGAGGCCCGAGCGCATGATTTTGTGGATGAGCGCGCGGCCCTTGTCGTGGACGGCGCTGTAGCGGCCGAAGGTGCCCACCTGGACGATGCGGTTATAGCGCCGCTCGGCCTCCACCACCGCGCGGCCCTCGGCGACGAAGCGCGTGAACGGCTTCTCGCAGATCACGTCCTTGCCGGCCTGCATCGTGGCAATCGTGATGAGCGCGTGCCAGTGCGGCGGCGTGGCGATCGCCACGACGTCGATGTCCTTCCGCTCCAGGACGCGGCGGAAGTCGGAGTAGATCTCCTTGTTATCGGCCCTGTCGAGGAACTTGACGTCGCAGGAGGCGAGGCGCACGACGTTCTTGCCGAGGCCGCCGAAGGTCCCCGGCCCGCGCCCGCCGCAGCCGATGAGCGCCCCGCCCATCGTTTCGCTCGGCGGCGCGTAGCCGGCCCCGCCGAGGACGTTTCGCGGCACGATCATGAACCCCGCCGCCGCCGCCGCGCCGCCCAGGAACCGCCGCCGGGAAATCCCGCTCTCTGACATGGCACATCCTCCTTCGTGATGAGTGCACCCTATTGAACTATCCCCGCGGCCCGCTGTCACGCATAATCCGTTGCAGTATCAGTAGTCCGGGCATGCCATCCGATTTAGATTGCCCCATCCGCCGCAAGCGAGTAGCCTTCCTCCGGATGGTCGGCAGCAGAAAGGGGACTCGCCATGTGGACCGGCGCGGAAATCACGCGCAGGCAAAATAAAGGGTCCAGGACCCTTTTCCTGGCCCCTTTTCCTAGCCCGGCCCCGCCACAGAGCCGTTCCTACAGGCCGAAGGCGAACTAGCGGCCTGCAAGTTCGATGTGGCCAGCAACAAGGTCTGGAACGACCATTCACCGCGCGGCGGGTCTCCCGACCTGCCGCGCATTGCAGTTGTTCCCCTCTCCCCTGGCGGGAGAGGGTAGGGTGAGGGGGGCCTTCCGCAGGCCATGCACTGCGGCCTGTGGCGGTGCAGCAGAAGGGTCCTGGAGACGATCCGGCCGCCCTGGTTCCAGCGAGTGCTCGCGCCGGACGGCACGCGGCAGAAAAGGTGCGTCTGCCTCCACTTCCGCGACAAGGCCCGCGCCGCCGGCTTCACAGTCGTCCGCGCAGGCTTCTGCGGACACGACGTCGTTGAGGGCCATTAGAGTCTCAGATTCCGCCGCGCGAGCACCGCCGTCGAGGCAATTAAGGTGTGTGTCACCGGAACTCTGAACTCTGACATGGCGACAAATTCATCGCTCCGCTTGATCCACCTCGGCATACGTAATCTGAGATTCCCAACAGTCCCGCTCAACCCAGAAGCAGCCCCTGATGAACCATATTGGCGCGGCTTCTTATCCTTGAATAGCAGGGTGGTGGCTGTGGTTGAATCGTAACTCATGTTGGCTGCGGCATCGTGGGCAAGGTGTACCGTCACCGCTCCGGCCTTGCGTTCTCCCTTGGAGAGATACGGGTTGAAGCATGATCATCCCTGGGACTTGCCAGCCCACCCACCGGCCTCTCCGGGTCGAACTTTCTAAGGCCAAACGTGCAATTGAAATAATCAAACTCACCAAGCGCGTCATATGGTGGCCCCACGAAGCATGCATAAGTGCCAACAATAGTGATCCTGCCTTCTCTTGTATAACCCAAGGGATACATCAGGTTGACACAATCGCGATCCTTGTTGAAAAGGTCCATGGGTAAGGGTATCCCAGTATAGAATAACCTCGCTTTTGCCCTTGGGTATCTCTCGGGCACATTGAAAATATACGCGTTGAGAATGTGTATCTTGTGTCCGAAAAGCGGGCCTTCCCTCGGCAAGTGAACGCCGTTGGCTCTAGCGATAGCCTCGCGTATGTCTCTTAGCGGATACTGGCGAATAGCCTCCATCCTCGCAAGAACTTGCTCTTCCACAGCCGGGTTCCGGGACATCGGCAAAGACGGGCAGTGATCCAGTTCCGCGAAAATCATTTCAACGTTATTCTCGTCTGGGGTATTACAACCATGCAACATCCCTGCGGCAACAAGAACAAAGGTGATCAACCGCGCTTGCCTTGAAAGCCCGCCGGGCATATTCCACCTCCCAAATCTGAAGATCCAATCATTTTGTAACCGTGACACGCCCTGCCGGTTGAGTCTGAATAGTCATGGTGCGGGGCTTGCTACAACAATCCCATTTCACGTCCATAATGTGAACAAGTCCTCCATCGTCATCCCAACCAGGTGGCTGGTCTTCACGGGTAGGCATGGTGGGCGAGAAAGTGCCGCTATTTGCCCATCGCTGCGAAGAGATTTCGTATTGTGGAACAAATTTGCTTGTGCCAGTCAGACGAATGTGGCCCCGCGTGCAATCCCCGCCGCCTTGTGTTTCAAATTTATCGACTTGGGTAAGCGGCTTGGCCCTTACAAAATCAAAAAGCCAGCCCACAAGACCTGCTCTTCCACCGTGGATGTTACCCATGTGCACCTCTGCCGATTCCCACCACTCAAGGGTATTCTGACCGTTCAACAAGTTCTTGCCATTGCAATCCTCGTACTGGAATCTCTCAAACTTAACATGCTGAATAAGTGCCCCATTAGCGTTTACCAGCATTTCAAACCAAACAATATGACGGGCGGCACCACAGGGAAGTTCGGGATTCACGGCCTCCGGTGGACGCCCACTATCAATCTTAAGTAACTGTGACTGTGGTTGGGAAGAAAAGCCGATGGGGTTCTCGGGGGGGACAGCCTTCGGTGCCCTTGAACATCCGATAAGGAACCGCCCATCGGTGTCTATGTAGGAAATCGGCCGAGAACTCACATACTCATACAGGTTCATGGTGACAGCGTAACCAATAGGGTCTGGCCCTGTCCACCGCCCCAGCGTGGGATGGTCGTAGCGGAACCTCGCGAGGTAAAGCCGCGTCTCGAAGTCCAGCGGATGGCCCGTGAAGAGGATCTCATTGTCCACAGTGGAGGCCGTGCCGTCCTCGAACCCGCCGACTTCAGTCTCGATCCAGTCGGCATCCATGAACGTCGCTTCGCCGTACGGCGTATAGACATATCGCTCCACCACATTGCCGCTTGAGGCATCGACCAGCGCCGTCACGTTCATGTTCGCATCGCTCGCGTAGTACAGCGTTTCTTCGAGGCCGGTCGCGGGATTAACGTCCGCATCGCGCCAGCGGAGAACCGGGGCGTCGATGTAGATGAGTCTGGCCGCGCGGCGGCCGAGTCGGTCGTAGGTGGTGAGGGGCGTCGGGTTGATCCGGGCAAAGGATACCATGTTGGGTTTCCCGGCCTGCTGCCGCCAGATCGTCCTGCCTGGGGCAGGTTACGCCGGCGGGTGGCGGGGGTCAACACAAATCGGCACAGACAAATCGGCATTCGTCATTGGTCATTTGTCATTGGTCATTTGGGCCTTCTCATTCCCAAGCCCCGGCGGGGCGGACTGCGCTGTCACGTCCGGAAGTGGGAGCGCAGCGCAGACCTCGCCGCGCCGCAAAGTCAACCGCCGCCACGGTCGCCCGGATTCCTGACTCCGGCAACACCCCGCTGCCCGGGGACTTTGCGCCACCGGCCAAAGTCAAACCTTGAGCGTATAGACTTGCCATGTCCTGTCGCGTATTATCTCGTGCGCGGCGCGGCCAGCGTGCGGCCGCTGCGAGGGTCTGCCAATGAAGGACGGCGCACAGGAACCCGGCCGGGCAGCGGCGGCGCCCCGATGGGCGGCCTGGGCCGCGGCGGCGGCACTGGCGGCGCTGGTGGTCGCCGTGTTCCTGCCGGCGGCCGGCTTTGAATTCAGCCATTACGATGACGGCGAGCAGGTTGCCGACAACCCGTTCATTCGCAGCCTCAGCCCCGCGAACATCGCTTACATCTTTACGCATTTCTGCATTACGAGTTACTACCCGGTGCGGTTGCTCTCGTTCGCCATCGACTATGCCGTTTGGGGCGCCAAGCCGCAGGGCTACCACCTGACGAACGTGCTGATTCACGCGGCCAACGTCCTGCTGGTGTTCTGGCTGATGCTGAGGCTCTTGCCGGGCATATCACGCACATGCGCGGCGGGTCTCCCGACCCACCGCGCAGCCGGTCAGCCTCCGTACGGGGAGCGCGGCAGGTCGGGAGACCCGCCGCGCGGGATGCGCGAGACGGGCCCGGCCGCAGTTGTTATCCCCGCCGCCGTCGCTGCCGCCGTGTTCGCCGTGCACCCGGTGGTGGTCGAGCCTGTGGCATGGATACCCGGTCGCGAGGAGTTATTGATGACGCTGCTGGCGGTGGCGTGCCTGCATTTTCACCATTCGGCGCGCCTGGCGGCGGGGCGCGGGCCGACGACCCTCTGGCACGTCCTTGCGGCGGCGGCCTGCGCGCTGGCGGCCATGAGCAACGCGGCGTCGGCCGCGATTCCGCTGCTGGTTCTGACGTACGACGTGGCGGTCGCGCGGCTGCGAAGCGTCCGCCGCATCGTCGCCGGCAGCGCGGCCCTGTGGGCGATTGCCGCCGCCGCCATCGTCCTGAAGGTCATCGGCGACGGCCTCTCGCAGGCCGAGCATCCCGCAGACTTGGTCGTAAACCTCGGTCTTGCCGGCCGCCTGCTCGTGGTTCCCGACCTGTTCAGGCAGAACCTGATGAGCCTGGTGTGGCCGAAAGGGCTGACCCTCCTCTACCCCCAGGATATTCCCGCGTCGATGCTCTCCGCGGGTTTCCTGGGGGGGCTTGGCCTGATGGCGTTGGCCGTGGCGGTGCTGTGGCTCCTCAGACGCCGGGGTGCGGCGTTTTTCGGCGTCGCGTGGTTCCTCCTGGCCATGGGGCCGACGTCGCAGGTGTTCCCTCATGTCCTGTTCCGAGCCGACCGGTACCTGTACCTGCCTCTGGCGGGTCTATCGGTGGCGTTGGCGGCGGGGCTGTGGCACTTGGCGGCACGAGGGCGGGCGGGGCGGGTCCTTGCCGCCGCCGGCCTGCTGGTAGTGGCGGCGCTGGCCGTGACGGCGCGGCCTTACGTCGGCGTCTGGCACGACGGCGAGTCTTTGTTCCGGCACTGTGCTCAGCAGACGCCTGGGTACGCCAGGGCTCGCGTGCGGTTCGGCGCCCTGCTGCTCCTCCAGGGCCGCTATGACGAGGCCGCTTCAGAGTTGGCCGAAGCCGTGCGGCTCAGCCCGATGGATCACGACTCGCGGGCCAATCTGGGGCTGGTGTTCGCTTCGCAAGGCAGGATGGAAGAGGCCCTTCAGCAGTACCGCGAGGCCCTCCGTCTGAAGCCGGATCAGGCGCTCGTCCATGCCAACTGCGCGGGGGCGCTTCTTAGCCTGGGGAGAATCCAGGAGAGCATCGCTCATAGTCGGGAGGCCCTGCGCATCCAGCCCGACAGGCCCGAAGCGCTCAACGCCCTCGGCATGGCACTTCTCAGTCAAGGCCAGACGGCGGAGGCCATCGGCCTTCTCCGCAAGGCGCTGGAGATTGACCCGCGCCAGGCCGCCGTCTGGACCAACCTCGGCGTGGCCCTGGTCCAGCAGGGGGATCTGAGCGGGGGGGCCTCGGCATACGAAGAGGCGCTCCGGGTCCAGCCGGACTTCACGGCGGCCCTGCGGCGGCTCGCCTGGCTTCGGGCCACCGTGCCCGACAGACGCCTGCGAAACGGCCCCGAGGCCGTCCGCCTGGCCGAGCGGCTCTGCGACCTGACCGCCCGTCGCGACGCGGTCGGCCTCGAGGCGCTGGCGGCGGCCTACGCGGAGGCGGGCCGCCCGGCGGACGCGGCCGCCGTCGCCCGCGAGGCCATAGCCCTCGCCAGGAGCCAGGGCCGCACCGACATTGCCGACCGCCTGACCGCCCGATTGCCGCAGTACGAGGGCCAGGCGAAATAAATTGACACCCCGCGCGGAGGGGGGTACATAGGAATCGGGTGCCGCGTTTTTGCCCCGCCACCCGCCGCCCGCCAAGACTGAGGGCGGGCTCCGCCCTTTACACGGGCGCAGATTGGGGTACACTCGCGACGTAGAACGAAAGGTGACACCCATTCAGGGAGCAGATATGAAAACGCCATTTATGACCGAAGAACCGGCAACTCGGCGAGCGTTTCTCTGCGGCGTGGCCGCCATTGCGGCCTGTGCCATCGTGCCGCGGCGCGTGCTGGGAGCGGAATCGCCATCAGGCGGCGCCACGCCGGCAGGCAAGCCCAACTCCGTTTTCAACGGGGTGCGCATCGGGTGCATTACGTACAGTTACCGCGGCGACGTCAACACCGCCGAGGATACCCTCAAGGCTCTGATTCAGGATGGGCTCAGCGAAGTCGAACTGATGGGCGGGCCGATCCAGTCGTACGCCGGTTTCGGCGGCGGCGGCAAAGGCGAGCAGCCCAAGCCCACGGATGCCCAGCGCCAGGCCCAACTGGCCAAGTGCCAGGCGCTCCGCAAGATGTACAACGATGCGGGCGTCAACATCCACATCCAGAAGATCGGCTTTGGCCAGTCGGACGAGGAGATCGATTTCAATTTCCAGGTGGCCAAGGCGCTGGGCTGCGTGGGCATCTCCACCGAGCGCTCCGAGGCGCAGGCCAAGAGGCTCGCCCCCTTCGCCGACAAGCACAAGATCTGGGTCGCCTTCCACAACCACACGAGCAACTATCCGGTGATGGATAAGAACGATCCGATCCTGGAGTGCGGCCAGTACATCGGCTTCAACTTCGATGTCGGCCATTACTTCGCCGGCACCAAGGGACTGTCCCCGATTCCGGTGCTCGAGAAGTACCACGACCGCATCGTCAGCCTTCACCTGAAGGACCGGACCGCGGACGGCGGGAATCTGCCGTGGGGCCAGGGAAAG
>CAYGWP010000244.1:0-3829 GCA_964353455.1 uncultured Anaerolineales bacterium
AACCATGCCTCGAGGCTCTGGGAGTGCTGCGCGGCGATGCCGCGGCCCGCGCCCATCTCGGTGCGGAGGACCATGGGGACGGTGGTCTTGCCGCCGAACATGTAGCGGTTCTTCGCGGCCTGATTGACGAACTGGTCCATCGCGAGGGTCATGAAGTCGACATACATGATTTCGGCGACGGGGCGCATGCCGCACATGGCGGCGCCCGTGGCCGCCCCGGCGATGGCGGCCTCGCTGATGGCCGTGTCGCGGACCCGCTCCTCGCCGAACTCCTGGACGAGCCCCTGCGTGGCGCTATAGGCCCCGCCGTAGATGGCCACGTCCTCGCCCATGACGAACACCCGCCCGTCGCGCCGCATCTCCTCGGCCAGCGCATCCCGAATCGCCTCTCGATACATGATCACCGGCATCGCGATTGAGTCCTTTCCAATGATCTCCCTCTCCCTTGATGGGAGCCATGTAGGGTGCGTGCTTGCACGCACCAGATAACCGCGTGCGTGCAGAGCACGCACCCTACGTGTCTCTCCCGCGAGGGAAGTGGAAAAACAGCATGTCTTCAACCGTGCAACCTCGCATCACTTCCCCACAGGAACGTGCTTCACACGAACGAGATTCCCGGCCTTAACGGCCAGGTACTCCAGAGTCCCGTCGGGCCGGAAAACCGGGCCGCCCTTAACAATCAAGGCGTACTCCGGACCCGCCTGGCCGTCGATGACCACAAACCGCTTGCCGCCCTTCCGCGCCACATACGCCACCCGTCTCCCGTCCGGGCTGAAAACCGGGCCGCCCTCCTGGATTCCGTCATACTCCGGCCCAGCCTGGCCGTCCAAGACCACAAACCACTTGCCGCCCTTCTTGGCCTCATACGCCACGCGATTGCCGTCCGGGCTGAATAAAAGGCTCCCTACCCCAATCCCGTCGTACTCCGGCCCCGCCTGACCGTCGATGACCACAAACTGCTTGTCGCCCTTGACGGCCCCACACGCCACCCGTTTCCCGTCCGGGCTGAAAACAAACCCGGCAACTACGTCATACCCCGGCCCCACCTGACCATCGATGACCACAAACACCTTGTCGCCCTTGACGGCCCCATACGCCACCCGTTTCCCGTCCGGGCTGAAAACCGCGCCGCCCTCCGCGATTCCGTCATACTCCGGCCCCGCCTGCCCGTCGATGACCACAAACTGCTTGCCGCCCTTCCCAACGATATACCCCACCCGTTTTCCGTCCGGGCTGAAAACGAGGCCGCCAATCCCCTCGTACGTCGGTCCGGCCTGGCCGTCGACGACCACCAACTGCTTGTCGCCCTTCCCAGCGATATACCCCACCCGTTTCCCGTCCGGGCTGAAAACCGAGCCGCCCATTCCGTCGTAGACCGGTCCCGCCTGGCCGTCGATCACCACCATCCACTTGCCGCCCTTCTTGGCCCCATACGCCACCCGTTTCCCGTCCGGGCTGAAAACGAGGCCCCCCGCCCCGTCGTACTCCGGCCCCACCTGCCCGTCGATGACCACGAACATCTTGCGGCCCTTCTGGGCCACATACGCCACCCGTTTCCCATCCGGGCTAAAAACCGGGCAGCCCTCCCCAGTGCCATCGTACTCCGGCCCCGCCTGGCCGTCGATGACCACCAACCACTTGTCGCCCTTCTTCGCCCCATAGGCCACGCGATGGCCGTCCGGGCTGAAGAGAAGGGTCCCTGCCCCAATTCCGTCGTATTCCGGCCCCGCCTGGCCGTCGATGACCACAAACAGCTTGTCGCCCTTGGCCGCCACAATGGCCATGTGGCAAGCATCTTTGCTTAACGTAGTCCCAAGAATACTAGATGGCATCGGGCCGAGAGACACTTCCTCCACCTTATATGGCGCCGGCGCGGGGCCGGCGGAAGGTTGCGGCAATTCCGCACAATACCCTTCGACAGTGCAGAGAATCCCAAGCATGGCGATGATAAGCAAGGTCCGCATAACGCCCCCCTTCTGCCTCGATTCGGCGATGTCCATGGACTGCGCCATCTGCCTTACTCCGCGTTCGCACGGCGGGTCGGGAGACCCGCCGCGCTAAGTTGCGTTGTAGTGTTACTTGGTGCGCACGAGCCCCCGCTCGCCCTCGACCCAGCCGCAGTACACGTCGTCCATGACTTCCGACGGGTTCGGGTACGGGCTGTCCTCGATGGCGAACTTTTCGGCGGCGGCAAGGGTCTTATCGACCTCGGCCTGGAGGGCGGCGAACGATTCCTCGGTCATCGCGCCATCCTTAATGAGTTTGTCGCGGAAGAGGTTGATCGGGTCGCGGCCGTGCCAGTAGGCCTCCTCTTCCTTGGTGCGATAGACGCGCGGGTCGCTCCGCGAATGGCCACGGTACCGGTAGGTCTTGGCCTCGATGAGCGAAGGCCCGTCGCCCCGCCGCGCCCGTGCGGCGGCCTCCAGGACCGCCTCGCGCACCGCCAGAACGTCCTGGCCGTCAACCTTGTCGCCCGGCATGGCGTACCCTGCCGCGCGGAAGCAGACGTCGCCCACCGCGCACGCCCGGGAGAACGCCACGCTCATCCCGTAAAGATTATTCTCGCAGATATAAACAACCGGCAATTTCCATTTGCCGGCCATGTTGAGCGACTCGTGGAAGTTGCCCTCGTTGGATGCGCCGTCGCCGAAGAAGCAGAGGACCACGGAATCCTTCTTCTGCATCTGGCACGCCAGGGCCGCGCCGGTGGCCACGGGGAGGTTGCCGCCGACGATGCCGGTTGCGCCGAGGTTGCGGTTCGAGACGTCGGCGATGTGCATCGACCCGCCGCGGCCCTTGCAGTAGCCGGTGGCCTTGCCGCAGAGTTCGGCCATCATGAGTTTCAGGTCGGCCCCCAGGGCGATGCAGTGCCCGTGCCCGCGATGGGTGCTCGTGATGTAATCGCGGTCGGTGATAGCCGCGCACGCCCCGACCGCGACGGCCTCCTGCCCGGCATAGACGTGGCTTGCGCCCTGGAGAACGTTGCGGCCGAGGAGTTCGAAGACCTTGTCCTCAAAGCCGCGGATCTCCATCATCTTCCTCAGGAGGCCGATCTTGAACTCCGGCCCCAGCGCCGGGTCCTTGGCCGCCTTGGCTGCGGCGGGCGCGGACGCCCGCTTGCGTTTCACTTCCCGCACTTTGCCCATACCGGCCTCCGCAAAAAGGCCGCGCTCCCCTTTGGGTCGCGGCTAACACTACAGCGCGCCTTGGCGCGGCGGGTCGGAGTTTACCCGCCTCTGGCGGGCACCCGCCGCGCAAATCGCCACGGTGCGCTGTAGCGCTAAACGAGTCGAGGATTATAACCGCAGCGCCTGCGGCACGCAATCCAGGATGTCGAGGGCCGTCAGGCCGAGGATGCCGTGCTGTTCGGCCGCCAGGTCCCCTGCCCGGCCATGCGCCCAGGCGGCCAGGACGGCCGCCTCGAACGGTTTCATGCCCCCGGCCACCAGGGCCGCCAGCATGCCCGTCAGAACGTCGCCTGCGCCGCCGGTGGCCATGCCGGGATTGCCCGTCGTGTTGACGTACAGGCGATTGCCGTCGGTGACAACCGTGCCGTGGCCCTTGAGGACCGCCACGGCCCCGAGGGCCGCCAGGCGCGCGGCCGCAGCCTCGCGGTCGGCCTGGATTTCTTTGGTGGTCACGCCCAGGAGGCGTGCGGCCTCACCGGGGTGCGGCGTAATGATGATGGGAGCGCGAGCCGCCTTGAACGCAATATGGGCGTGGCGGCCTAGGACGTTCAGGCCGTCGGCATCGAGCACAACGGGGATGGCGGCATGCGCCAGGACGGCCTGGACCACGCCGGCGACGCCGTCGGTCTGCCCGAGGCCGG
>CAYGWP010000245.1:0-8848 GCA_964353455.1 uncultured Anaerolineales bacterium
AGGCCCATTCATGGGCCTTTGCCCGCCGAAGGCGGGTGTAGCCCCGGCCCTCTGGGCCGGGGTGACAAGGCGGCCGCGCCCTATCCTTCTCCTCTTTTCCCCCGCCGTGGCCCGCCGCAGGCGGGCCACGGCGGGGGAAAAGAAAATGCGTTTCTCACCCCCAAATGCCGGGGCCAAAGGCCCCGGCCTAGACGCCGCTTCGCGGCGCGAAGGCGCCTGAAGGCGCCTCTTAAAGTCACCCAAAATGTGGGTAAAGACAAGGGCTCACGCCGTGGGCTATTGTCTATCGTGCCTTCGGCACTCAAAGCCCGCCGTTTCCATCAATTGCATCTGCCACCAAGAACGGCCGCACCCCAACGAACGCATCTCCGGCGGCACTGCTTTCCATCCGTTCCATCATTCTGCTTGAGGGCCGGCAAAGAGGGGGATAGAATACGGCTAAGGGCAGGTCAAGAAGGAACCGTCATGCCTCTGTACGAGTTCACGTGCGACAAGTGCGGCAGACTCTTCGAGGAACTTATCCGGTCGATGACGGAGCGGCGCCGCCCCAAGTGCCCCCGCTGTGGGAGCCCGAACGTCCGCAAGCGGTTCTCGACATTCGCCATGAGCGGCACGACTCGCGGCAAAGGCGCCGCAGGAGGCGACG
Source organism: uncultured Anaerolineales bacterium (assembly GCA_964353455.1). Classification (GTDB taxonomy): domain Bacteria; phylum Planctomycetota; class Phycisphaerae; order FEN-1346; family FEN-1346; genus CAYGWP01. The sequence goes on from CAYGWP010000245.1 coordinate 647, forward strand.
CCGGCTGCGCCACCTGTCACGGAAGGTCCTGCGCCACCTGCCACTAAGGGAAATGCTCAATCATCACGACCCGCCCGACGGACTGGCGGGCCGTGGCACGCGAACTGCGAGGATACATCATGGATCGCCTCTGGGCGCCCTGGCGGATGACTTACATCGACGGAATCCCGAACGGCGGCAAGCAGGCCGAGTGTTTCCTGTGCGCCGCCCGCGATGCCGCCGACGACCGGAAGGCCCTCGTGTTCCTCCGCCGGGCGCACGCCTTCGCCGTCCTTAACCACTTTCCGTACAACAACGGTCACACGCTGATCGTCCCGGCTTCGCATAAGGGCGACCTGGCGGACCTGACGGACGATGAATCGCTGGCCATCATGAAGACCACGGCCGAGGTGCTGGACGTCTTCAAGAGGCTCATGCGGCCGGACGGGTTCAACGTGGGCTTCAACTTCGGGCGCGCGGCCGGGGCCGGACTGCCGGAGCACCTGCATCTGCACATCGTTCCGCGGTGGAACAGCGACACGAACTTCATGCCGGTCCTCGCGGATACGAAGGTGATTCCGCAGGCGCTCGAGGACCTGTACGGCAGGCTGCGTGCCGCCATCGAGGGTGACAGCCCGAAGGGGAGTTTGTAGAAGAAGCCATTCACCGCAGAGAGCGCGGAGAACGCAGAGGAAAGACAAGGCTGGTAAAAGGCAAAACAAAAAATGTTTTAGTTTTGTGTTTCCGTTAATAAGTCTCTCTATTTCTCTGCGTTCTCCGCGCCCTCTGCGGTGGAAAGGAATCCGGGGAAAGGCAATGCTGACGAGGAAGGATTTCGAGGAGCGCGAACTGAGGGAACTTGCGCCCTTCGCGGCGAAGGCCGCCCAGACCCGCGGACGCGCGAATCCCGAGCCGGAGCATCAGTACCGCACCGCATACCAGCGCGACCGCGACCGGATCGTCCACTCCACCGCGTTCCGCCGCCTGGAGTACAAGACCCAGGTCTTCCTGACGCACGAGGGCGACTTCTTCCGGACGCGCCTCACGCACACGATGGAAGTGGCGCAGATCGCGCGGACGCTGGCACGGGCACTGAACCTCAATGAGGACCTGACGGAGGCGGTCGCCCTGGCCCACGACCTGGGGCACACCCCCTTCGGCCATTCCGGCGAAGAGGCCCTGCGCGACCTCATGCGCGACCACGGCGGCTTCGAGCACAACCGGCACGGAATCCGAATCATAGATTACCTGGAACACCCGTACCCGCAGTTCCGCGGGCTGAACCTGACGTACGAGGTCCGCGAGTGCATCGCCAAGCACGCCACCAGTTACGACCGGCCGGCGGGCGGGGATTTCGACAACGGATGCCCGCCGCTCGAGGGCCAGGTCGTCGAGATGGCCGACTCCATCGCCTACGACAGCCACGACCTGGACGATGCACTCTCGATGGGCCTGCTGGGCGCTGAGGACCTCCGGAACCTGGCGATCTTCCGGCAGGCTGCCGCCGACTTCGCCGGGAACCTCTCGGACCTGACGGCCGACCAGCAAATCCGGCGGATCGCCAAACTCCTCATTGACCTCATGGCGAGCGATGCCATCGCCACGAGCGAACGGGCCATCCTAGATGCGGGCGTACGCAGCGTCGCCGACGTCCGGGCCGCCAACGGGCGACTCATACGTTTCTCCGACGGACTCCTGCCGAAGGTCAAGGAACTCGAGGCATTCCTCCTCGACCGCGTGTACCGCCATTACCGGGTCGCCAGGATGATGACCAAATCCAGGCGGTTCATCGGCCAGATTTTTGCGGCATACCGCGACAACCCCGACCAGTTGCCGCCGACGTACCGGGCGCGGGCCGACTCGGAGGGGCTCGAAATCGCCATCTGCGACTACATCGCCGGCATGACCGACCGCTACGCCCAGGACGAGTTCCAGCGGCTGTATGAGCCGTTCGAACGGGTGTGACATTCTCGGCATTTGACAATGCCGGGAATGGGGTTATACTGTCCTAATCACGTGAATTCGGGGCCCTGCGGGGCCGGATGCGGCTCACAAGACCTCTTGGCGCGCAAAATGGACGCTGGAACCAGTAACACCGGACATCCAGGAGAACCGAACATGCCCCCCTCCCCCCAACCCCTCTCCCCCCATGCTCCGGCCGCGTCCCCGCTGCCAGATCAAATTTCCTATCAGTTATGGGATCGGCGGTCAGCGTGTTTGGCACGCGAAGACGGCGTGTGAGCCAAAGTCAGCGTGGGGTTGTGAGAACGTGTTTCAGAACACCTTCTGCCATATTCGCAGGACCGGGCCGAGGACCGAGCGGCACTTGTGGCGCTTGTTGTGAAGGGAGAGCCTGGATGGAGCCCGAACGCGGGGAGGGGCGGCCGGCCGACTTCGGCTTCCGCTATGACTGGCGGGAGGGCAGCGTGCGGCCGCCGTACCACTACGAATTCACCATCTGCGTCTCGCCCGAAGGCGAGGGGACGATCGTGTTCCGTCCCGACTACCCTGAGGAAGGCGCACCGGCCTGGGAGGAGCGCTTCCGCGTGAGCGGGCCGCTCCTCGACGGACTCCACAAGATGATTGTTGAGCGGCGGGTCACTGCCCACGCCGCCTGGGAGACTGCCCCAGACTCCGACCATGTGGGCGGGGCTCTGGAGTGGCTCGAGGTCGTCGCGTGCGGGGAGCGCCACGTGGTGCCGTCCGACCTGCTGCACCCCGAGGCGATGGAGCCCGTCTATGCGTTCATCCGCGGGCTCGTGCCCGAGGCCATCTGGGCCGGGCTCCGCGCCCGGCACGAGGCATTCCAGGCGGCGTATGGGCAGGGCTGAGGCCGCGTGGGAGTTCTTGAGTCGTCGTCGTTGTCGTCGTCCTCGTCTTCGTCGAATGCCTTGATGGGGGGAGAGTCAGCGGACTCGACGAGGACGAGAGGAGGGGACACGACAGGGGGCTGGAGATGACCTATACGGTCTATGTGGACGACAATTTCCACTACATGGACGAGAGCGAGCGCTACAATCTGGGCGAGTTCGCGACAGCGGAGGCCGCGGTGGCCGCCGCGAAGAAGGTCGTGGACGAGTATCTCGCCTCGGCCTATGAGCGTGGGATGACCGCCGAAGAACTCAACCGCACATACCTGCTCTTCGGGGATGACCCCTATATCGTCCCGCGGGAACCCGGCACCGAATTTTCGGCCAGAGATTACGCCAGGGAGCGTTGCGACGAGATGTGCCGAGCGAAGTGACGTGCGCCCGCATCCCGCACCACGCTCGCCGGCGGCGCGGGAGATGGCCCCCCACTGTCATGGTGAGTTTGTCGAAGCACCTTTCGGAGGGACAAGCCCCGGCGAGGCAGTGCACTCCGTCACGTCAGTCGCCTCCCCTGAAGGGTTCCTCGACAGGCTCGGAATGAGACATCGCGGCAAGCCGCAGCCAGAGACGACAGATGACAAACCCCTCTCCCCCCACGCTCCGGCCGCATCGGCACGGGCAAGGTCCTCTCTAAGGAGGAGCGGGAGGCCGACAAGGCCGCCGGTCCGACCGACGGCGACCCGCAGGGGGCATACAACGCCCACCTCTGGTGGGAGACGGGCGACATCGTGGATACGGCCGATGCGTGGGAACTCACGGCCATCCTGAAGGGCGATGCCCCGAGGGATTCGTGCAAGGTTGACCTGACGCCCCGGCGCCTCCAGCGGTTCCGCACGCCGGCCGGCGCGAAGTTCCGCTACGCGGTGACCGACCTCGGGACGGGGAAGGTCCTCGCGGAAGGCTCGGCCGAGGCGGACGAGTTCGACCTCTTGACGCTGCGGCAGATAGCGCTCGTGAAGGGCAAGAACCGGGTGCGGATCACTCCGGCGGTTTCGGCGGCGCGGGTTCCGTCACCTTGACGACCTCGGGCGCGGCGGCCTTCGCCTCCAGGGGCAACTGCTCTTCCTCGGATTCCTCGACATAGACCTCTTCCACGTCGGTGGCATCGACGACCTTGCGGAGGAGGAAGTAGATGATCGTCTGCGAGGTGAAGAAGAAACTCGGCAGGAAGGCGACCATCATCCCCATGGCAACCCAGACCCAGAACATGAATAGATACATGGCGGATGCCTCGGCCCCGTACATGGCATCGGGCGTTGCGCCGGGCTGCGGCCAGGGGTTGGAGAGGGTGGGCAGCGCCCAGAGGCGGACGAGTTTATCGGCCGCGGCGCCGCTGCCCCACGAGAACGTCGCGACGGCGTGGTGCGTTATCCACAGTACGAGGAACGCCAGGAACTTGACGAACACGAACACCAGGCATCCATATACGGCGCTGAAAAGAAGATAGAAGAGGTACCGCCACGGGCGGCTGGCGACGTACGAGATCGAGCGGCTGATGGCGTCGAAGGAGTCCGACCCCTCGGCGGCGATCGTCGGCCACTGGAGGCCCAGGCTGAGCGCCCCGCCGATGATGATCAGGGCCATCAGGAGGCCCAGGATCAGCGTCACGAAGAAGAAGATGCCGACGGCGTACTCGCCCACGTACGGGATCATCAGCGGCAGGCCCGTCGGGGCGCCTATGCCGACCGCCACCAGCACCAGGACGCCGAACGGAATCAGGGGGCTCGTCACGATGCTCGGCCACTTCGAGAGGGCGAAGCCGACGGCCTTCCCCAGCGGCACGCTCTCCTCGCGGGCGAACCGCACGGCCGACATCCGCGAGACCGCCCCGCCGATCACCGACCAGATCGCCAGCGCCAGCACCGTGTTGATGAGGGCGAACCACGGGGCCTGGTCCCAGTAGGCCACGGCCAGCGCAAGCGAGTCGCGGGCCGCAACCAGCGGCGACGCCAGGAACGCCGTGAAGTCGCCCCAGCCCTTGCCATCGACGTAGGGCATGGCCCAGTCGCCCCAGAGCGTCTTGGTCACGATGTAATGGACGTTGTCGTAGAAACTGTTCCTCGGGGGGGCGGCGATTCCTAACTGCGACAGGCCCGACTGCCACCTGGCAACGTCGAAGCGGGCCGGGGTGACGCTCTGGATGCGGACGTCGGTCTGGCCGACGGTGGGAATCCGGTCAACGAGGCACGCTGCGCCGAACGAGAGCGCCAGGCCCACGAAGCACAGGAATATCTTGGCCGGATGGATGGCCAGCCGGAACGACCGGACGATCTCAAGAAACGAGAAACATCGGCGCCAGTCGATGCACTGGAGTTCCTTCGTGGATTCGTCGGCCATGGCGTTCTCCTTGCTCCTGTTGACCGGCCCTTGAGCCCCATATTCCGCCGCGCCGCAAGGCATGTCAAGAACTATTCGGCTTTCCGGCGGCTTTCGACTTTTTTCCGGCCTTCGCCGGCGGCGCCCGGGCGGCGGCATCGTCGGCCACCTGGTCCACGGGACGGCTGATGACGTAGCGGTCCTGGAACCAGAGGCCGAGTTCCGCCATCTTGCACCGCTCAGAGCAGAACGGCCAGAACCGCGCGTGCACCGGATCGGACCGCGCTATGCGGCGGCCGCAGTAGCGGCAGCGGTCGGAGGCTTCCTGATTCACTTGTCCTTCTTTGGGCACGACTTGGGGTCCTCCCTGCATCCCTCGCACGGGCTTGGCGCGGGCGCGGCGTCTTTCGACACGGGTGCGGCCGGCGCATCCTTCTTGGCGTCTTCCTTATATGCCTTGCTGCGATAGTCGGTGGCGTAGAAGCCGGAGCCTTTGAAGATGACGGCGCCGCCCCTGCCGAGGAGTCGCTTTGCGCGGCGCTTGCCGCAGGCGGGGCACTTGCGGATCGGCTGGGCCGTCATCGGCTGGAACTCCTCGAACTCGTGGCGGCAGGCTTCGCAGCGATATTCATAAGTCGGCATAGATTACCCTCAATTGCGCGACCAAATTGGTCGTGCGTACCCGCGACCTTACGGTCGCGGCTCGTCAGGTACTGCCTCGGGTTTCGGCGGGCCGCCCGAGACGGCGACGCGGCTGGGCCGGATCGTCCGGCCGTGCAGCCGGTACCCCTTCTGCATCACCTCGACGACCTTGCCCTCGGCGTGCGACTCGCTCGGCACCAGGGTCACGGCCTCGTGGTGTTCCGGGTCGAACGGCTGGTCGGCGGCGTCGATCTGCTCGACGCCGTGGGCGGCAAGCGCTGCAAGCATCTGGTCGTGGACGGCCCTCACGCCCTCCAGGAGCGACTCGAAACTCGGCTTTGCGGCGGCGGCATCCAGGGCACGCTCAAAGTTGTCGATGGCCGGCAGGAGGTCCAGCACCAGCGCACGGATTCCGTGCTTCTTCTCTTCCTGGAAGTGCCGCTCCATGCGCTTCTGGTAGTTGGAGTACTCTGCGGCGAGGCGCTGGAGTTGGTCAACAAGGTCCTTGCCCTCCCTGGTCTTGGCGGCCAGGAGGTCTTCGTAGTCGGGGACGGCGGCGCGTTCGCCCTGCGCGGGGGGCGCCGGGGCCTGGTCGGCGGGCCGCTTCGGGGCCTCATCACGATGCGGATGGTGACCGTTGCGGGGTTTCATGATTGCTTCTTATCCTCCGCCTTGCCGCCGAGGTACTCGGCCAGTTTTTCGAGGAAACTTTCGCGTTGCGGCAGGACGCCCTTCTTCTCGCTCATGGCGAACTCGCGCAGCAGTTCTTCCTGGCGCCGCGAGAGTTTCTTCGGTATCTCCACGATCACCTGGACCAGCAGGTCTCCGCGGCCGTACCCCTCGATGTCGGGGAGGCCCTGGCCCTTCAGGCGATAGAGGTCGCCGCTCTGCGTGCCGCGAGAGAGCGTCATCGCCTCCTTACCTTCGAGCGTCGGGACGTCGATCTCGGCCCCGAGCGCCGCCTGCGTGAAACTGACCGGCGCCTGGCAGAGGAGGTCGCGCGCGTGCCGCTGGAAGAATGGGTGCTCCTCGATGCGGGCCTCTACGTAGAGGTCGCCGCGCGTGCCGCCGAGTTCGCCGGCATCGCCTTCGCCGGTCAGGCGGACCCGCTGCCCGTCCTCGATGCCGGCGGGGATGTGGACCTCGATGGTCCTCTGTCGGCTGACGAAGCGGCGGCCGCCGCACTCCGGGCACGGGTCGCGCACCCGCGACCCCTGTCCGCCGCAGTGCGGGCACTCCGTCACGATGCGAAAGAACCCGCCGCCCTGCTGGATGCGGCCCTGCCCGCCGCAGGTCGGGCACTTCTCGCGGCGACCAGAGGCCGAGCCTGAACCCTTGCACTTCTCGCAGAGTTCCCGGCGCGACAGGCGAACGGTCTTGGTCGCTCCCTTGAGGACCTCGGCAAGCCCTACGCCGACGACGACGCGGAGGCTTGCCCCGCGCCCAGGCCCGCCGCGCCTCGGGCCGCCGAAACCGAAGAGGTCGCCGAGGCCGAACACGTCGCCGAACATCGAGAAGATGTCGCGGACGTCGGCCTGCTGCCAGTCGTGGAGGCCCGCCCCCCGCAGGCCCGCCTTGCCGAACTGGTCGTACCGGCCGCGCTTCTCGGGGTCCGAGAGGACCTCGTAGGCCTCGGTGCACTTTTTGAACCGGTCCTCGGCCGCCTTGTCGTCGGGGTTGAGGTCCGGGTGATACTTCTTGGCGGCGTTGCGATAGCCGGTTCGGACCTCGTCGGCGTTTGCGCCGCGCGGCACGCCGAGGATTGCGTAGTAGTCTTCCTCGTCGGGCATCGAGCGCTCCCAGGCAAGAAACAACGCGCGGTCGCCGCGGCGACCGGCCAAATATGAATATGTTAAAGCGGGGCGACGGCCCGCGCCGCCGCCCCGCTCATGGTGCGCGAACGTGCGCTGCCGAGTTTACGCCACTGCTTCCTCGGAGTCGAGACCCTCGTCCTCGTCCTCCGGCAATTCGGTGACCATGACGTCGGTCGTCAGCATAAGGGCGGCGATCGAGGCGGCGTTCTGGAGGGCCGTCCGCGTGACCTTCGCCGGGTCGATGACGCCCATCTTGACCATGTCTCCATACTCGCCCGTGAGGGCGTTGAAGCCGTGCGTCTTGGGCATGCCGCGGACTTCCTCGACGACGACGGAGCCGTCTCGGCCGGCGTTCTGTGCGATCTGGCGCATCGGCTCTTCCAGGGCCCTCAGGACGGTCTCGACGCCGAGTTTCTCATCGCCCCTGGCCTTCTTGAGGGTCGCCTCAACGGCGGCCTGCGCCCTCAGGCACACCACGCCGCCGCCGGGGACGATGCCTTCCTGGACGGCCGCGCGGGTGGCGTGCATGGCGTCCTCGACGCGGGCCTTCTTTTCCTTGACCTCGGATTCGGTGGCGCCGC
>CAYGWP010000246.1:0-2028 GCA_964353455.1 uncultured Anaerolineales bacterium
CGGGATCAGGAGGAGGCAGGCCAGGAATCCCGGCACGACGAGGTGCCGCATGGGGTCGGCCCCGAGGGCCCGCAGGGCGTCGCTCTGCTCGGTCACCTTCATGGTGCCCAGCCCCGCCGCCAGCGCCCCGCCCACGCGGCCCGCGATCATCACCCCCGCCAGCACCGGGCCCAGTTCCTTGACCACCGACAGGTTGATGACCGCCCCGGACCACGATGACCGCCCCATCGCGTCGAACTGGTAATACGACTGCGCCGCCAGCACCATCCCGACGAACGCCCCCGTGAAGAGAATCACCGGCAGGCTCCGGACGCCCACCTCGTAGAGTTGCGGCCGCAGGAGCCGCCACCGCGTGCCGTCCGTCAGAATCCACCGCAGCATCTGCGCAGTGAAGACGGCAAAGTCCCCCAGGTCGCCGAGTTGCTCGACGACCACGCGGCCAACAGTCTGAACCGGCGCGGTTAGCCTCATGCGGCCTCCTCTGGAACCCCTATCCTAAGACCGCTCCCCGGCCAATTCAAGGATTACTACTATGACCACCGCGCCTGGCGGAGCACCGCGCCCGCCACCTCCGCCATACGCTCGTACCACACGGTCAGCAGCGACCCGCCTGCGGGCCGTAGCCCTACGGCGGGCGAAGGCCCGTCGGCAAGTTGCACCGTTGAAGGGTATCCGAGGTCCGACCCCTTGCCATCGCCCGAGAGAATGACCGCCTCGCCCCAGGTCCGCCCCTGGTCCTCGCTGAAGCGGGCCTGGTTTCCGAACGGCGTCCGCCGGTGTCCGTACGTCATCAGGAGCCGGCCTTCGCGTAAGCGCGCGAGGTGCGAAGGCAGCCCCCAGACGCCGATCGGATGCGGGGCCGACCACGTCTTGCCGCCGTCCGCCGATTCGCTCTGGAGGGTCTCGCCCAGGTTGGCCCTGTTGTGATTCCGCAGTTGCACGACCATCCGCCCGCCGCCGCAGTCCACCGCGTGGAGTTCGTGGTACAATTCGTGTGTGTCGCCGGGGCGCTCGGGGATGTCGGCCAGCCACCGCCACGTGCGGCCGTCGTCGGTAGATTCGCAGACGCCCACTCGGTGCGGCGGACGCCAAAGGTCCTTGCCGGCGTACAGAAGCCGGCCGTCCATGAGTTGCACCGGCCCGTGCGGGCTGCTGACGAGGCAATCGTACGGCTCGGACCACGTCTCGCCGCGGTCGGTCGATCGGATCATCCAGACGCCCAGCCGGGCCTTGCGCTCATCGGCCGAGAGCCGCCCGTTGGCCGCACGCCACCGCGCGAGTCTCTCCTGGGGCCACGCGCCGGGCGACCCCGCCGTGGCGTCCTCGGCCTTCTTCAGGATCGGCTCGTACGCGAGCGATGTGAACGTGGTGACGAGGATCGTGCCCGCGTCGGTCTCCAGGACGCCCGAGTCGCGGTCGTCGATGGGGCTGTCGGAGAGGACCCGCGGGCGGCTCCACGTGCGGCCGTCATCGTCGGACTGCATCAACTCCACGCGGCCGAACGGGCAGACGTGCGCCTCGCGCCCGCCCGAATACGTGAGGAGCAGCCTGCCGCTGCGGCATCGCGCCAGCGTCGGCCAGCCGTGGTACAACTTCGGCTCCTGGCTGATGACCGTGACCTCGCGGACCCTGGGGCGCGCCTCGCACCGGGCCGCGCGCCCGCCCAGGACGGCCCACGCCCCCGCCGTGCCCAGTCCGCCCAGGAGTTGCCGACGGGTGAAACTCCCCATGGTCGATGCCTCCACAGGATTTGACGGCCGTTGCCGACACTATCAAGCCGCCCGCACGGCCGATTGTCAAGGCCCACTGTGTTTCAACGCGACCTTGAACCTGCCGCGCCGCCGCGGTATGCTCCGGCGGCATGTCCGTGGAAAAAGTCGGACGTGCAACCGCAAGGCTGTTTACCCTCTCCCCTTGCGGGAGAGGGTGGCCGAAGGCCGGGTGAGGGGTTGCCGTTGCTCCACCCCTCACCCCCGCCCCTCTCCCACAAGGGGAGAGGGGTGAACTGCGCCACGCTAAGAGGGGGTG
>CAYGWP010000247.1:0-10884 GCA_964353455.1 uncultured Anaerolineales bacterium
GATTGTGGATTGTGGTTAGCCGCCGCGCTTGCGCGGCGCTGGCGGCCAGCGCCCGGCAAGCCGGGCGGCTAACTCCACTCCTCAATCCACAATCCGCAATCCGCACTCTGGTCGTCGGCATTCTCCTGGCGGTCTTCCTCGGGCCGGGCCCCCTGTTTGCCGGCGTCAGCATGGGCACCGTCGAGGAAGACCCCAACGTCACCCACGAGAAATACAAGAAGAAGGCCGAGGACGATTTCCGCGACGGCATGAAGGCCCGCGGCGAAGGCAACACGGGCGCCGCCGTCCGGATCCTCCTGAACGTCGCCGAGATGTCGCGGATGCGCATCGATTCGCCGTACCCCGAGAAGGCCTTCAACGAACTGAAGGTCATCGTCGAGGAGGCGCGGCGGGACCTGGCCGTCGCCCGGCAACTCGTGGCCGGCGAAGACCCGGCGGCAGGGGTGTCGGAACTGAAACGCATCGTACGCATCTACATGGGCCTCGGACCCGCCAAGGACGCCGGGATGCTCCTGCGGCAACTGGACTCGGACCCGAACTTCCAGGCCACCCTGAGGTCCGGGCGCCTGGCCGAGGACCTCAAGAAGGCGGAGGCCCTGGAGGCCCAGGCCGAAGCGCTCGTCCGTCCGCCCGCCGTGAAGATTCCCGAAAAGCAGGTCGAAGACTCGACTGGGCGAGATGCCCCGCCCGAGGCGAAGCCCGCCCCGGCCGCACCCGCCCCCGGCCCTGCGGTCGCGGCTCGGACGATGCGCGAACTCTCGGAGAAGGAGCGGCAGGCGGCGCGCATCGAGCGGCTCCTCGACGCATACGAGATCTATGGCCGCATCGTCAAGCAGGGGGGCGACACCGAGCCGGGCAAGAAGGCCGCAGCCGCACGCGAGCGACTCGAAAAGGATGCCGACCTCATGGCCCGCATCCGCTTCTTCCAGACCGAACGAAAGGCCAAGGAGTTGCTCGGCCTCGCGGACGGCTACTTCAGGAACGGACGCATGGACCTCGCCCGTCAGTACTATGCCAAGGTCGTTTCCGACTATCCGCAGACGCAGCAGGCGGCCGACGCCAGGGCCGCCCTGGAGCGATTCAAGTAACGGAGTGCAACCATGACATCCCAGGAAACCGTCAAGACCTTGTGCGACATCGGGATCATCCCGGTCGTCCGGGCGAAATCGGCTGATGTGCTCGTGGACCTCTCGAAGGCCCTGATCGCCGGCGGCGTGCCGGTGGCCGAGGTCACGATGACCGTGCCCGGCGCCATCGACGGCATCCGGCGTCTCGTCAAGACCTTCGGCAAAGACCTCCTGGTGGGCGTCGGCAGCGTGACTCAAGCGAAGCAGGCCGAGGAGGCCGCGGACGCCGGGGCGGAATTCATCGTCGGCCCCGTCCTCGTGCCTGAGGTCATCCAGGCCGCACGCACGCGCGGCAAGGCGGTCATTCCGGGCGCGTTCACGCCTACCGAGATTTTCCAGGCCCACCAACTCGGGGCCGACGTGATAAAGGTTTTCCCGGCGAGCGTCGGCGGCCCGGCGTACTTCAAGGCCATCCTCGCCCCGATGCCGTTCCTGAAGTTGATGCCGACCGGCGGCGTGGACCTCACGACCGTCGGCGCATTCATCAAGGCCGGTGCCGTCACGCTCGGCGCGGGCGCCGCCCTCGTCGATAGCGCCGCTATCCAGAAGGGCGACTGGGCGACCATCACCGACCTGGCGTGCCGATTCCGCGACGAGGTCAGGAAGGCCCGCGCGGGTTCGTGAGTATTCGGATTTCTCTTGAACGCGGAGGTCTCCGCCGTTCTGTTTGAACGCAGAGGCCGCAGAGAACGCTGAGAAAAACAAAGAGCGAAGCGTGCAAAAGAAACAACAACGCCATTATTGTTGTCGTTGTTAATATGTAATTATCTTTTCTCTGCGATCTCTGCGGCCTCTGCGTTAAGAAAGGTTACGGAAAAACACCTCGGCGGCCTCTGCGTCAAGAACGGCCATGGAAAAAAGCAACGATATGGCGAAACGCGCGGGCGCCTCTCGCTTCATGCCGTGGGTCATCGCCGGACTTGCGATCCTGCTGGCCGCCGGCATCAGGCTCCGCCTGGCCGACATGCCCCTGGAACGCGATGAGGGCGAGTACGCCTACGCCGGACAACTGATGCTCGACGGCCTGCCGCCGTACAGCCTGGCCTACAACATGAAGTTCCCCGGCACGTATGCGGCGTACGCGGTTATCATGGCCGTGTTCGGGCAGACGGTCGCGGGCATCCATATCGGCGTCATGATCGTCAATGCCGCAAGTTCCATCCTCATCTTCCTCCTGGCCAAGCGCCTGCTGGATGCCTGGGCGGGCGCGGCGGCGGCCGCATGCCATGCCGTAACGACGATGCTTCCGGGCGTCCTCGGCCTGGCGGGCCACGCCACGCACTTCGTGATGCTGGCGGCGCTTGGGGGGATCATGGTGCTTCTGGTTGCGCTGGACCGGCCGAAGCGGCTTTTCGTGCCGGTCAGCGGATTCCTGCTGGGCGTGGCGATCCTGATGAAGCAGCCCGGGGCGGCGTTCCTCGCCTTTGCCGCGCTGTATCTGGCGTGGCGGCATCTAAGGGCGCGGCCGGTGAACTGGCGGCGGCTGGCGGCCGACGAAGGCATGCTCGCGCTCGGCGCCGCCGTTCCGCTTGCCGCGACGGCCCTTGCGCTCCGGGCCGCCGGGGTCTTCGACACCTTCTGGTTCTGGACGATCGATTATGCACGAGAGTACGGCTCGATTGTTCCGCTGAGCGAGAGCGCCAACTGGTTTGTCCAGGGGTTGGAAGAATGCACGGGGGCGGCGGCAGGAATCTGGACCCTGGGAGCCGTGGGCCTCGTGGCGGCGGCGTGGGACCGGCGTGTCCGTGCTGCCGCGCCTCTGTTGGGCGGGCTGCTCGTGTTCTCGTTCATTGCGACGAGCGCGGGGTTCTACTACCGGAACCACTACTTCCTGCTCCTCCTGCCGGCGCTCTCGATCCTGGCGGGGGTGCTGGTGTCCTCGGCCGCGGGGGCGCTCGGGCACGCGCGCCTGCCGCGCTTCGTGCGATGGATGCCCGGGGCGGTCCTGGCCGCCGCCTGCGGCTACGTGCTGCTGGCGGAGCGGGCCGTCCTGTTCGAGGAGACGCCGGAGAGGGCATGCCGCAGCGTGTACGGCATGAATCCGTTCCCGGAGGCCGTCAAGATAGCCAAATATGTTGCCGACCGGGCGTCGCCGTCCGACCGCATCGCGGTGGTCGGCTCGGAGCCGGAGATTTACTTCTACGCCCATCGCCGGTCGGCCACCGGCTACATTTATACGTACGGCCTTATGGAGCCGCAGCCCTACGCCCGCCGCATGCAACTGGAGATGATCCGCGAGATCGAGGCGTCGCAGCCGAGGTTCCTTATTACCGTCCACGTCCCGACCTCGTGGCTGGCGGGCCCGGATTCCGACATGACGATCTTTCAGTGGCTTAGCCGGTACGGCGTGGCCAACTACGAGCAGGTCGGCGTCATAGACATGCAGTCGGCCGACTATACCGTGTACCGCTGGAACGAGGAAGCGGCGGGGTACCGGCCGCTGTCGCCGTTCTGGCTCGCGGTGTTCAGGCGGACGCGGTAGCGGCGGCGGGCGTTTTTCTCTTCAGGCGGCAAGGCCCTTGTACCGGCGAGAGGCGCGCGACTATGCTGGAATGGGGCGGCCCGGGGGCAGGGTGAGGCCGGGCGCGGGCAACGGATGCTTGAACGCCGGAGCGGCGCGGACTTTTTGCCCTTGACAGGCCGACGCGCGATTTCTAAACTCCCGCGCCGGTGGCCGAAGATGATCGAGAAGGGGAGACGTTGCATGCCACGTAAGCGCAAGGCCGGCGACACACGCAGAGCCAAAGACAAGGCGCCGCCCGCGCCGCCCATGCCCAAGGGCGAGACCCGCGACGAGCCGCAGGAATACACCGACCTTGTGCTTCTCGTCCATGCCGCCAACCAGGCGGAAGCAGAACTCTTTAAGACGGAACTTGAGGCCCACGGCATCCCGGCCGTCCTCGAAGGCGAAGGCAGCAGCCTTGCAGGAATCGGGGCCGGCGTGCCGGTCTTGGTGCCTGAGGAATTCGCGGACCGGGCGGCTGAACTGATCGCCGAAATGGAGTCCGCCAAACCGGAGGGTAAGGCCGTGGTCAAAGATGAACTCTTCGGCGGGGAGGAAGACGGCGGCGACGTCGATGAACTCGACGAAGACGTCGATGAGGATGAAGACGAAGAGGAAGAAGATGAAGAAGACGACCTCGACGAAGACGAGGATGATGACCTCGACGAGGATGATGAGGAGGATTGGGACGTTGACGACGAAGACGCCGACGAACAAAAGGACGACGATGACGACGACTGGGACGACGATGACGACGAGGACGACGATGACGATGTCTGATTCGGCCGTAGCGTGCGTCGCCCCCCGCCTTCCTTGCCCGTAAGCAATTAGCCTTGGTCGCTGTGCCGCCCGCCGGAATACCGCATGGAGCCGGCGTAAGCGGCAACCCACGCGGCGGTTCGGCCGTCCCGCCTCAGGCGGGCCGTGCCAGGGGAGAACCGCGGCGCAGAAACGCGAAGTAGCGCTGTGGCGCCAAACACGCACTTCGCCCTGAGCGGAGCCGTCCTGCAACCGGAGGCCGCCATGTCCCACCTGCTCGGCATCGACATCGGCACCAGCGGCACGAAGACGCTCCTGGTGGACCCCCGCGGACGGATCCTCGCCTCCGTGACCGTGGAGTATCCCGCCTACGCCCCGAAGCCCGCCTGGAGCGAACAGGCGCCGGAAGACTGGTGGCGTGCCACCTGCGAGAGCGTCCGGCGGGTCCTCCGGGCCGCCCGCGCCAGGGGCGACCAGGTCGCCGGCGTCGGACTCTCCGGCCAGATGCACGGGTCGGTATTCCTCGATAAGTCCGGCAAGGTCCTCCGCCGCGCCATCCTCTGGAACGACCAGCGCACCGGCGCAGAGTGCCAGGAGATCACCGCCGCCGCCGGCGGACGAGACCGGCTCATCCAACTCGTCTCGAACCCGGCCCTGACGGGCTTTACCGCCCCGAAGATCCTCTGGGTCCGTAAGCACGAGCCGCGCGTCTATGAGCGGACCGCCCGCATCCTGCTTCCCAAGGACTACGTGCGATACCGCCTGACGGGCGAGTTCGCAACGGAAGTGAGCGACGCATCCGGAACGCTCCTCCTGGACGTGAAGGCCCGCGCGTGGTCGAAGGAACTCCTTGCGGCACTCCAGATCGACTCGGCCCTGCTGCCGGCGGTGCACGAATCGCCCGAAGTGTCGGGCCGCCTGACGGCCGCGGCAGCCGAGGCCACGGGCCTCGCGCCCGGAACGCCCGTCGTCGGCGGCGGCGGAGACCAGGCCGCAGGGGCCGTCGGCAACGGCATCGTGCGGCGCGGCGTAATCTCGGCCACGCTCGGCACCAGCGGCGTCGTCTTCGCCCACGCCGACACCGTCGAGACCGACCCCCTGGGGCGCGTACACACCTTCTGCCACGCCGTTCCCGGCAAGTGGCACGTGATGGGCGTCGTGCTGGCGGCCGGCGGCAGCCTACAGTGGTTCCGCAACGTCCTGTGCCAGGACCTCGTGGCGTCGGCGAAGAAAAAGAAGGTTGACCCGTACGAACTGATCACGGCGCTTGCGGCCGGTGTGCCGCCGGGCTGCCACGGCCTCTACTTCCTGCCGTATTTGACGGGCGAGCGCACGCCTCACGCCGACCCTCACGCGCGGGCCGCCTGGATCGGCCTCTCGAACATGCACACCCGCGCCCACATGGCCCGCGCTGTTCTGGAAGGGGCCACCTACGCCATGCGCGACTGCCTCGAGATAATCCGCGGCATGGGCGTGCCGGTCACCGAGATCCGCGTCTCCGGCGGCGGGGCCAGGTCGAAGTTCTGGCGCGGGCTTCAGGCCGACGTCTATGGCGGCGCCGTCTCCACAGTCTCGAGCAAGGAAGGCCCGGCCGACGGCGTGGCCCTCCTGGCCGGCGTCGGCACGGGCGCCTGGTCGAGCGTACCCGAGGCGTGCCAGGCCACCATCAAGACGGTCTCCAGCACCAGGCCGAGCGCGAAGAACGTCGCACGGTACGATGCGCTGTACACCGAGTACGGCCAACTTTACCGGAGCCTGAAGGAGGACTTCGGCCGCATTGCCTCGCTGGCATGATGAGGGCGGCCGCAGGTTGCCCCGGACCGCGCAAAAGAAGAGCCCCCGACGGATCGGGGGCTCTTGTGTTTACCGGCTGTGACGAGACGGCGTTACGACCGACGGCGGCGGATGAGGCCGACTACCGCGCCGCCCACGGCCAGAAGGCCCATCGTCGCGGGCTCGGGAATCGAGATCGTGTCCACCACGATCTCGTCGATGAAGTATCCCGCGGGCACGTCAATTGTGATCCGCTCCCAATCGGGGTTGGGGATGATCTGCCAGAACTGATAGAGGTAATGTTCGTCGTTGGGCAGGAAGTGGCCGTCGATGGCGCCCTCGAAGTGCACCTCTTGAACGCCATGACCATCGAAAGCCTGGATGTTGACACTCATGGTGCTGTCCGGGCCGGGGTGGTTGTAGGAAATCTGAAGGTGAAGATACTTGAACTCCTCGTTGTCGATCCAGTTGGGAATGTCCAGGATGATCGAACCCGCTTCCGTGCCGGCCAGCCAGCCGTCCATGCCCTGACCGTCGTTGCTGTACGTCAGGTTGGTCATGGTTGCCAGCGGGCCGTTGATCGGGAAGTTGCCGACGTACACCGGCACGGTCCCGTCCGGGGTGATCGGATTGGCGTTTGTCAGGAACTCCCACTCAGCCGAGGTTGAGTATAGGGCGCCACGGGCCCACAGAATGTTACCCGGCAACGGAACCGGTTGGTTGGGTGGGTTCAGGTCGTCGGCAAGCGCCACACAAGGAATGCCAAGTGCCGCCACAAACAAGATGCTCGCAAACCTACGCATGGGACGCTCCTTCTCTTGATAGTAACCCCCCAAGCGGAAAAACCGGCTATGCGGCAGATTCGTCGCTGAATTTGGTGTAGCCGCATCCCCCGCGTTCTAGTTACCAGAGAGTATTGCGCACAAATCGGGACGAGTCAAGTCAGTTGCGCGAAAAAAAAAAGGCCTGACAGCGGTTCTCGCCGGCGGCCTGTCTTGCGACGGCCGCGCTCAACGTGTTGTGGTTCCGGCACTTGTGTGCATTGCGAGGGTCGCCTGGGCCAGCGGCGGGCCGGAAATGGCGGCATTCGGGGCTTTCCCGGCCTCTCGGGGGGGTATGGATGGCCTTCGGGGGCGAAAATCTTGCTGAATTCCCCCTCCCGCGTTTGACTTTCTTCCGCCATGTTGTAGAATATGGATGTTAAGGGCAGGGGGTTGTGTGCCGGGGATAGTTTCTGACTGTCTATCTGCGGTCGGCCCGTTCCGGGCTGCCTTCGGTGCACACCCTCCAGCGGCTTTCTATGTGCCGTAAGTCCCTACGCAGCAGACGTGCCGGGGAAGTAATGGGTTGCCGACTACTGCGCAATGTCGGCAGCGGGCTCGCGGGCTGAGGGGGTAGGGGTGAGATTATGGCAATGCACTGCTGGTTGGCACTGGGAGTTGCCGCGCTCGTGGGGTTGCCGGGAGTGGCGCTGGCGTCGCCGACGCTGGACGGGTCGGTGGGTGCCGGAGAGTACACGGTCGTCCTGAACGACACGCCCAATGAGACCACAAAGCCGTTCTACAACACGGGTCTCGACATGTCCACGGTCCAGTTTGACCAGGACGGCACGTGGAACTACATGGC
Organism: uncultured Anaerolineales bacterium; assembly: GCA_964353455.1. Taxonomy (GTDB): domain Bacteria; phylum Planctomycetota; class Phycisphaerae; order FEN-1346; family FEN-1346; genus CAYGWP01. The sequence goes on from CAYGWP010000247.1 coordinate 7,789, forward strand.
CCTGACGGTGGTCTCTCCGCCGGTCGATATAAACGGCGGGCCGTTAAGCATCGACGAGCAGACTATTTTCCGGATGTTCTTCTACGATCATACCGGCACTACGAAGGCATACCGCCTGGCTGTGACGATGGATGCCGGCGGCGTGTCGTTGTCGTCGCTGACGCTGGATTCGTGGACCGGCACCGCTTGGGCCATTGTGTCGCTCCTGCCGGCCGATTACGCGGTTACTCTTGGTACGAGCAACACCGCGCTGGAAGCCAAGATCCTCCAATCCAAGATGTCGAGCCTGGCTACGGATCCCTATGTCCGTGCGCAGTTGGACGATACGGGCGACTGGGCTGATGACAGTCTGGAGGGCGTGGTACCCGAGCCGGCGACACTCGGCCTGATGGGATTGGGCGTGGCCGGGCTGATTCTGCGGCGGCGCAGGAAGTAGCGGCAAGGCCGAAAAGAACCCGCCCTGCGGACTGGCGGGAACGACTTTAGGGGTCTTGGACCCTTTTCTTTTCGCACGGTCGCCTTGTTTTTCTTGCCCGAACCATTTGACTTTTCGCCAAAAGCCGTTATACTACCATCGTGTTGCGGAGTGATTGGTTGTAGGGAGGCTCTTCTAGTTGCAGGGAGGCTGTTGTAGTCATCCGATCGGCCGGTGAAACCTGAGGGGGTTGTGTCGGCCAGGTCGGGGGCGGGTTGCGGGGATAGATCCCGCCTGACAATCTGGCACCACCGACTCACCACGGGCGATCCTGGAGGGCTTAGCCTACCAGGATCGTCTTTTTTCGTGGGAGACGGTTCGCGTGCCGCATGCCGGGGGATGGAGGGACCAGGGTGTCTCACCGTCTTCCGGCTGCGCTCATTCTCTCGCCTGACGTCGTGGTCTCTGGCCTGCCGCGCCTTGCCGCAGCCGCCACACCTGTGTCCCGAGAGTATCCCAACACCGAGGTCTCCTTCAGTCTGTCCGGCTCAATCGCAATCTTCGAGACGGTTGTCGCGCCCGAACCGGCGGCGCTAGCGTGTGTGGCGCCTGGCGGTGTCGGCCTGATGGAGGGCCGTCACGCGAGATAGATAGAAAGCACCGAGGCAGACGGGCGCCCGCCCCGCGGCGGGGCCGTTGTGACGCCTGCCCATCCTTGAGAGGGAGGATGCCGATGAAACTTCACGTTGCAGGGATCCTTGTGGTGGTCGCAGTGATGGCGAGCCTCGCGGTTCGGCCCGCTGCGGCAGACATCATCACCCTGGCCGAGGGCAGTTCGACACTGCGGTTCGACACGGCCTCCGAGGCGCTCCACTACGATTGGGTAGTGGCCGGGCGCGACTATCTCCAGCAGCAGGGCTTCTGGTACCGCATCGACGGCCAGCCGGGCGGAGAGAACCCGCTCCGCGAACTCGCTGCCCCCACCGTCTTCATAATGGACTCCAACGAAGACGGCCTCGACGATTATCTGCGCCTCACCTATGCAGGCCCCGGCCTGAAGATCGAGGTGTCCTACACCCTGGTTGCCGGCGGCACCCGGTCGGATGTCAGCGAAGGCATCCGCATCACGAACACCGGCTCCACCGCCAGCGTGGTGCACTTCTTCCAGTACGCCGACTTCGACCTGGCGGGCCCGGGTGGCGAGGACACCATCTGGATCCACAATGGCAACACCGCCACCCAGACGGTCGTCGGCTCGGCCTTGCTGGGCGAGACCATCGATTCGCCGGCCCCGAATCACTTGCAGGCCGGTCTGGGCGGCGCCGTCCTGGGCCTGCTCACGGACTCTTTCCCGACGACGCTCGACGGCACCACCGGCCCGCTCACTGGCAACGCCGAGTGGGCGTTCCAGTGGGACTTCACGATTCAGCCGGGGGCGGCCATTCCCATCGTCAAGGATAAGACCCTGGTCGTGCCCGAGCCCGCGACGCTGGCCATGCTGGCCGGCGGCCTGGCGATGGGCCTGCTGCTCCGACGCAAGAAATAATCCGCGCCCTGAGGGGAGGCACTGTTTTGGGCGGCCGAACGGCCGCCCATTTTTTTGCGCCCCATGACGATTGCCTCCGCGCCCGCCGCGCCATAGAATCAACGTGGCTTGACCGTTGTGCTCAATCAATCGCGGCTCATCACCTGGAAGACCGCGCCGCAGAAAAAGTCCGAAGAGAAATAGCGCCGCAGCCGCAATCCCCTTGTGTCCGCCGCCGCCGCGTGATAGGTTCTCCGGCATCCGCGGAAGGCCGCGCCCCGCCTTAGGCGGGCCGTGTCAGGGAGCCGCCGCCATGGACTACACGTACCGCGACATCGCCAAGATGATCGACCACTCGCTCCTCGCCCCCACGCTGGCCGAGCGCGACCTGGAGGACGGCTGCCGCCTCGCGCTCCAGTATGATGTCGCCAGCGTCTGCATCATGCCGTATTACGTGCGGCGGTGCGCCGAGATCCTCAAAGGGAGCGACGTTCGCGCGAGCACGACCATCGGATTCCCGCACGGCGGCCACGCCACCCCCGTCAAGGCGGCCGAGGCCCGGCAGGCCGTGGCCGACGGCGGCCAGGAACTCGACATGGTCGTCAACCTGAGCCAGGTCCTGAGCGGCAACTGGGACTACGTCCACGCAGACATCAAGGCCGTCATCGACATCGCACATGCCGCAGGCCGCAAGGTCAAGGTCATCTTCGAGAACTGTTACCTGAAGGACCCGCACAAGGTCCGCCTGTGCGAGATCTGCGGCCAACTGGCCGCCGACTGGGTCAAGACATCAACCGGCTTCGGCTCGGGCGGGGCCACGCTGGACGACCTGCGCCTGATGCGGAAGCACTCGCCGGCCCAGGTCCAGGTGAAGGCCGCCGGCGGCGTCCGGGACCTCGACGCCCTCCTTGCGGTCCGCGCGATCGGCGTCACCCGCGTCGGCGCCAGCCGCACCCGCGATATCCTCGACGAGTGCAAGCGCCGCCTGGCACGCAAGGCCTAGTATGACAGCGCTAGTGCGCCGTGAAAGGCGCCGGTTCTCAGCGGGGAGATTATACCCGCCGGGCATCTATCGCTCCAGCCCGTAGCAATCGGAGCGGCGGCGGAGGCAACGAAGCCGTCGAAGCCTCTGGTGGAAAGGGTCCCTTGGGGACTC
>CAYGWP010000248.1:0-4007 GCA_964353455.1 uncultured Anaerolineales bacterium
GTGGCCACGTCGAAGCCGGCGAGCACGGCGCGGCCCTGCAACTTCACGTCGAAGACGCGCTGGCCGGCCTTCTCGCCATCGACGGCCGCAAAGAGCAGATGCACGGTGTAGGGACCCTTGGCGCCGAGCGGCAAGGCGCACCGCGCAAGGCCCCGGCAGCCGGATGCGAAGAGCCACGGGTCCCGCGTGCCCTCGACGCGGAATGAGTCGGCGTTCTTATAGAAGTAGCCGCCGCTCTTGGCGACATCGGCATCGAGTTTGAGGTCGAGAACCAGCCGCTCGCTGCCGGGCCCGGGCGGACGAGGGTACCCCAGCCAGAGCGTGCCGGCGGAATCCTTGCGGTCGCCGGGCGCGCCGAAGGCGACGGCCAGATGCTTGACGGGCGTCACGGCGCCCGGCGCGCTGAACGTGCCCCACACGCGGTTGGCCTTCACCTGGTGGAAGACGATGGTGCACTGGATCGCGTAGGAGCAGACGCAGCCGGAACTTGCCTCGGGCATCACCACCACGCCGTTGGCCGGGATGCAGTTGATCCAGCACCCCGGCCGCTGGGCCCCGAAGTGGGCCGTGCCGTAGTCGCCCACCAGGTCGTAGAACGCCGTCACGCCTGAGCGGAAGAAGAGTGCATTGGGCGCGGCGGCGATGTTGCCGCAGTGGTGCCCGGGGCGCGACATCTGCCACCTTGCCACGTCGCCGGTTATGGGGTTGGGACGCTGGGTGTCGGCGCCGGTGCTTAGGTCGTAGGACCACGGCTCGGCGATAACGCGGTCGCCGACGATGAGCGGCCGGCTGCGGTAGCCCTTGTTGCCGGCCCAGGCGGTGCGGCCGTCGCTGCCGGTGAGGGCGATTATGCCGCGACGCGAAAACTCGCCGGCCATGAACTCCTTCCAGAAGTGGCCGTTCCACGGCTGGGCGCACAGCACCAGGGTGCCGCGCGAGTACATGGCCGTGAGTTCCCCGCCGCTGACGCCGATCTTGACGCAGTCCGAGAAGTCCATCGGCCGCCGCCAGTGCTGGCGCCCGGTCGCGGCATCGAGGGCCACGACCGCCCGCACGTCGGGCGTAATGGCCTTGCCGCGGGCGTCCGTGCGCGGTCCGGGCGGCAGGGACTTCAGGGCTTCCTTCTCTTCCTCGGGCGTGACCGTGCGGTCCACGAAGAAGACTCGCCCGTCGCCGATGCTGATGGTCACCGGCATGATGGTCTTGGCGTCATAGACCCACTTCTGGCCGCCGGTCTTGATGTCGAGGGCGAAGAGACGGTTGCCGTCGGTGCATCCGTAAAGGAGTCCGCCGGCGGTGGCCACGTACATCCAGCGGCGCTTTGCGTCCGGGTCGTCGGTCGCCGGGGTCTTGTAGGTGTTGAGCGTCTTGCCCGTTGCGGCATCGAGGCGGATGCATCGGTCGCCGACGGTGACGAAGACGCTGTTGTCATCGGCGGCCAGGTTTGAGCAATTCGTCTTGAGGCCGGTCCTGAGCGCCCCCGGGATTTCCTGCTGCCAGAGGAGGAGTCCGTTATATGCATCGTAGGCCATAATGACGTTCTCGCCCTCGATGAACATGCGGCCGCCGAACGCCAGGGGCGACGAGTTGCTGGAGTGCCGGCTGGGCATCCGATCGGGGCCGGGGTCGCCGAACCAGAGGATTCCGATGGGGCCGCGGACGAGTTGGTCGTCGCTACAGGCGGAGTTGCCGGGCTCGGCGTACTCGTGGGTCCAACTGCCCGCGCCGTTCAGGGGGCCGCGAGTTATCCTGGCCCAGGGTCCGGCGGTGATGCGTGTTGACTTTTCGCCGAGGTCGTCGAGGGCCTTCTGGAAATCCACGAGCCAACCCTGGAGCGCCGGGGGCGCTGCCGCCTTGGCATCGCCCGGCGGGCGGCCGAGGAACGCCGCCCCGCCGCACGGCTTCAGCATCCGCAGGACCTCGGCGGCGGGCAGGGCCGGAGCGGCATCCGAGAGCAGCGCGTTTTCATCGACGATCAGGTTGGCGAAGTAGTCGGGCAGGGGGAGTTCGCCCGGCGTCTGCGGTCGGATGACGGTGACCTTTCCGCCGACGCCCGCGCTTGCCAGCGCCTGGCTCTCGGCCGCCGCCTTCTTGGCATCCGGTTCCGCCACGTAGATGACGAGGTCGGTGCGCTTCGCCAGTTCCACCGCCAGTCGGCCCGTGCCGCCGATAATGAGGGCGTAGCCGCGGGTGGCGCCGCTGTCCTTGATGATGCTCTCGGCGGTCTGCGCGTAGAGGGCCGTGCGGTCGTCCTTCGGGAACGGGTCTGCGGCGGCCGGCGAGACCTTGCGGCCGGCGCCGGCGGCGCCCGCGACGAAACAGTGGATACCGCCCTTGTCGGTGCTGACGAGGAGTCGTCCGTTGGCGACCGCCAGGCCGCGTGCCCTGCCGCTCACGGGGGCGGACCAGGTCTTGCGGCCGGTGGCGGCGTCGAAGGCCGCGACGGAGTCGGCGCTGCCGGCAAGGAGCGTGCCGCCGGCGAGGATGAGCGAATCGGTGGCCGGGCATGCCGTCCGCCACTTGGCCCCTTCGTCCATGCGCGACGCGAGGTCCTTCCGCTCGGCGGCCGCCTTGGCGAGCCGGGCCTGGAGTTCCTGCACCTGCGGCAGGAGGTCCTTATTGGTCCGGGCCTGGGCCTGGAGTTCATCGCGCTGCTTGGTGACGGTGGCTATCTCGACCTTCAGGTCGGTGAAGTGTTTGCGGCGGGCGGTCCACGCGGCGCGGTCGAAGGCGAGGACTTCCTTGCCGGTGGCCAGGTAAATCGTGTCATTGCTCATGACGACCTGGCGTGCACCCTCGCTTGGGGTATCGGCGGGGAGGTACTCGGCGAAGACGAGTGCGCCGGTGTCCTCGCTTACGGCGATGAGTTGCTCGGCGGCGGTCAGGAGGAGGCCGCCTGCCAGGGAGACGTTCGTGCCGCCGAAGAGGCCGACGTCGCGCCAACTGAAGTTGCGGTTGAAGAGGAGCCTGCCGTCGGTGCGGCTGAAGGCGGCGGGCATCGCGCGGCCGGAGGGTACAAACACCTTGTCCTTAGACATGACCATATAGCCTTGAGGCGAGATGCCCGCCGCGCCGCCGCGGTCGTAGGAATCGTTCTTCCAGATCAGTTTGCCCGTGTCGGCGGCCACGGCGTACAGGTACAGCCCTTCGGCCGGGAACACGCCCGCGCCGAAGTACGCCGCGCCGCCGTCCACGACGACGCCCGTGCGGACGGGCCAGACCGAGATGATGCGTCCGTTGCCGAGCAGCCGCTGCGGCGTGGGCGCCGCCGAGAATGACCAGGCGAGCCGCCCGTCGGCCGCATCCAGGCAATAGACCCGGCCGTCGTCAGAACCGAAATAGACCTTGCCTGCCGCGACCGTCGGGGCCAGGCGCACCGGACCCTCGGCGTGGAACTCCCAGCGGACCGCGCCGCTCTTGGCATACAGCGCCGAGACCTTGCACTCCGGGGAGGAGCCGAAGTAAACGAGGTCCCCTGCGGCGGCCACGTGGAACGCATCGTCGAAGCGCATGCGCGGCAGTTCGAGGACCCTCTCGACCGGCTTCGGCTGCGGGTCGCCCCAGGCCTTCGACGGCGGAAACGCCGGCGTGAAGACCCAGGCTTCGGAAAGCGGCGCGGGCAGCGTCTCGGCCGAGACGCCGCTGCGCTGGGCGTCGTGGCGATAGGTCGGCCAGTCCGCCGCAAGGGCAGGGACCGCCAGGGTCGCAGCGAGGGCACAGGCGAGGACAAGCAGGAAGGTCGGAAGTTTCATATTCACCACCTTCGATTCAGGAGAACGCCATTAGCGCGGCCCGCCAGTCCGTAGGGCGGGACCTGCCGCGCATGGCAAACGTGGGCCACATCCACGCCGTCCATCTTCGTCAGCGTGCCGATTGTTTCAACTGTTTTCCGCGGGCCGAGGTGCTGCGTCACTGTCGGGGGTGGCACGGCCACGCTGTTGCGTGGCCGTGGCCCTCGCCGGGGCGCAACCACGGCCACGCAGAGGCACAGCGTGGCCGTGCCACCC
>CAYGWP010000249.1:0-3188 GCA_964353455.1 uncultured Anaerolineales bacterium
CGGCCCGGTCAAAGGGGCGGTGGCGCGCCACCGGTCGAGAACAAGCCGCTCGGAAAGTCGGACGCCGAGAAAAAAATCCTGGAGGTCCTGGACGACATGGACCGGAACCAGAGGCGCGGCATGATGAACGTGCCGACCGACGACGGGCGGCTGATACGCGTGCTCGCCGAGTCCTGCGGCGCCAAGCAGTGCGTGGAGATCGGCACGTCGAACGGGTTCTCGGGGATATGGACCTGCCTGGGCCTCCTCGGCACGGGCGGAAAACTGGTGACGCACGAGATCGACGCCGGGCGGGCGGCAAAGGCACGCGAAAACTTCAAACGCGCGGGCGTCGAGGACATCGTCACCCTGGTTGAGGGCGATGCGCACAAGGAGATCGGGAAACTCAAGGGACCTATCGACATAGTTTTCATCGACGCCGACAAGGAAGGCTACGCCGATTACCTGAGGCAACTGATGCCGCTCCTGAGGCCCGGCGGCCTCATGCTGGCGCACAACGTCGGGTCGCAGGCAAGGGAGATGATGGAGTACCTGAAGGCCGTGACCACGACGCCCGACCTTGAGACGGTCTTCGCCAACCTCCCGGCGACCGGAATCAGCATAACCCTGAAGAAACGGTGATGCGCCGCTGCGAACCGTCAAGGAGATATTTATGCCCATGAATATGCGACCGATGCGATGCGCGGCGGTTCTTGCCGCCATCGGCGTGATCGCCCTGGCCGGGGCCGCCCCGGCGGGGCAGCCCGGCAAGAGCCCCGTCAAGGTCTTCGTCCTGGCAGGCCAGTCGAACATGGAAGGCCAGGGCGCCATCAAGATGGATCCCAAGCGGAACGAGGGAAAGGGGTCGCTGGAATTCCTCGTCAAGAACCCTGCCACGGCCGACCGCTTCAAGCACCTGGTGGACTCCGGCGGCGCGTGGGTGGTGCGGAGCGACGTCTGGATATGGTACCTCGGCCGCAAGGGCGGCCTGACCGTAGGGTACGGGGCGAAGGAAGACCGGATCGGCCCGGAACTCCAGTTCGGCCATCTGATGGGCGACTGCTTCGAGAACCAGGTGCTGCTGATAAAGTTGGCGTGGGGCGGGAAGAGCCTGGCGAAGGATTTCCGGCCCCCCAGCAGCGGCGGAGAGGTGGGCCCCTTCTACACCGAGGTCGTCAAGCAGACGAAGGACGTGCTGGCCGGCCTCAAGGTGCACTTCCCGGACTACGACGGCGGCGGGTGCGAACTGGCGGGCTTCGGCTGGCACCAGGGCTGGAACGACCGCGTCAACCAGGCATTTAATGATGAATATGAGAAAAATATGGCTAACTTCATCCGCGACATCCGCAAGGACCTGGGGGCGAAGGACCTGCCGTTCGTCATCGCCGAGACGGGCATGAGCGGCCGCGAGGAAACCCACCCGCGGGCCCTCTCGCTGATGCGCGCCCAGGCGGCCGTGGCCGAGCAGCCGGAGTTCAAGGGCAACGTGGCCTTCGTCGGGACGAAGGATTTCTACCGGCCCAAGGAGGAATCGCCCTCGGGCCAGGCGTATCACTGGAACAGCAACGCAGAGACATATTTCCTTATCGGCAACGGCATGGGCGAGGCGATGAAGAAACTCTGCGGCAAGAAGTAGGTGCGCCGCGGCTTCGCGGGCAGGCGCACTGCAATCGGGCCGCGACTGCTTCAGAAGGAGAACGCGATGACGCTTCGTCGGGAATTCCTGAAGACGCTCGGTGTCGGGGCTGCGGCGGCCATCGTCATGCCTCGGCGCCTCCTGGCCATGCAGGCGGCGGGCCGGAGGCCGAACATCCTCTACATCATGGCCGATGACCATGCCGCCCAGGCCATCAGCGCCTATGGCGGAATGCTCGCCGCGGTCGCCCCCACGCCAAACATCGACCGCATCGCACGCCAGGGCATGCGCCTGGAGAACTGCTTCTGCACCAACTCCATCTGCACGCCCAGCCGCGGCGTCATCCTCACCGGACAGTACAGCCACGTCACCGGCGTGTACACGCTGGCCACGCCGCTGGACCCCGACCGCCCGAACGTGGCCAAGTGCCTCCAGCAGGCGGGGTACCAGACGGCCATCTTCGGCAAGTGGCACCTCCACAAGGACCCGAGCGGGTTCGACCAGTGGAACATCCTGCCCGGCCAGGGCGTGTACCACGACCCCATTCTCATCGAGAAGGACAAGGGGCGCGCGAAGCACGACGGGTACGTCACCGACATCATCACCGACCTTACGCTTGACTGGCTGAAGAGGCGCGACCCGAGTAAACCATTCTTCTGCATGTGTCACCACAAGGCGCCGCACCGGCCGTGGCAGCCTGCCGCGCGGCACGCCGAGTGGCTGGCGGACGTGACGATCCCGGAGCCTGCGAACCTTCTGGACCACTACGAGAACCGCTCGCGGGCCGCGGCCAACGCCACGCTGCGCGTCGGCGAGAACATGACGAAGACCGACGTGAAGCGCGACATCCCGAAGGACCTCTCCGGCGACGCCCTGCGGCGATGGGCGTATCAGTTCTACATGAAGGACTACCTTCGATGCATCCGGGCGGTGGATGAGAACGTGGGCCGCGTGCTCGACTGGCTCGACGGGGCGGGCCTTGCGCAGGATACGGTAGTTATATACACATCTGACCAGGGTTTCTTCCTGGGCGAGCACGGGTGGTTTGACAAGCGCTTCATGTACGAGGAATCGCTGCGGATGCCGTTCCTGGTGCGGTACCCGGCGGAGATCGCGGCCGGCTCGGCGAACAGGGACATGTGCCTGAACGTCGATTTCGCCGAGACGTTCCTCGACTACGCCGGCCGCCCCGCCCCCGCCGACATGCAGGGCCGCAGTTTCCGCCCGAACCTGGCCGGCAAGACCCCCGCCGACTGGCGCACCAGTTTCTACTACCGGTACTGGATGCACCTGGCGGACCACGGCGTCCCCGCCCATTACGGCATCCGCACGCCGAAGTATAAACTTATCTTTTACTATGGCCTTCCGCTCGGCATGGCCGGGGCAGTGAACAGGCCCACCGAGCCGGAGTGGGAACTGTTTGACCTCGAAAAGGACCCGCACGAAATGAAGAACGTGTACGCCGACCCTGCGTACGCCCAGGTCGCGAAGGACCTCAAGGCCGAACTCAGGCGCCTCAAGGATGCCGTCGGCGACTCCGACAAACCATACCCCGAACTCGTCCAGTTGACCG
>CAYGWP010000250.1:0-3165 GCA_964353455.1 uncultured Anaerolineales bacterium
TCGTGCTGGCCGACGAGATCAACCGCGCTACGCCCAAGACCCAGTCGGCCCTGCTTGAGGCGATGCAGGAGCGGTCCGTCACGGTGGCCCGCACCACGCACCGGCTGCCCGAGCCGTTCTTCGTCATGGCGACGCAGAATCCGCTGGAGATGGAAGGGACGTACCCCCTGCCCGAGGCCCAACTCGACCGCTTCATGCTGAAACTCCTGATGCGGATGCCCGAGCGCGGCGAGATTAGCGAGATCGTCGCCCGGACGACCGGCCGTGCGGCGCCCCGACCCGGGCGCGTGGCCGACGGCCCTGCCCTTCTGGCGATGCGAGACCTTGCCCGCGAGGTGCCGGCCGCATCGCACGTGCGGGACTACGCCAGCGCCATCATCCTGGCGACGCACCCCGACAAACCCGGCGCAGCGCCGCTGGCCAAAAAGTTCGTCCGCTACGGGGCCAGCCCCCGCGGGGCCCAGGCGATGATCCTGGGCGGCAAGGTCATGGCCCTCGTAAGCGGCCGCTACAACGTGGCCTTTGAGGACGTGCGGAAGATGGCCCCGGCGGCGCTCAGGCACAGACTGATCCTTAACTTCGAGGCCGAGGCCGAGCGCATCGACCCTGACGCCATCATCGGCGACGTGCTGAAGCACGTCCCGGAACCGCGCGGGGAGTAGTTCCTTCCGATTCTTTTAACCGCAGAGGACGCAGAGAGCGCGGAGAAAAACAAAAGCAGATATTTAATTAGAACAAGAACGAAAACGGCCTTTGTTTCTTGACCTCATTTTTTCTTTCTCTGCGATCTCTGCGCCCTCTGCGGTTGAATGGAAGTGCGAAAAAATATGGCGAGCGCCGACGACCTCTTCGATTCCGAGTTCCTCCAGCGCCTGGAGTTCCTTCGCGTCGTCGCGCGGCGGGTCTTCGCCGGCACGGCCCCCGGCGGCCGCACGGGCAAGGGCGCCGGGCCGGGCCTTGAGTTCGCCGAGCACCGGGCCTATGCCCCCGGCGACGACTGGCGGCAGATCGATTGGGCGGCTTTCGGGCGGCTCGACCGGCTGCTCCTCAGGCTTTGCCAGCAGGAAGAGGACCTGGCGATATACTTTCTCCTGGACGCCTCGGCGTCGATGGCGACCGGCTCGCCGCCGAAGTTCGACCATGCCCGCCGGCTTGCCGCCGCCCTCGCATACGTGGGCCTGGCGAGCCTCGAGCGGGTCCGGATCGTGGCGGCCGACGGCGGCGTGCGGGCCCACCTGGAGGCCGGTCGCGGCAAGTCGCACATCCTGGGGGTCCTCGATTTCCTGCGGGGCCTGGAGGCTGCCGGGCGGACCGACCTGGCGCGGGCGGTCGATGCATTCCTCCCGCACGCGCCGCGAGGCGCGGGCCTGGTGGTCTTCATCTCGGATTTCCTCGACCCAGCCGGATACGAGAGGCCCCTTGCGGCGCTCCGGAAACAGGGGTTTGACGCGTGGTGCCTTGCGGTGACCGATGCGGCGGACATCTCGACGCCGGGCCTCGGGGACTTCGCCCTTTCCGACGCCGAGACTGGCGAAACGATGGGCGTGCACGTGACGGAGGAAATCCGCGGGCGCCTCATCGCGGAGGCCGCGCGGTTCACGGCCGACCTTCGCGCGTGGTGCCTTGCCCGCGGCATCGGCTACGCCGAGGCCCCGACAGGCGTTGCGGTCGATGAACTCGTGCTCGAAGTCCTCCGCCGCGGCGGGTTCCTGCGGTAAACTCGCTCCTGCCCCCCGAAAGCGCCGCGGGAATTACCTTGCAAAATGAAACCTGCTCTTTTATTATGCTTGGTATGAAAAGGGCCTACGAATCTCTGCTGCGGGAGTACCTGAAGACATTCCCCTGCGTCGGCATCATCGGCCCGCGCCAGTGCGGTAAGACGACGTTCCTGGAGACGCTTCCGGCCGCATGGAAGCGCTTCGACCTGGAACGGACCAGCGATCACCAGGTGATTGCGGCCGACCCGGAGTTGTTCCTGCGCCTCAATCCGCGGCACGTGGCCATCGACGAGGCCCAACTTCTGCCGGGGTTGTTCCCTGCCCTGCGAGTCGCCATCGACGCCCAGCGGAAGCAGCCCGGCCGGTTCGTGATCACCGGGTCGAGTTCGCCGGACCTGTTGAGGTCCGTCTCCGAGTCCCTCGCCGGCCGCATCGGGGTCATCGAGATGGCCCCGTTCGCATGGAGCGCGGTCCATCCATCCAAGGGCCTGCCCTTTGCCTACCTGCTGGCCGACCGCAAGGCGAAGGCGGCGGACTTTGAGGCACTCGGGCCCCGCGGCGACCTCGAGGCCGTCCACGATTACTGGTTCCGCGGCGGCTATCCCGAGCCGTGGATCAAGGGCACCAACCGCTTCCGGGAACTTTGGATGGACCAGTACGCGCGAACGTACCTGTTCCGGGACGTGGCCCGCCTGTTTCCGGGACTGGACCAGAACAAGTTCCGCCTCTTCCTCCAGATGCTGGGCGGCCTGTCGGGCACGATCATCAACTACTCGGACGTCGCGCGGGCCTTGGGCGTCTCGGCGCCGACGGTCCGCGACTACTTCGAGATCGCGCACGGCACGTTTGTCTGGCGGCGGATTCCGCCCTACGAGAAGAACGCCATGAAGCGAATGGTGAAGCACCCCAAGGGCCATCTGCGCGATAGCGGCCTGCTTCACTACCTGCTGAGAATCCCCGACGCCCGCGCGCTGGCGGGCCACCCGCAGGTCGGGCGGTCCTGGGAAAGCATGGTCATCGAGGAAATCCTCCGGCAACTGACGTGCGTCGGGGCCAGTTTCGACTACTATTTCTATCGCACGGCGGCCGGGGCGGAGGTGGACCTGGTGCTGGAGGGCGACTTCGGCCTCGTGCCCGTCGAGATCAAACACACCCAGACCATCGACCCGCGGAAACTCCATTCGCTGAAGGACTTCGTCCATGAGCAGCACTGCCGCATGGGTCTGGTTATCAACAACGACCGGACGCCGCGGCTCTATGACGAGAACATCCTGGGGTTGCCATTCGCTTACCTCTGATGGCGTGAAAGCCGGGGCGCGCCCCGGCCTATTCATGAAAGGCTGCCCGATGTCAAGTGGCGTTTCCGACCGCGCCTCCGGCGTCTGTTGCTGTGTCGGGGCGACAGACTGCCCACACGGCATTCGGCCCGGCGGCGGCGACCAGTCCT
>CAYGWP010000251.1:0-3517 GCA_964353455.1 uncultured Anaerolineales bacterium
CGCAAGAAGGCCCTTCACGTTAATGCCGATCATGGCCGCACCGAAGAGGCCCACCGGCGAGAGGACGCTGAACCGCCCGCCCACGCCGTCGGGCACGGCGAAACTCTCGAGGCCCTCGGCTTCCACCATCGGCCGGAGCGTGCCGTGCCGCGCATCGGTCGTCACGACAAAGTGGTCGCGCCACTTGCGGCCGATGCACTCCTGCACCAGTTCGAGCGCGACGAGGAACTGGCTCATCGTCTCGGCGGTCTCGCCGCTCTTCGAGATGACGTTAAAGAGGGTCCGCCGCGGGTCGATGATCTCCAAGAGCGCGGCAAACTCGGCCGGGTCAACGTTGTCCATGACCCAGAGGCGCGGCAGGCCCCGGCGTGCCCGCGGAGAAAGGGAGTTCCAGAACGGCGGCCGCAGGGCCGTCCGAAGGGCCGTAAGACCCAGGGCCGACCCGCCGATCCCCAGGATGACCACATCGTCGAACCGGCCGCGCCCGCCCAGTCGGGTCTTCGACTTGCGGCGGGCGCTCCGGAGGACAGCATTGACCTCGGACAGGTCGCCGCGCGTGGGGAGGTCGCGGTATGGGGTCTTCGCGCGGTTCCGGTTGATGGTCCGCACGATGCCCGCGGTCTCGGTCCTGAGGGCCCGCCACTGGCGCGGCGTGAGGCCGTCGCGGCTGCCGACGGCGTCGGCCAGGGCGCCGGAGTAATCGAAACGGATGGTGGTTCTCGGCATGGTGTCGCTCCTTGAAAATTGCCGTCGCCGTTTGCGGCGACGGCTAAACGTTGAGGGCTATCTCGGCGCGACCGAAACGAGCCGCGCGAGCGACGGGTCGAGCGTCTTTTCGCCCACGGTGTTGAACCTGACGCACACCATGCGTCGCCCGCCCACCGTCTTGAACGATACGACCCGCCCGAGTCCGTACGTCGGGTGCCGCACCATCTCGCCGACCGCCATGCCCGTCTTCGCATCCGTCTCGGGTTTGACGGGGCTTTCCCTGCCCGGTCCAGTATAGCCGATGCCGGCGCCGAGGGCCACCGGCTGCGTGCCGGTGGTCTCGTCGATGGTCTGAAAAACCTCGGCGGGTAACTCGGCGAGGAACTGGCTGGCCATGTGCCGCTCGGGTCGCCCGCGGATGCGGCGGAAGCGGGCGTGCGTCAGGGTGAGGAACTGCTCGGCCCGCGTCATGCCGACGAAGAACAGCCGCCGCTCCTCCTCCAGGTCGGCCGGGGCCTCGCGGTACCTGGCGTGCGGCAGGAGTCCTTCCTCGCAGCCGGCGATGAAGACGGCGGGGAACTCCAGGCCCTTCGCCGCGTGGAGGGTCATAAGGGGCACGCGGTCGGCCTTCTCGTCATAGGAATCCTGGTCGCTGGAGAGGTTGAGGGTTTCCAGGAACCCGACGAGACCGCGCGGCAGGGAGTCGTCGGTTGCATCGGCGGCAGCGGCGGCCATGCGGTCGAAGTTCGCGCCGAGGGTGACGAGTTCCCCCAGGTTCTCCAGGCGGTCGCGGTCGTCTTCGGCCGAGAGGCTGTCGGCGTAACCGGATTCGTCGATGACGGCCTCGATGAGTTTCTTCATGTTATCCTGCGGCTCGGCCGCCAGGTCCTCCATGATTTGCCGGAACCGCGCGACAGCCCCTGCGGCGCGGGCGGGGAGGCCCGGAATATCAACCGCGTGTGGCAGGGCGTCGAAGAGCGAGATGCCCTGGCCTGCCGCCCACGCCCGCAGCGCATCAACGGTCTTGTCGCCTATGCCGCGCGCGGGCGTGTTGATGATCCGCCGCAGGTTCACCTCGTCGTGCGGATTGTGCAGGACCTCCATGTATGCAAGGACGTCCCGCACCTCCTTGCGTTCATAGAAGGATGTGCCGCGCACCACATCGTACGGAACGGGCGGGCGGGCGCGGCGGAGTCCGTCCTCAAGCGCGCGGGTCTGCGCCCCGGTGCGTACGAAGACGGCGATGTCGCGGTAGGCGAGGCCGCGCCCTTTCAGTTCGGCGATGCGGCGGACGATGGATGCCGCCTCGGCCTCCTCGTCATCGGCCAAGACGATGCGGATTTTCTCGCCGGCGGGGTTGTCGGTGTAGAGGCCCTTGGCCTTGCGGGCGCAGTTGTGGCGGATGACGTTGTCGGCGGCGGCCAGGATGGTCTTGGTGCTGCGGTAGTTCTTTTCGAGCCGCACGACCTTCGCGTCGGGGAAATCCTTCTCGAAGTCGAGGATGTTAGAGAGTTCGGCCCCGCGCCATCCGTAGATCGACTGGTCGGGGTCGCCTGTGGCGCAGAGGTTCTTGCGGCCGCCGGCCAGGTCGCGGGCCAGGACGTACTGTGCATGGTTAGTATCTTGATATTCATCAATGAGAATGTAGCGGAAGCGGTCTCGCATCGCGTCGCGGAACTCGCCGCTCTCCCTCAGGCCCAGCGCCACCGTCATCAGGAGGTCGTCGAAGTCCAGGGCGTGCGACTGGCGCAGGATGGATTCGTACGCCAGATAAACGTTTGCGGCGGTGCGCGGCCAGAAGTCCGTGCCGGCGTACGCGGAGTAGTCCTTGGCGCGCTGGAGCCGGTTCTTTGCGCGGCTGATCGTGTCGGCCAAGCGGTCGGGGCTGATGTGCACGGGGTCCAGGTTCAGTTGCGCAAGGGCCCGCTTCAGCGCCGCCGTCTGGTCGGCCGTGTCGTAGATGGTGTACGCCGGGTCAACCGCCAGGAGGTCGGCGTGCTCGCGGATCATCCTGGCGCAGAAACTGTGGAAGGTGGTGACCATCGGCCGCCGCTCGGTCGGGACGAGCGCCAGCGTCCGCTCCCGCATCTCGCCGGCCGCCTTGTTCGTAAACGTGATGGCCAGCACCTGCCACGCCGGGATGCCCTGGCTGATAAGGTACGCTATCCGCCGCGTGATGACGCGGGTCTTTCCGCTGCCCGCGCCGGCCAGCACGAGGAGCGGTCCGTCCACGTGGGTGACGGCGTCGATTTGTTGGGGGGTCAGGCCTTCGAGGATGTTCATTGCGCTCCGCTGCTCTGTCACTTCGTCACTTTGTCACTTTCAGTCGTAATTTCCTTCCTTGCGCCACACGTCCAGCATCAACTCGTAGCGCGCCAGGGGCATGCCCGTGTAGATGCAGTTGGAGGTGGAGAAGATGTATCCGCCGCCGGGCATCCCGTGACGGAGGGCGTACCGGGCGGACTCGATCACTTCCTCGTCGGTGCCGGTGTCGAGTTTCGCGCAGTTCACGTTGCCGATGAGGCAGACCTTCTTGCCGACTCGGCGCTTGACTTCGGCGATATCGACGCCCCCCTGCGGGTCGAGGCTGTGCAGGGCGTGCGGGCGCGCAGCCACAAGGCTCTCGAGGATCGGCATGATGTTGCCGTCGGTATGCTTGATGGTCAGCAAGCCCAGCTTGCGAAACGCGCCGGTCTGGCGCGCGAGAAAGGGGGTCACAAACCGGTCAAACATCTCCAGAGACAGGAATGGTCCCGGGTTGAAGCAGTAGTCGGCGCTCATCCAGGCCACCTCGACGCCATGGTCCACC
>CAYGWP010000252.1:0-4377 GCA_964353455.1 uncultured Anaerolineales bacterium
ATCTGCGGGCGCATCGCAAGGACCGTCGCGAGCGCCGCCCGCCGCTTCTCGCCAACCGAGAGGTGATACGGGGCGCGGTCCTCGTAGCCGCCGAGTTCGACCGCGTCGAGCGCCTCGTGGACCCGCGTGTGCACCTCGTGCGGGTCGAGGCCCATCGTGGTCGGGCCGAAGGCGACGTCGTCGCCGACGCGCGGCATGAAGAGTTGATCGTCGGGGTCCTGGAACACCAGGCCCATGTGCCGGCGGACGTGGCGGGCCGTCGCGCGGCTCACGGCGTGGCCGTCAACACGGATCGTCCCCTGGGCCGAGACGAAACCCGCCAGGGCAAGCATCAGCGTGCTCTTCCCTGCCCCGTTCGGGCCGATGAGGCCGACCCGCTCGCCGGCGGCAACTGAGAACGTCACGCCGCGCAGCGCATCCACGCCCGTCGGGTAACGGTACTTGACATCGACGAGTTCAATTGCGCGTTCGGCCATAGCACAACATCACTTTGCACGGCGGGTTGTACGCACGTTTAGCCGCGACTCGAAGAGGAGCGCGTTTGGCCGTTCGAACACGCGCTCCTCTTCGAGTCGCGGCTAAACGCAACAGGGCTAAACAAACCAGGGCTCAGCCATAGGCAAGCCGGTCCCAGGCAACGATGGCGGCGGCTGCGGCAACCGCGCAAGTGGCCAGAATCCAGTCCTTCGCCCGGAGCGGCGGGGCGGCGGCGCCGTGGAGCGTGCCGTCGAATCCGCGGGCGGCCATCGCCCAGTAGATCCGCTCGGCCCGGTCGTACGTCCGCAGGAACAATACCCCGACGACGCCGACGCGGCTGCGCAGCCGCAGGCCCCACGGGCCGAATCCGCCGTCGCGGGCCGCCCGGGCCATCCGCAGCCGCATCACTTCATCCGAAAGAATCCACAGATAACGATACATGAACGCCAACTGCATGATGAACATCCGCGGCACGCGCAGCCGCCCGAGGGCCTGGAGCATGTCCTGGAACCGCGTGCTCGCCAGCAGCAGAAAGACGGCCCACGCGGCCAGGATGAATTTCGCGATGAGGCTTGCCGCTCGCAGCAGGCCCGCATCGGTTACCGTGAGGGTCCATCCGCCTGCCGACAGCGACCACACCGCCCTGCCCGGCTCGAGGACCGGAAACAGGACCGCGATGGTCGCGGCGAACGGCGACAGGAGAAGGAGGTGCCTCAGGGTGTAGCGGACGGGCATGCGGCCGATGATGTGCCATGCCGCAAGCGCGGCGGCAACCGGAATCAGCGGGAGGAAATGGTCGCGGCCCACGAGGACGGTCGCCAAGACCGCGGCCATCGCCGCCACCGTCTTGGCCGCCGGGTCGAATCGGTGGATGGGACTCGCGCCGGAGGCGAAATGGTCAAGCATCTCGTGATGCACGCAACTCCTCCGTCGCCGGCGGCTTGCGGCGCGCGAGCAGCCGACCAAGACCGAGCACGATTGCCAGCACCATCAGGCTGCCGACGGCGCCGGCGGCGGCGTTTGCCCAGAAGCCCTCGCCCAGCCACTTCAGGTTGTACTCCTGGAATGCCACCGCGGGGACCTCGACCGGCCTCTGGGCCGGCGTCGCCGCCTCATGGTCTTCCTGGAACTTTTCCAGACCGTCGGGCGCCGGCGATGCGAAGTACGACACCACGCCGCCGATGACCAGGGCGACCGCCATCCCCCCCAGCAGCGTATGCCTGTTGTAACTGGTCATGCCGCCTCCCTGGCACGATCGGCAGGCTCGTCGGCGACAACCGCTTCGCGCCGCGTAGCGAGCACGAATCGCACAACGGCCACCGATACCACGCCCTCGACGATGCCAATCCAGAGGTGGATGAAATCCATCGCGGCAACCGCCCCCAGCAGAGTGAGCGCGTGCGGCAGCGCATCAGAGAGCCAGAGCATGACAACGACCCCCGTGGCGCTGGCGACCAGGCCCAACGCGCCGGCAACACCCGTAAGGACATAGGTCATCACGCCGGGTCGCGGCCGCAGCCAGAGGCCCCGCAGCGCGCCGCCGAGAAGGCACGGAAATACACCCATCACGAAGACGTTCGCGCCGAGCGCCTCCAGGCCGCCGTCCTGGAACACGAGCGACTGGACGACCAGCACCGAGGCCATGACGATCGTGCCGAGCGAAGGTCCCAGCAGGATTCCCAGGAGGAACCCGCCGCCCAGGTGGCCGCTCGTGCCGGGCAGGATGGGGAAGTTCACCATCTGTGCCGCGAAGACGAACGCCCCCATGACCCCCATCAGCGGCACCTTGCGATCATCCACGTGCCGACGCGCCAGGGCCATTGACGCCGCCAATGCCCCACCCGAGACGGCGGCCGCAGCGCCCCATACCGGCGGCGACAAAAAACCCGATGCAATGTGCATTGTAAAAGCCTCCAGCAAAAACCCAGCGCCGCGCAAGCGCGGCGGCTAACCAATTACACCAATTCCGCAGCGGCCGTGGCGACCAGGCGCCCGTGCTTCACGCCGCGCGCCGCTATCAGGCGGTCGGCCAGTTCCTGGACCTCGCGCGGCTTGCCCCTCAGAACGATCACCTCCAGGCACATCCGGTGCGACAGGTGGACGTGCATGGCCGAGTGCACGAGGTCTCCGTGATCGTGCTGGAGGTTGACGAGCCGCTCGTTCACCTCGCGGACGTGGTGGTCGTACACCAGCGTGAGCGTGCCGACGACCGGCCCGGCGGCCTTTTCCCACGACTCGCGGACCTGCTCGGCGCGGACCAGGTCGCGGATGGCCTCGCTGCGGTTGGCGTAGTGGCGGCGGACGACTATCCGGTCGAGTGCCCCCAGGAGACGGGCATCCATCGACACTCCGAATCGAACCAGTCGGTCCACGGTCGGCCTCCTTCTCTAGTAGCACATTTTACACGAGCGTGTTACTGAACGCAACGGGGTTCTTCGCCTGCGGCCACTCCTTGACAGCCTGCGGCGGGGGGCTGCATAATGCTCCTCATGGATCAACCCGCCACATTCCGCCGCCGCACCACGAGGGCCGTCCGGGTAGGCGGCGTCCCGATCGGCGGCGGGAGCCCCATCAGCATCCAGTCGATGACCACGACGCACACGCGGGATGTGCGGGCGACGCTCGACCAGATCGGGCGCCTGGCGGCCGCAGGGTGCGAGATCGTCCGCGTGGCCGTCCCCGCGATGCCGGATGCCGCGGCGCTGCCCCAGATCGTGCAGGCATCCCCCCTGCCCGTCGTCGCGGACATTCATTTCAGCACCGCCCTGGCCTTGAAGGCGCTTGAGGCGGGCGTCACCAAGGTGCGGCTGAATCCGGGGAACATCGATGACCCGGACGGCCTGAGGAGGGTCCTCGCGCTCGCCGCCAGACTTGGGCGGCCGCTTCGGTTCGGCGTCAATTCGGGGAGCGTCCGCGGCGCCCCGGGCGCCGTTGAAGAGGGGGACCTCGCGAACCTCATGGTCGATGTGCTCATGGGCTGGGTGCGCGAGGCCGAGAAGCAAGGTTTCCGCGACCTCGTCCTCTCGGCGAAGGCATCGGACGCCCCGACGACGATTGCGGCCTATCGCGCCCTGGCCGGGGCGTGCGACCTGCCGCTGCACCTCGGCATCACTGCCGCCGGGCCGATGGATGAGGCGCGGACTCGGTCCGCTATCGTCCTGGGGACGCTCCTGGCCGAAGGGATCGGCGACACCGTGCGCGTGAGCCTGACAGGCGACCCCGTTAGTGAGGTCATCATCGCGCAGGAGATCCTGTCGGAGTTGGCCTTGAGGCCGCGAAGGGGCATACGGATACTCTCGTGTCCGACCTGCGGCCGGTGCGGCGTGGACCTGATTGCGCTGGTAGAGGAACTGAAGCGCCGGACCCGCGACATCACCGTGCCGCTGACGGTGGCGGTGATGGGCTGCATCGTGAACGGCCCCGGCGAGGCCCGCGAGGCGGACGTGGGCATTGCCGCAGGCAAGGGCCACGGCATGCTCTTTCGCCGGGGCGAGGAGGTTCGCAAACTCCCGGAGGCGGCGCTGCTGGATGCGCTGCTGGAGGAAATCCGCCGCATGGTTCCGTAGTCCGCCCCATGACGGCGGCCGTCAAACGATTGGTCTTGCAAAATCGCTCGAACCTGCCTATAAGCAATGACCAATGACCAGTCAAAAAGCAAACTGCAAACGGCAATGACCAAACAAACGCCCAAACGGCTAAACGGCAAGGATATACGCATGGCTTTTTTCTTGCCGGTTGCCTTTTGCTGTTTGATTGGTCATTGCAGTTTGCCTTTTGCCGTTTGAGAGTATCGGGGCGTAGCGCAGCATGGCTAGCGCGGTCGCCTTGGGCGACAGGTCACGGGTTCAATGGAGAATCGGGGCGTAGCGCAGCATGGCTAGCGCGGTCGCCTTGGGCGAC
>CAYGWP010000253.1:0-4619 GCA_964353455.1 uncultured Anaerolineales bacterium
GAGGACCGCCAGGGCCGAGACGTTCGGCCGCGGACACCGGGTCACCTTCGCCCAAAGCAGCCGCGCGCGGCGGACGCACTCGCGGCCCGCATCGGCGGCCTCGACCCGCTCGTGAACCGCCGGCCCGGCGGCCGCAGCACCGGCGAAGATGTCGCCCAGTCGCCCCCCGCCCCGTGCCGGCGAGCCGCAGTATTCCAGCGTCGCCCTGGGCACAAGGCGCCTCGCGCGGCAGAGGGCGAGCGGGCCGCCGCACTGCCGACACCACTGCCCATCCTCAGCCCGCGCCCCGCACGAGCGGCAGCGCCAGCAGGTAACCGTGATCGGCACCGCGAGGCCCGCGTCGCGCAGGAGCCGCGCAAGCGGACTCCGCATGAAGGCGTGCGAGCGAAACGTCCCCGGCACCTGCCCGGCTGCCAGGTACCGGATGAGCGGCGTCAGCGAATCGATGCCGGGCGCCCAGCCGAACGGCGGACCGTCGGGCCGGTCAAGGCCGCCCATCCCCAGCAGTCGCAGGTCCTTGCGGCCGGCCGCAAGGCTCTTCAGGAACACCAGGGCCAGCGGCGCGGCGATCTCGTGACGCAGTTCGCCGCCCCTGGCGCCGAGCGTCGAGAGGCCCAACTTCTCAACCGAGGGACGGATGACGTTCCACACCAAATCGACGACCGAAGGCCAGTATGCCTCGATGCCGCCGCCGGGGCTGAGCAGCCGCGCGATCCAC
Source organism: uncultured Anaerolineales bacterium (assembly GCA_964353455.1). Taxonomy (GTDB): domain Bacteria; phylum Planctomycetota; class Phycisphaerae; order FEN-1346; family FEN-1346; genus CAYGWP01. Next base: position 719 of record CAYGWP010000253.1, read on the forward strand.
AGCCGCGCGATGCACGCCGGCCCGGCCGCAGGACCCGCCGCGGGCAGACAGTCCGCCATCCGGCGCGACCATGCGATTGCCGCCGTCGTGCTCACGACCGCCAGCGCGGCAGCGGAAAACGACTCCCGCTCGCCGGCAGGCGTCGGCCGCTCGATCTCCGACCGGACCTCCGGCGGCACCAGCGCCACCAGCCTCAGCGCCGCCCAGCCGCGCAACTCCGGGCAGAATCGTTCCCCAGCGGATTTGTCGCATGTGTCGGACATCGTGCCCTATCCGGCATCGGGGCACGGCGCCCCCTGCGGTTCGGCGAACGGGTCCCCATGCCCAAGGCGCTCGGACCGCTCGCAGCCCCGCTGACCGAGAGTCAAGACGGCCCGGCGGCAAGACTATAGGCACGTTTGCCCGGACACGGGCGCGCGGAAGTGACCTGCTGTGACAACAGTATGTCGCAGGCGTGCCAGAATTGTGGCAGGAACCCGCCGAGCAATGACCGGGCCTGGCGCCCGAACTGTGCGCGGTGGGTCTCCCGACCCGCCGCACGCTCGCCGGGCTTCACGCCCCGAACTGTGCGCGGTGGGTCTCCCGACCCGCCGCGCAAAGTGGGGCCGCAGGCCTACTTGCCGGGCGGTGCCAGCGCCTGCTGATGTTTCAGGAAGTACTCGAAGAATGCGTACATCTGGTCATTCGATTCTTCGGTGGGACCGTGGGCGGGTCGGCTGGTCATCGCCACGCGGTTCTCGTATCCGAGCAGGCAGTTGACGGCCGCGGCATGATTCAGCGCCCGCCATCGCGGCGGCTGGTCCTCTGCGCCGCCGGAGACAAGCAGCGGGCGCGGCGCAATCAGGGCGTGGAGTTCCACCAGGTCGTGCCCGGCCTCGATTATCCGCTTGTACGGGCCGGTTCGGGGATTCTCGGCCGTGATGACGCCGGCCGCGCGCTTCCGCCCCTCTTCGGCCCCGAGGTACCAGGGCTCCCAGTAGTTCACGTTGGCCCGCTTCTCATCGAAGACGATGCCTGGGTCGGAGACGGCGGCGCAGGCGAACTTTTCCCAGAGGGCCCCCGCGAAGAGCGCCCATTTGCCGCCGAAGGAGTGGCCGACGATGCCGATCCGCCGCCCGTCAACCTCCGGCCGCGCGGCCAGGGCGCCCCAGAAGTTCGCCGCGATGTACGAGAGATTCGAGAGCGTCTGGAGACGCACGGCATGGGCGTCGGTGTACTCGCGCGGCCAGCCGATCGAGAGCGTCACGAAGCCGCGACGCGCCAGGTCCTGACCGAACGCGCGGCTGAGCGACTTGGGGTTCAGCCCCGCCCCGGTCTCGGGATCGTAATAGACGACCAGGACGGCCGGCAATGGCCCGCGGTCGGGCGGAACGAGCAGGTACCCCTCGATCGCCAGGTCCGGCGATATCGTCAGGCGGACCTTCTTCTGCGAGAACCCGTCGCGGTCGGACGCCTGGAGGTCCTCAAGGCGCGGCTTCTGGAGGAGCGGCGGCCAGGGACCCATCTCTCGATGCCAAAACTTAAGTATCTCCTCGCGGCGTTTCGGCCACTGGTCTCGCGACTCGACGCGGCGGCCGTCGTCAAAGAGGAGCGGCGAACGGTACGGCCCCAGGTCGCCGGCGAACTCCGGCGGCGGCTGGAAGAACGGGGCGATCCGCGACCAGAGCGCCTCAGCGCCGGGCGATGGATTCTCCGCCCCCGCCGCCGCGCAAGCCGCCAGCAGGCCGACCGCAATCAAACACGGCACGCCGTATCGAAATATACCCGTCATAGTTCACCTTGCGGCAGGCTTAGGCAGGAACGGGAACAGTTGCCGCAACTCATCCCGCGTCGGCTGGCGGCCGTACTCGCAGATCTCGAACGCCTCGGCGTAGCGGACCTGCTTGCCGTCCTGTTCGCCGTAGAGTTCGATGAGTTTGGCGCGGCACTGGTCGGCGATGTCGGCGAACCGCTTTTTGAAACCGTCGCGGACCTGCTTCGCGCGCCCCTCGCGCTCCGCGGCGTTCGTGGGGACCAACTTCGCGTTGCCGAGCGCCCCGCCCTCGATGAACTGCGACTCTATCGCCACAAGGGCATCGAGTTTGCGCTCCAGCACGCTGTCGATCGCCACGACCACGTCCGGCCGGAACGGGTTCGGCCGCTGGAACCGGTCGTACGAGTACAGGAACACGGGGTTCTTCCGCAGCGGCGGGGCGTCCGGACAGAAGAACGGCACGGCCACCATGAATGCAGAATCCTGCATGAGCACGCCCACGTAGCGATGGTCCGGATGGTAATCGTTGGGCCGGTGACCGATCACGATGTCTGCATTCCATCGCCTGATGAGCCGCGTGATGGTGCGGCGGTTTTCGAGCGTCGGCTCCAACTCGCCGTCGTGGATGTCGAGGACCTCGGTGGTTATGCCCAGGATCTTCGCGGCCTGCTGGACCTCGGCGGCGCGCCGCTGGGCAAGCGGACCCCCGGCGCTGCCCCAGTGCCCGATGTCGCCGTTGGTCACGGAGACGAACTTCACGTGGTGCCCCCGCTCGGACCAGAGGATGGCGGCCCCCCCGGCGCGGATCTCGGCGTCGTCGGGATGCGCCCCGAACTCGATGATCCGGAGTTTGCCGTCATCCGGCGGCGCCTTTTCGGCCGCGGCCGCCGGAGTCGCCGCCGATTCCGCCGCACAGGCCGACGAACACAGCCACCCCGCCAGCGCCGGCCCGAAAACCACTCCGCACACATACCATAGCCATCTATTCATGCCAATTCCTCCTATTGGTGGGCGAGCCCGGGATCGAACCGGGATGGGATTTTGTCCCAGGGGATTTTAAGTCCCCAGCGTCTGCCGATTCCGCCACTCGCCCGCGAGACCCTTTCCACCGACATGACGGGGGTAAATCCTATCAACCCTCGCGGCCCGCGGCAACCACTTTGCCGCAATGCATTCCACTTGCGGGGACGCGACGCCGGGTTAGAATCTCCCGGTGGTCCTTCGCCGAAGCGCGGACCACAGTCGGGAACCCCCGTGAAGACGCGGGGGAGCGCAGATGCACAAGGCGTCGAGGCGCGCGAAAGGAAAGGCGCTGACCATGCGAAGAAGCAGGCGCGACGTGCTGAAGGCCTCGGTGGCGGCGGCCGCGCTGGCGGCCGGGGGCGCGGCGGGCGGCGCGGAGGAACCTCCCCGCGGCGCCCCCGCAGGCGCGGGCCGGGCCCCGGCGGCACAGGCCCTGGTCGTCAATCACGACCTCCACACGCACACCCTCTGGTCCGACGGGGCACACCCCATACCGCTGCACGTCCTGGAGGCCCGCGCGTTTGAACTGGACGCCATCGCCATTACGGACCACCACTTCCCCGGCGGCAAGATCCATGATTCGGAGGACGAGTTCGCGCGGTACCTGGCGGAGATCCAGAAGGAACGCACCGGCCAGGACGACGTCATCGTCCTGAAGGGCGTGGAGGCGACCGCGCTGGATGCTTCCGGCCGCATCTCGCTGGACGAACGCCGGGCCGCACGCCTGGAATGGATCCTCTGCGACCTGGGCGGCCAGAGCGAGGGTACCCTGCGCGCGACGCCCCCCGACAAGTCGCGCTACATCGACAACGTCCTCTCGACGTACCTGGGCCTGTGCGACGTGCCGTACCTGAACGTCATCGCCCATCCGTTCAACACGGGCAACACCGTGCCGGCGGCCCTGCCGGCGGATTACCCGGAGCGGCGTCTGCGCGAACTGGCCGCCAAGATGGCCGACAAGGGCAAGGTGTTCGACGTGATGAACGACATGATTTACTGGTTCTCGAAATCGGGCGTGGCGCCGCGGGCGCTGACGGCCCAGTACGTTGAACTGGTCAAAATCTTCGCCTCCGAGAAGGTGCGGTTCCAGGTCTCCTCCGACGACCACCGCACGGGCCTGGGCAA
>CAYGWP010000254.1:0-2564 GCA_964353455.1 uncultured Anaerolineales bacterium
TCTCCCGCGAGGGGAGAGGGAGAAAAAGAGGAGGCAAGCGTGTCAGCACCCGATCCACATGATGAGTTGCGTGCGTTTCGGCCCACGTGCCGGTACTTCGTCGGAATCGACTCTGACGGCTGCGCGTTCGACACGATGGAGCCGAAGCACAAGGAATGCTTCTGCCCCGTGACGATCTGGAAGTTCGACCTTGCGGCCGTCTCGAAGTACGCACGCGAGGCGTGGGACTTCGTCAACCTGTACTCCAAGGAGCGGGGCTGCAACCGCTTCCACGCCCTCCAGCACGTGATGAACCACTTAAGGGAGCGCGAGGAGGTCATCCGCCGCAAGGTCGATATCCCAATGCTGAAGGAACTCAAGGCCTGGACCGCCCGCGCGAAGGCCCTGGGCAACCCCGAACTCGACGCCGAGGTGAAGCGCACGGGCGACGCCGAACTTGCCCAGGTCTTGGACTGGTCGAAGTCGATCAACGAGATGGTCTCGAAGATCGTGAAGAAGGTGCCGCCGTTCCCCGGCGTGCGTGAGAGCCTTGAACTCCTCAAGGGCCAGGCCGACATGATGGTCGTAAGCGCCACGCCCGGCGAGGCCCTTAAGCGCGAGTGGCAGGAACACGGCATCGCCAAGTACATGGCCATCATCGCCGGGCAGGAGATGGGGACGAAGAAGGACCACCTTGCCATTGCCGCCGGCGGCAAGTATCCGGCCGAGCGGATACTGATGATCGGCGACGCCCCCGGCGACTTCAAGGCCGCCCTCGCCAACAAGGCCCTCTTCTATCCGATCAGCCCCGGCCACGAAGAGGAGTGCTGGGACACGTTCGTCAAGGAGGCGGGCCCCAAGTTCCTCGCCGGCGAGTACACCCGCGAATACGAGGCGAGGCTCATCGCCGAGTTCGACAAGATTCTGCCCGAGCGGCCGCCGTGGAAGCATTGACGGCAAGTGACTGAGTTACGCATATGTAGGCCGGGGCGCGCCCCGGCCTACTTGTTTCGGCGGCGCCCCTTACTGAAGGCGCAGTTCGATGGGCGTCTTGCCCTTGCCCGTCAGGTGGAATGATGCGGTCAGGGTCTCGTCGCCGCGGCGGACGCGGACCTGGTACTGGCCCTTGAATCCGGTGAACGACGCCTCGCCGCCGGCATTCGTGGAGACTTTCAGGCGGGTCTTCCAGTCGTGATTTATGAGGCGGTCGAGGGCCTCGTATGACGGCTTGGGCTTAAGGTCCGAATCCAGGATTCCCGAGAGTATCTTGTCTTCGCCTGCCGCGCCCGTGCCATCGACCAGGTTCCACCACGTGATGGCCTGCATGTGGGGGTGGCTGAACCAGAGGCGGTAGAAGTTGCGTGCGGCAACGGCCTGGGCCTCGTGTCCGGCGGGTGTGTTATCAAGCGAGGGCAGTGTGATCTCGCTGACGTGGAGTGGCAGGCCCAGTTCGCCGAGATAATCCATCGCGGCCAGCATGTCGGCCGGCTTATAGGAACTTCCCTTGAGGACGCCGGCCAGCCCCGCCGTGGTGAAGAAGTGGAACTGCATGCCCACCATGTTCACCCGCACGCCGTCTCGGCGGAGGCCCTCGATGAGGCGGCGGAAGGTGGCCCTGCCGCTGCCCCACGTTCGGGTTGTGGTCTCATTTATCGTGAGGATTGCGCTTGCGGGGAGGAATTCCTGTGCCGCCTGGAATGCGAGCAACTCGAACTTCTCGGGCATCGGCGTCTTGGGCATGGTCGAGGGGTCGCCGCGCTCGTTCAGGACGTCCCATCGCTGAATGTCCTTTCCGTACCTCTCGGCGATCTCCCGGATGCGCTTGCGGATGAGCCGCGCACGCTCGTCCGGGTCGGGCGACAGCCACTCCGGGATGGACCACTGCGTGTTGTCCCAGACGAGTGTGTGGCCGTTCATGTTGAGGCCGTTGGCCTTGCAGAAGGCGACCACCGTATCGGGCGGGGGGCGGCGATAGATGGGAATGCTGTCGGCGGCGAACCGCAACTGCCCCTGCTTCGGCTCAAGCGCCTTCCAGTATAGCGGCACGCTGGCGGCGTTCAGGAGGTTCTGGAAGACGGCCTCGTACCGGCGGTTCTTCTCCTCGGTCTTGAAGCCGCCCAGGAGGAAGATGTTTGCGCCGAAAAGGAAGTCGTGGCGGACCTGCTCGATCTCAACTTCCGCGCCGGCGATCGGCTTCCCGTCGGCATCCGCCAGTCGCAGCGCGGCCGGGGCCATCCGGTTCTGCCGGATGCCGGCCTCGATGCGCTGCTCGATGGCCGGGTCGTCCCAGAGTTTCCGGTACTCGTCGGAGATGAACGGTGATTGGGCCATGACATTGCCGGCGACAATCGCCGTGAGGATGCCGAGCACAATAACTGTCAGTAGGTAGTGCGTAACGATACCGCTCCTTTTCTTTCTCAATCCACAATCCGCAATCCACAATCCACAATGCCGTTAGTGGTGAAACAGCCTGAGACCCGACATCGCCACCACCATGCCGTACTGGTTGCAAGACTTGATGACGACGTCGTCGCGATCGCAGCCTCAGGGCTGGAAGACGTACTTCACGCACGACTGGGCGGCGC
>CAYGWP010000255.1:0-2666 GCA_964353455.1 uncultured Anaerolineales bacterium
AGCCGCGGCCGCGATGGCTGTCGTCCCGCGACATGTCCTGGGCGGGCCGGGCCAGCCGCCGCCGAGCGAGACGCTCACGGCCGGCCTCGTCGGCTGCGGCGGGCAGGGCGGGGAAGACCTCAACACCTACATCAGGGGCGCGGGGGCTGACTACAAACTCCTGGCGGCGTGCGATGTTGACAAGAACCGCCTCGCGGGCGCCAAGCGGAAGTTCGGCGAGCACGTCGAACTCTACACCGATTGGCGCCGGGTGATTGAGCGCCAGGACATCGACGTCATAAGCGTCGCCACCCCGCCGCATTGGCACGCCCTTATCTCGATCGCCGCCGCTCAGGCCGGCAAGGACATCCTTTGCGAGAAGCCGATGACCCGCTTCATCGCCGAGGGCCGGGCCGTCGTCACGGCCGTCAAGCGCTATGGCCGGGTCTTTCAGATCGGGACCGGCGGCCGCTTCGGCGCATGGAAAAGCCCACTCAGCCGCACCATCCACAAGATCATGCGCAGCGGCCTGCTCCGGCAGTGCCCGGCTGTTTACATCAAGAAGGGCGGCTTCCCCGTCCAGGAATACTGCGGCATGGTGAACCTGCGGCCGGAGCCCGTGCCCCCGCACCTCGATTGGGACATGTACTGCGGCCCGTCGCCGCTGCGCCCCTACAACCCCCACCGCTTCGGTTGGAGCCACCGATACTACTGGGACTACGAGGGCGGGGGCCTTGCCGACTTCGCCCAGCACCACATGGACCCCTTCCAGTGGATCTACGGCAAGGACGACACCAGCCCTGTCGAGGTGGAGGCCTGCGCCGCGCCCCAGCATCCCGAGGCCTGCGGGGTCTGGGCGTGGGTCGAATTGAAATATGCCGATGGTATGACCTTGGTACTCGACAGCGACAAATGGGGGCCGCGGTACGACCGGCGCCAGGCTCGCCACGTCGAGTTGGCCGACTTGGACGAGGAATGCCGCAAGAAGGTCGAGGCGATGCCCGACCCGGAGCCGCTCCTCACCTTCCCCGAGGCGGTCAAGACGCGCCGGGAATCGGCCGGGCATGTCGAGGCCGCCCACCGCGCCATCACCATCGCGCACCTGGCGAACATCGCCATCCGCCTGGGGCGCAAACTCAGGTACGATCCCGTGAAGGAAGAGATCATCGGCGACGAGGCCGCCAACCGCCTCGTCCACCAGCCCATGCGGGAGCCCTGGCACCTGTAAATGATTGCCGGCCTGTTCGCCGAAGCCCTCGGCGCAGGCGGAAAAGAGAATTCTGCGGCAAGGAGAACCCACATGCCGACCGCTGAGGAACTCAAGGCCCTCGTCGCCCAGATCCCCGACCCGGACAAGAACGGCACTTACGCCAACATGGACGACCAGAAGATCGAGCAGATCGAGAAGGTCGTCGCGCGGCTGTGCGAGGGCGGGCGCGACGCCGTCCTCGGCCTGATTGACATGCTCGTCGAGCCCGGCAAAGGCGACGACATCAAGCCGCACTTCGCCCTGCACCTCATGGCCGTTCGAGCGAGCGCGCCGGGCGGCGAGGAGGCGCGGGCCGAGTTCGCGCGGGCCGTCGCCTCGCAAGTCGGCGGCGACCGTCCAAAGGCCGTCCAGGAATACCTCATCCAAGTGCTCCAACTGGCGGGGACCCGGGAGGCCGTCGAGACCCTCGGCAGGGCGTTGCTCGACCCGGATTTGTGCGATGCGGCGGCGCGGGCGTTGGCGGCCATCCGCGACGGCGCAGCCGAGCAACTCCTGGCGGCGCTCCCGAAGGTCAAGGCCAGGGGCCGCCTCAGCATTATCAAGAAACTTGCCGTCCTTCGCTCCGATAAGGCCGCCGACGCCTTCAAGCAGGCCCTTGGCGACGCGGATGCCGACATCCGCATCGCTGCCGCCTGGGGCATTGCCCGCATTGCCGATGCCTCCGCCGCCGACGTGCTCCTCTCGAGCGCTGAGGCCCGCCACGGATGGGAGCGGATCAACCAGACCGACGCGTGCATGGCCCTGGCTGACGCCCTTGCGGCAGCCGGCAAGAAGGACGCGGCGGTCGCCCTCTACGCTCGTCTTCAGAAGACGTGCACCGCGGCATCCGAGAGGCATGTCCGCGAGGCCGCGGAACGCCGCCTGTCGGCCGCCAAGTAGGCTCCGACGACCGTCTTCACGCGTGCCTCCAGATGCGGCCGAATCAGAACCCGCCGTATGGGTCTGTTGAAGTGTCCCTACTTCGCCCCCTCGTCCAAACGCTTGATATAGATGTTGCGGAACTGGATCAGACTCGAGGCCGGGCTGTACTGGCCCGTCTTCTCGTTGAATCCGCCGTGATGCTGGAGGCCGATGGGACCCCTTGTCGGGACGCCCGCCAGTTGGGCGTTGTCGATGACCGTCTTGCCGTTCAGGACGATCATCACCCGCTCCCCCTTCATCGCGATGACGAAGGTGTTCCACTCGCCGACCGGATTGTCGGCCCGGACCTTGGGCACGCAGGCGGGTCGCCGCGGCGACCGGCTGGTGTCGTTGCGGTATCCCCAAATCTCGCCTGACCCGCACGGCCAGCACCAGAGGTTAACCCAAGTTACGCAGTTCCACAGACTAAATGGCCCTGATGGCCGCGCCAAGGCCGATCAGGGCGAAAAGTCTTCACTACATTTGGCGACCTCGTCGACGCGACGTAGGCGTTGAG
>CAYGWP010000256.1:0-3921 GCA_964353455.1 uncultured Anaerolineales bacterium
GCTGAACGGCCCTTCGGGGCCGGGGTAGAACAGCATGCCGTCGCCGTTGGTGTTCCCCCAGCCGCGCGGCGAGAAGGGCTTCTCGGGCCAGCGCTTGCCGTCCTTGCCGGGCACATTGTATTTCCAGATGTTGTAGCAATAATACTCGAAGCCCGTGACGCCGAACTTCCAGGTCATCCAGAAGAGGACCCTGGATGCGATAAGCGGGTCCTCCAGTTGCACGTTCGGGCACGGCAGCATGGGCCCTGCGGCCACGTACCAGAAGAACTTTTCGCCCCGCGCCTGGGCGGCGGCGATGAGCGGCCGCATCTCGCCGGCAGGCAGGCTATAGACCTGGTTCGCCCGGAGGTCGATCTGCGGGTCGAAGATGTCGATGACGCCCTGGAGTTCCTTCCGCGGGAACGATCCGCCGATCATGATCATCGCCTCGGGGCACGCGCGGCGGATTTTATCGGACCGCGCACGCATCTCGTCCCACTTGCTCGTCTCGTCGCCGATATAGACGAGGGCCTGGTCGATGAGGCCCAGTTTCCGCACCGCCTCGTACCGCTCCTTCAGGGCCTCGACGTTGCCCGTGAAGTTTCCCGAGAGGTAGATGGTGTTGCCCCCGCGCTCGAAGACGTATGGAATGTCTTCAATTTCCGGCGACAGCCTGTCGGCGTACTGCTCCGTCGGGTTGAACCGGTGGTCGAGGAGGAAGTCGATGTATCGGCGCTTCAGTTCCGGCGTGATGCGGCCGTGCACCTGGCGGATGAAGTCCCAGCACGTCTGGCCCATCGTCTGGAAATTCCACTTCTCCGGAATGACGTAATCCCACACCCTCACCGTGATTTCGAGTTCCCTGGGCGGCGCTCCCTGCGGCTTCACGATGACCTTGCCGCGATACGTCCCCGCCCGCGTCGCCGGCCGCGTCCGCACAGTGAACCAGAACGGCGTGGACATGTGTACCGGCAAATCGGCCGCCGCCGCCGGCACAAGCGGGTCCGGCACCTCGAACGACTTCCCATGGAAATACCAGTCGCCGACCTTGTTGTTGCGGTAGAGCGGCAGGACCTCCTGGCGCCAGTACGTCACATCCTCGCGCGGAATCTTCGCACCCGTCGCGGCATCCGCAAGGTCGGCCCACTCCAGCGTCACGCCCTTCAGGTCGTCCAGCATCGGATAGACCACCACCTGGAACCCCTCGAACTCGCCCCGCGCCATCGCAATCTCGTACTTCTCGACGAACGGCCCGCGGAACCGGAACCGTGTATCGCGGTCCGAGACGCGCTCCAGCGTGTGTGTCATCCCCACGAGGTACGGCTGCGCGAGCGGCTCGAACTCAAGGACGAGGCGCGGCCGGTGCGCCGCATCCGGACTATCGGATGCAGGAATGTCAATAACTGTTCTATTGGGAAACCGCCGGTCCGCCTGGTCGATCGGCTCAAAGGCCACGCCGCGATTGGCCGCTGGCTCGGCCAGCCATTTCCGGACCAGCAGCGTCACGTTGAAATCTATCCACTTGCCGCCCGGCGGCACCGCGAGGAACTTGTACCGGTGCGGAAACCACTGGCCGTCGTATTCCCATATCGAATAAGAGTCCATCGCCCCGGCAGGCCGACCCACGCGGAAGTCAGTGGCCGTGTCCATTGTTCCGCCCGCCTGCTTCCACGGGCGCCCGGCGGCCGCGTTCTGCCAGTCGGCCTCGGGCGTCCACGCTTCGATGACCTCGCGGCAGAGGACCTCGCAGATCATCCGGAGGTCCTTCGCCTCCGGCACGAAGACCTCCAGGCGCGCCCGCGCAAGTTTCTTCCCCCGCAGCGACTCAGGCAGATCAAACCGCACGAGCAGCCGGTTCTGCGACCCGCGCATCGCCAAGACGCCCGCCGGCGCAGGCGTCGGCCGCTTGACATTCGGCCCCCATAGCGTGGCCGTGACGCAGCCGGAGTAGCCGTCCGCCCCCTGCTGGAGAGTCACAACCTCGCCATGTGCCGCAAGGGGCAAGGCGAGAAAGACCGCCGCAATGAGCGCACCCGAAAGTCGATCAGGCATGGCGTCACCTCGTCAGTATGAGAACGCTGCTTTGCGCTCTTGCGCGGCGGGTCGGGAGACCCGCCGCGCAATGTATCAATCCAGCGCTGTCATTTCAATCAGGCTGCGACGCATGAGCGCCAATCTACACGCGACGGCCGGCGCCTTAAAGAGGAATTGTTGTGCCTCAACGCGCACGTTAGTCTAATATCGCGTGGACCCGGCATAAAGGAAAGGCCCGACGATGGATTTCCTTCGCGTGGGCGACGATCGTTGCGGGTTCGTCGAGGGGGCGAGCGGCCCGCAGTTCGTCGCGTTCGGCTGCAACTATTTCGACCCGAAGACCGGCTGGGCGCCGAAAATATGGGCCCGATACGACCACGAGCGCGTAAGCCGGCAACTCGGGCAGATCGCCGAGGCCGGCCTGAACACGATCCGCGTCTTTCTCGACATGGCCATCCTCGCCCCGCGGCCCGGGGAGTTCGGCGAAGAGGGCTTCGCCAAGGCGGACGATATGATCGCCATTTGCCGCCGCCTCGGCATCCGCATCATCTTCAGCGGCCCGAACACGTGGCACGGCTGCCCCGAGCACCGCCACGGCGACCCGTACGCCGACCCGCGCGAGATCGACTTCAACCGGCAACTCTGGGAGAAGATCGCCCAGCGGTGGGGCCGCGAGCCGACCGTCATGACGTGGGACCTCTACAACGAGCCTATGGTCGGCTGGCCGACGCGGCAGAAGGGTTGGCGGGGCGATGCGCGGCTGGACCTGTGGCGGAAGTTCGCCGAGGCTCGCGGCATCAAGGCCGGCGACGACCTCCCGTCCGCCGACACCGCCAGCCAAGACCGCGCCGCGTGGGCCGCGTACCTGGCGTTTCAGGAACACCTGGCCCAGGAGTGGGTGGCACGGCAATGCCAGGCCATCCGCGGGGCCGGCGCCAGGCAGATGATCAGCGTGGGTCTCATCCAGTGGAGCATCCCGATCCACCTGCCACGCGGGCTTGGCGTCGCCGCTTTCAATCCGGGCCGCATCGCCACACATCTTGATTACATGTCAGCACATTTTTATCCGATGATCCAGAGCACCCCGCCCGGCGGCCTGGAAGCGCAGTTGGGCCTCCAGCAGGCGTACCTGGAGGTGGTCCTCCGGGCGACGCGCCAGGCCGGCAGGCCCCTGGTGGTCGAGGAATTCGGCTGGAAGGGCGGCCGCGCGCCGCCCGGCGACAAGCAGGTCCTCCCCGAGGAGCACCAGACCCTGTGGGGCGATGCGCTGATGGCCGTCTCCGCCAGGTGCGGCGCGGCCGGGTGGCTCAACTGGGGGTACGCCGATGCGTCCGACCCGAGGGCCGACATCTCCGCGGCCACCGGCCTCTGGACCGAGGATGAGCGGCTGAAGCACTGGGGCCGAAGGTTCGCCGAGTATGCCGCCCGCTACAAGTCCGGCCCGCCGTCATACGCGCTGCCGGCCAGGCGCATCGCGGTGAGCACGGTGGACTTTCTCTTCGAGCACGGCGGCCACCCGCCGCTCGCCTGGCTGGCCGCGCGGACGGGCTCGTGCCCCGGCGACAGCATCGAGGTGGCGTTCACGTAGCAACAATACTACATGCGTGCCAGTATCGCCGCAAGTTCCTCGACGCCGGCCGTGCCGGTCGTGCCGATCTTCTTGACGACCACGGCGCCGGCGAGGTTGCCGATCTCGGCGGCCTCGAAGGCATCGGCCCCCGCGCCGAGGGCCATGGCGATGCTCGCCAGGACTGCATCGCCCGCGCCGGTCACATCGATCGGAGCATTGACGCGGATGCCCGGCACGTGCACCGCGCGGCCCTGCGACGCGGCAACAATGCCCTGCTCTCCGACCGTGGCAAACACATCGCGGCCCATGTCGCCCGACCATTCGGTCGCCGCGGCGAC
>CAYGWP010000257.1:0-12475 GCA_964353455.1 uncultured Anaerolineales bacterium
CCCGCCGCCGGACGACGAATCGCCGGAACCGCAACCGCTCGCACACGCCGCCGCAAGGGCCGCAACGGCAATTGCATGACGCATCGCTCGTCGCATTCGTGGGTTCTCCCGCGTGCTTCGGCGTACCCGCGACCCTTCGGCTGCGCTCAGGGCAGGCTCTTACGGTCGCGGCTCGTGAGCCGGTTTGTTTGGTTTACGCCATCGCCGCGTGGGCCTCGCGCAGCAGTTGTCGGACGGCCAGGTTCTGCGGGCACACCAGTTCGCACCGGCCGCAGTCGCCGCACTCCGGCGAGCGCAGGGCCGCACCGATCTCCGCGTACTGCGACCGCGCCACGTCCATCCAGCCGCGATCCTGAACGTAGTACTGGTACGTTCGCAGCGTGTCCTGTATGGCGATGCCCTTCGGACATCCGCGGCAGGCGCCGCAGAGTGTGCACTGGCCCGAGCAGTTCACGCGCGCCACCTGTGCCGGCAGGGCCGCCTTCTCGGTGGCCAGTCGCATCGCCTGCTCCATCTCGTTCTGCGTCGTCAGGGTCTTGAGGACCGTGTCGATGCCGTCGGCCATGAAGGTGCGCCAGACGGGCACCGGGTCGGCCCCCCTATCGAGCCCCTTGGTGCTCTTCATGGTGATGAGGCCGATGTCCTTCTTCTTCGCCTCCGGGAGGAGGTCCTTCAGGTCCGCCCGCGTTGCGCTGCTGTAGGTGGGCAGGAAGACGTCGAAGCGGTTGGCCTTGATGCCGGCCTCGAACACCGCCTTCAGGTTTTCGTGGAACGTGAGGCCGATGATGCGTGCCTTGCCGGCCTTCTTCAGGTCCTCCAGTTGCTTGTAGAGGTCGTCGCTGGCGACCCCTTCGGCCTGGTGGATGGGCATCATCAGGAGGTCGCAGTGGTCCGTGTTGAGGGTCTTCAGGTCGTCATCGAAGTTGATGACCTTCTTGGGCGGCTGGGTCTGCGGCGCATCGACGCGCGGCTTCAGGGCCAGCCATACGCGGTCTCGGTTTCCGGGCTTCTTCATCCATTCGCCCAGGGTGGTGATGGACTTGCCCTGCATGTACGAAGCGCAGACGTGCACCATGTTGATGCCGCGGCCGACCGCCGTATCCATGATGCTGAGGTTGTCGGACACCAGTTTGATGCAGCCGAAGGTGAGGGCCGAGACCGCAAGGTTCGTGCGCCCGAGACGGCGGTAGGCGATCTCCGGCTTCTCGTTCTTGTGCTCGAGTTGCTGCGCGGCCGCCGCGGCCTCTGCCGCCCGCGCCGCCATCGAGGCGGCAAGCCCCGCCCCGATCGTTGCCTTAAGGAAATCCCGCCGCCCGATACCGGACCCGCCCACGTGCTCGCCGCTCGTCATTTGCTTCTCCTTTTAGAAAGATTACCTGCCCCCGCGCGTACCCTAGAGTTGAACACGGAATTCGCGCTTCGGTGTCAGTGTAAGTAGCCCGCGTCCCCATGTCAACAAAGTGGTTGAGAGCCGTTTGCGTTGTGGCTGTTTTTGTCGGATGAAGAGGCGGGGGTGGAGGGGGGAATGGCTATGGTATTGGCGTCCGCCTCAGGCGGATTCAAGGACGCCAAGAGCGCCAAGAGCGCCAAGGGCGCCAACCCCTGGAAATTGGCGTTCTTGGCGCTCTTGGGTCGGGCAGGAGATCCGATTGCCGTCAGGCCACGGCACGCCTGCCGTGCCAGGGTGGCAGAAGTGGGGGGTACACAACAGGTTGTGGCATGGAGTTAAAGCCCCCCCGCATTGCGGGGGTATGCCGTTGTCAAGACCGCCAAGACCGCCAACACCGCCAACCCCCGGGAATTGGCGGTCTTGGCGGTCTTGGGTCGCCTGTGGCACAGCCGCCCTCGGCTGTGCATCTCCGGAACTTCTCGAAACTTTGCGAAACTTGCTGGAACTTGTCAAGACTTGATCGGTTTTTCGCGAAACTTGGTCCATTCTTGGCGAAACTTAGGGCATTTTTACGCAACTTTTCGAACTACAGCCTTTAACGCGGAGGCTGGTCGCCTGGGCGACTAAACTCCGGGTCACAAAGAGGATTTGCCTTTGCCGTTTCTCACCAGGTTCCCGTCTTGCATCTGTGTACATCCGCGTCATCCCGCCTTCGCCAAGGCTTCTGCGGGCCGCCATAGCCGCCGGCGACGGCGGCTGCGGATTACGCCGTTGGGATTTCCTTTGACCCCCGCCCCGCCCAGACATAAGGTCATTCGTGCCGCGCGGCTCTCCGACGCGGCGCGAGACGGCGGCCATGGAAGAGCGAAAAGCGATAAGACGGCCCCAGATTACTTGGCTCATCATCGGCGCGGCCGTCGTGCTCATACTCCAGCCGCTGAATTACTTTCGTATCCAAACGATGAATTGGTGTTCCCGTCGCGGGGCGCTGATGCAAGTGCGGCGCTGTGTGGATGAAGAAGCCGAAGCAACGGGTTACTTCCCAACGGATTTAGCGGAAGTTGTCAACAGGCGGGGGCCGGGCGAGCTTCTCGGTATAGACATCCGAGAACTGACTTATCTGGCGGCGGGAAAGCCCTATACCCAGCGCTGGGACGAGCGAATCTTCTACGACAGGCGGCTGAGCCGAAACGGGTTTGAGAGCGGCTGGTTTGATTTCTATGAAGGCAGGTGGTATTTCAGGCCGGGGTATCCGACGGGGGACCCGTTGCCGCCGCCTTGATGGCCGGCGGCGCCACGTAGGTTCTTGAGCTCCCGTAGGAGTCGACCGATGACCGCAGTCTCATCCGATAGCGCACCGGCGGCCGGCGATGGCGGTTCTCCCAATCGCGAGACCAGCCACCTGGCGGTTGCCGCTCTTCTCTCGGCGGTCGTCGGCCCCTTGACGTGCGGCTTGGGCGGCATGGTGGGGTTTTGTCTTGCCATCGTGGCAATCGTGCAAATTGGACGCAGCCGCGGTCGACTTAAGGGGGTCGCCGTTGCAGTATGCGCCATCCTGCTTTCGGCGGCCTTGTCCAACCCCATTACACTGCAATACATAGATAAGGTTGTCGTGGACCTTACGTGCCCCGTGATGCCACTTCCTGACGCCGGGCCGTGAGTTGCGACAGGCACAGATCGTGCGGCTGGTGGGGCGGGCCAGCGGGATTGTTCTACAGGGGGGCGGAACGTGGCAGTTAGGGGGTTGGCACGAAAGATGCGCACAACATCTTCCGCCCCGGGTTAACACAGACGTATTACCCCGAGAGTGACTAGTCTATGACCCCGGGGTACTACGAAGGCAATACGCCGTTCAATCCAGTTGCGAGGGGGTGAAGCATGCAAACATTCGATGCGCTGTTGACCACGCTGCTATGTGTTTTCCTGACGGCTGGCGCTAGTTCCTGCGATGGAAGGCATGAGCAGAACCTACAGGGCCTCGTCGGGAAGACAGAAGATGAAGTCCTTGCCCAGATGGGGCAACCTGAGACCACGGTGGCGGCACTGTACCCTGCCCCTCGGGATGACTCCCCAGAGGAAAAAGAGCGGTTCCTCCGCGAACCGGTCCGCTTCTACTGGTATCCCGAAGCATTGATCGCAGTAAACGCCGAGGGGAAAGTGCTTGCCGTTACTCCGCGGAAAGGTGGCAAGCCGGCACCGTACTCATCGCCAGGCGCAGTGGGCAAGTAACCTCGAAGGCATGACAGGGGCATTTTAGGGCCGCAAGGAAAAAACTGATGCACAGAAGAAGCAAGTGGGTCTTGCTTGGTATTGCCATAGTGCTGCTTGTGTTGGCTTGTTGTGTGGCCTTGGCGCTCTGGTGTGGGGCGTACTCTGGGCACTCCGCGAACAGACCTGCTTTCCAGAGCGACATCTGGAAGCAGGATGTGGTCGGCGAGAAGAGGCGCCTAATGGTGCCGGATCTGCGCATGCGCCTTAGAAGCAACATGACCAGCGACGAGATCGTTCAGTTGCTCGGTCAACCCGACAGGATTGAGCCCCCTGCCGGCGTCTTTGGTGCGAGACCAGGCGACGGCGCCTACTGGTATTACAATCTGGCCTTGGGCCAGTCGGATCTTGATGCGGCCTATTTTGTCATAGTCCTGGACAGCAACGGCACATTGCTTCGCTCATCTGTGTTCTCGCACTAGGCGTATTGCGGGCGCTCACACGGCCCGAACGCTTCGGTCATGAAGAGAGGTGTGGGGACGGCTGTTTCCACTGGGCCGACGGGAGGAGTGCCGGAATGAAAAGAAGGGTCCTGGTATGGACGCTGCTGTGCCTGGCCGCGGCTTGCGCAGTATTGGTGTTGGCGGTGCGGTTTGCTTACTGGGGTGCACAGAACATCGCGGCGGGTGATCAGGTCTGCTACATTGCGCTTCACGTGGCAGAGGAAGTGCAGCGGCGACAGAATGATACGCGCCGGCCGGAAGATCTGGTTGCCGACATTGTGAACGAACTCGATGGTCCGCCGCAGTTAATCATCAGGGACCCCGACCACAGGCTTATTGATCCCTGGGGCAACCCGATTTCTGTCGCGATCAAGAGGCGCGGCAGTGTGGTTCATGTGGAAGCGCGGGGAGCCGGCCCAGACGGCGTGATGGGTACCGACGACGACAAGGTATATGAGGGCGTTATTGACACCCACGCGGGATCAGCTGAGCGCAATTAGAAGTTGTGGGGACTCCGGGAGTCTGGGTCAGGATATGGAGAGCAGGAGTGGTACAGGTCGCTATAATGTGGGCCGGGCTGGCAAGGACGCAGAGACAGGAGTTCCCCATGACATCGCGGCACGGATCGGTTTTCGTTTTGCTGTCGATGGCGCTCGTGGCGCTGGCGGCGGCAGGGTGCGCGGGGACGGCGGGGGGGATGGATGGCGAGGGGCGGCGCGCGCGGCTTGAGGCCCTGCGGCGGACGGCTGCCTCCGAGGTCTTCGAGGCATGCAAGCCTTCGGTCGTCAACATCGGCGTTGCTCGCAAGGATGCGGCCGACCCGAAGACCACGCACACCGAGTATGGCAGCGGCATGGTCCTGGCGGAGTCGGGGTACGTCCTCACCAGCGCCCACATCTTCCGCCACGGCGGCAACTGCGCGGTGGGGTTCACGGGCGGGCCGGAGTACCCCGCCCACGTGGTCGCGAAGGACGATGGGCGAGACCTGGCGGTCCTTAAGATCGATGCGAAGCCGGGCCCCGGCGGCCCCGTGCGCTTCAGGCCGGTCCGCCTCGGCCGCAGCCGCGACCTCATCGTGGGCGAGCGGGTCGTCACGATGGGCAGCCCATTCGGCATGGGCCTGACGGTGACGGAGGGGACCGTGAGCGCCCTGGGCCGAACCACGAACTCCGACTTCACGAAATTCCCCGACATGATCCAGACGGCCGCAAGCAACAACCCCGGCGGGTCGGGCGGGCCGCTCCTTAACGTCTTCGGCGAAGTGGTCGGCATCAACGCCACGTGGAAGACCGGGGCGAACGACATCGGCTTCGCCATCCCGATCGACCGCGTCCGCGAGGTGTTGCCGCAGGTTCTGGACCCGGAGGGCCGGCTCTCGTTCGTTCTCGGAATGCGGGTCTCGATGGATGGCCCTGCCGCGGTGACGGACGTGGCGCGTTCTTCCCCGGCCGAGGCCGCGGGCGTGCGCGTGGGCGACGTGGTTGCGGCCGTCGGGCCGGTCGCGGTCACCAGCGGTGTGGAGTTCTACCTTGCCCTGATGGACTGTCGCCCCGGCCAGGCACTGACGCTTCGCCTTGTGCGCGAGGGCAAAACGATTGATATGATTGTGACCCTGGCAAAGGGCGAGCCGCGGGCGGTGGAAGAAAAGAAGCGTCCGGCGCCCGCGAAGCCTTGAGGGTCCGGGATTCAAGATTCAGGAGGTGTGCTGATGTGGCGAGCATCCTTACTCGTTGTACTGCTGGTTGTCGGTTGGCCCGTTGCCCTTGCGGTCGCCGCGGAACCGACAGGCAGCGCGGCGTTTGCCGACGAAACCCTCGTTTCGTCGGGCGTGGCCGGCGGCCTGTGCGTCTTTGTTGGCGGGAACGACGTCGCGGCGGCGGCCGAGTTCGCCGCGGACGGCAGGTTCCTCGTCCACATCCTTGAGCCCGAAAGCGCCCTGGCCGATGCGGCCATCCGCGCCATCCGCGCCCGCGGCATCTACGGCCAGGTGTGGGCCGAGCATTACGCCGGCACGCGCCTCCCGTACGCCGAGAACCTCGTGAACCTTCTCGTGGTCGATGACCTCGTGCGGACCGACATTCCGCCGGCCGAGATCATGCGGGTTCTCTGTCCGGGCGGTGTGGCGTACGTGGGGCAGAGCAAGGCTGCGGCAGGCTTGCCCGCCAAAGCCTCGGCGATGGCGGGGCGCGGAGGTAAACCCCTCGATGCCGCATCGCTGAAGCGCCGCCTGGCCGATGCGGGCATTGCGGGCGCCGAGATCATTGAGCGCTCCGGCATCTGGGCCTGCTTCCAGAAGCCCCGGCCGCCCGAAATGGACGACTGGGGCCAGCCGCGTCACGGTCCCGACGGCAACGCCGTTTCGGGCGACACGCTGGTCGGGCCGCCCGCCCGCGTCCGCTGGGTGTCCGGGCCGATGCAGGAGGTCAGCAACATCGTGACGGCCGGCGGCAGGTTCTATCATGCCGGACTCATTGCCCGCGATGCATATAACGGCCTGCGGCTGTGGGACTGCAAACTTACGCCCACGCCCGTGCGGCTCGGATACCCGGCGATGGCCGTAAAGGGCAGTGTTCTGCCCGTCGCCACGCGCGACCGGCTGTACGTGGTGACCGACGGGAAACTCCAGGCCCTCGACGGGGCCTCCGGCAAGGCGGTCTCCGCGTACCCCGACGCCGGCACGCCTACCGAGGTTCTCTGCATCGACCAGATGCTGGTCACGTGCGATGCGGGGGCGGTGCGGGCGGTAGGCGCGGAGAGCACGCGCCTCGTGTGGTCGCGCGACGCCTTGCTGCCCGCCGGGCTGGTCGCCGGCGACGGCGGCGTGTATTTCTACGAGGGCGAGGGGGCCTCGCGGGCGGTCGTCAAACTCGACCTCGCCACCGGCAAGCCTGCCTGGCGGCAGGACAAGTACCCGTGGGCGGCGAAGGCGCGGCGACTCTCGTATAGCAGGGGCCTGCTGGTATGCGAGGTATCGACATTCACCAATGACAGGCCCGGCAACGGCATCCACGTCCTCGATGCCCGCGACGGCCGGGAACTCTGGCAGCGGCTGTACGAGCCAGGCCAGAACCACTATCAGCAGGGCCGCGCGCTCCAGGCCGCTTCGCGCATGTGGATCCTCACGAACGGCCTCTGGGAAGGGCTCGACCCCGCCAACGGCACGACCCAGGTAAGTTACCGGGCCGGGCCGAACCACTGTTTCCCGCCGGTTGCCACGCGGCGGTTCCTGCTGGGCGAGGAAATGAGTTTCACCGACATGGCGACCGGCGCGGTGGTCGCCAACCGCATCACGAAGGGGGCCTGCGGCCGCGAGGCGGGGCTCATCCCGGCCAACGGGCTCGTCTATGCCGCCCCGAAGCACTGCTCGTGCTACCCGATGCTGAAGTGTTTTACGGCCCTCGCGCCGGCCAAGCCCGGGCAGAGTGCCGTTGCTCGTGCGCCCGCGCCCGCCGACTTCGCCTGCGAGCGCGGCCCGGCGTACGGAAAGGCCGCATGGCCCGCGCACTACTCCGGGCCTCCGATGGCGGGCTCGCCCGCCATAGCCTCGGCGACGGCGGGGTGGCCGAGTTACCGGGCGGATGCGGCGCGAAGTGCATCAACTTCCGAAGCGGTCCCGGCGGACCTTCGGGTCCTCTGGACGGCCGAGATCGGCGATTGGCCCAAGGTGGCCCTGCTTCGGGACTGGCAGGAGAACCCGTACGCCCGCGGGCCCATCACGCCGCCGGTTGCGGCGGGCGGCCTCGTGGTGGTGGCGCAGGGCGACGGGCACCGGGTTGCGGCCATCCACGCCGAGACGGGCAAGATGCTCTGGGACTTCACGGCTAACGGGCGGGTTGACACGCCGCCGACACTTGCGGAGGGGCTGTGCCTCTTCGGCACGCGGAGCGGGTGGCTGTACGCCCTGCGCGCCTCAGACGGTCAACTGGCGTGGCGCATGCGGATCGCGCCGGAGGAGGAGCGGATCGTCGCGTTCGGCCAACTCGAATCGCCCTGGCCCGTGCCGGGCAGCGTCCTGGTTGCGGGCGGGACGGCGTACGTTGCGGCGGGGCGGCATCCGCTGGCCGACGGCGGCGTCCGCGTCCTGGCCCTCGACCCGGCGACCGGCGCGGTCAAGTGGGCGAAGACCGTCACGAAGTTGCCGATGCAGAACTTCTACGGGGGCGCGGGCCTGGAGTTCGACCCGTTCGACCTGCTGGCTGTGGAAATGACTTCGCCTGCGCAGGACGGAGGGAATCCGCGGGACGTGATCGCCATGTCGCGCTGGCAGTTCGACCCCGCGACCGGCGAATCGGCCGTCGTCTGGGAGAGCGGCTTTGCCCTCTGCCGCGCGGGCAGCGGCAGCACAATGGTTCCGCGCGGCCTGTGGACTTACGGGCAGCGGATGGACTACCTGGCGTCGGGTCCCAAGGCGGGCGAGCCGGACGCCGTCGGGGCGAAGTTGCGGCCGCTGGCGGCGTTCCGCGACGGGGCGATCTTTGCGGCCAGCGAAGACGGCCGGCGTCTCTCGCGCCGCGACTTCACCGCCGAGGCCATCGCCTCATTCGACACAAAGTGGTTCAGCCAGCGGACTGTGCCCCGCGGCGATAAGCCCGGAGACCGCGACAGGCACGCTCGTCTGGCTCGCGGCGCGACGTGGACGCAGGAGGTCTTCGACGGCTCGGACCGCTCTCAGGGCATCGGGGCGGTGGTCGTCGCACAGGATAAGGTCTTCGTGGCGGGGACCGGCGGCGGGCTGATCGTCTTTGCCGCAGCCGACGGAAAGAAACTTGCCGCACTCGACATCCCCGCTCCCGTCTGGGACGGCGTTGCGGCCGCCGGCGGATGCCTGTACGTCTCGACGCGCGACGGGCGCGTGATCTGCCTCGGCAAGAAGTAGGCCAGTCGCCCTCGGCTGGCAGTCTGGACCGCCGGGGGCGGCGGTGCCACCAAGTCAGCGCGGCGGGTCGGGAGACCCGCCGCGCTCTAATAATTCAGTCAGGCCTCATGTGCTTTACACTGCCGGCATCTCCCACCCCTTGCGGTTCTGGTGCTGGATGAGGGCACAGGCCCCGGGGATGTTCGTGCACTTCATGTTCGGGCCGTCCCACAGGACCTTCTTGCCGAGGCCGGCCTTCTGTGCGAGGTTGCCGAGGATGACGATCTCCGTCAGGACGGAGGCGACCTCGAAGTTGGAGCACGTGCCGGGCTTGCGGGCGCGGACGGCCTCGAAGAACTCGCCGAACGGGCCGCCCTTGACGCGAGGAATACTGGGGGCCGGCACAGGGAATTCCTTCATCTTCTCAGGCGGCAGGAGCGTCACGCCGCTGCCGTAGGTGCCGCTGAACAGGACGCCCTTGTCGCCTACGTAGAGCGTGCCGTTGCTTTCGAGTTTGAGGCCGGTCTTTTTGCGCCACTCCTGCACCAGCGGCGGGTAAAACTGGGACCCCGGCGCCACGTTGTCCACTTCATCGCCCTTGGTGTCGCCCTTCGCGCCGGACTTCTTGCCGTCCCACCAGTAGAGTTTGACCGGCGGCGTAGTGCCGCGTGCAGGGAAGTCGTACCGCAGCCGGTCGCCAACGGGGTACCGCTCGTCGGTGCCGCCGTTGATCACCTCGGCCTCGATGGATGTGGGCCACCTCAGTTTCAGCGCCCAGACCGCGCCGTCCATGACGTGACAGGCCATGTTGCCGAGGGAGCCGTTGCCGAAATCGTACCAGCCGTGCCACTCGTGCGGGTGGAGGTCTTTGTGGAAGTCGCGGTACGGCGACGGGCCGATCCACTCGTCCCAGTGCATGCCCGCGGGGGCGGGCTCCTTTGGCGGTCGCGGGCCGGTGCCGCCGTTGGCCCGGTCGCTCCAGCAGTGGACCTCGGTGACGTTGCCGATTGCGCCGGCCCAGATGTACTCGCATACCCGCCTGTATCCCTCGCCGCAGTGGCCCTGGTTGCCCATCTGCGTGGGGACCTTGTACTTGACGGACGCCGCGGCCATGGCCCGGGCTTCCTGGACGGTGTGGCACATGGGCTTCTCGACGTAGGCGCCCTTCCCGAGTTGCATGGCGATCATGGCGGGCAGGCAGTGGTGATGGTTGGGGGTGGCCACGAGGACGGCGTCGATCTCCTTAGAGCACTCATCGAACATCTTGCGGTAGTCGAAGTAGGTCTTGACCTTTCCGACGCCGGCGGCCTTGATGTCGGGGAACTTGTCATCGAGGAACTTGAGGCCCTTGGCCCAGTTGCCCTCATCCACATCCACCATGGCCACAAGGCGCTGTCGCGCGCCTTCGGGCAGATGGGTGCCTCGGCCTCGACCGCCGCAGCCGATGACGGCGACGCCCAGTTTCGAACCTGGCGCATCGGCCGCAAGGATGATCGGCCCGCGGGCCAAGCCCAAGCCCGCTGCCGCGCCCGCCGCGGCAGCGCCCGTCTTTAGAAAGTTACGACGCGTCAGTCCGCTGGCCATTTCCACACTCCTCCTTTGAAGGGATTCTGATTTCGCAAAACACTTATTATACGACCGGCCGCTGCTTGGCAACACAGAAACACTTCGCCGGATGTAATGTGTCACTTACGGGTGCTTGCCTCGGCGGGTGGCCGAAGGTTTAGCCGCGACGCGAAGTTATGAGTTTAGCCGCGACGCGAAGTTATGAGTTTAGCCGCGACTCGAAGAGGAGCGCGTGTTGCCGTTCGAAAACGCGCTCCTCTTCGAGTCGCGGCTAAACGAGTCGCGGCTAAACGAGTCGCGGCTAAGAAACTGTTTCAAAACTGTGGCACGCCCGCCCTCGGGCGTGCAAAATGACCGCAATCAAGCACAGCCGAGGGCGGCTGTGCTACAGGAACCGGGTTTTGAAACAGTTTCTAAACGTGCCACCCCCGTGAGTGACACAGTGCCCCCAATCACTTGCGTTTCTTGGCGCCCTTGGCGGGGGCGGCCTTGGCGGGCGCGGACTCGGTTCCAGCGGCGGTCTCGCCCCTCAACCTTGCGGCCGTGTACTCCGTCGCCCGCAGGACGTAATTGCTCGCACCGGCGGCGGCCTCCTGGACGGCAGCGGCGAGCGGCTTGGCCTTGTCGCCGAGGTTTTCGATCACGTTGGCGGCCTGGAGCCGGACCCAGGGGTTGGCGCCCTTGAGTAGAAGTTCGCCGAGGGCGGGCAGGCCCTTGTCGAGGAGTCCCGCGCGGCAGAGGGCCTCGGCCGCCGCAACGCGGACGGACCCGGACTCGTCGGCCAGACGCTTTTCGAGGGCCGCGGCCGCATCGGCCGCCTTCGCCCCGATCATCGCGCAGCCGAGCGCCGCCCAGTACCGGATGCACTCGTTCGGGTCGTCCATCCAGGCGACGAGTTTCGGAAGGTTGGCGGCGTCGCGCCTGGTGGCAACGTCGGCCACGTCAATGACGCGGTCAATCGGGTAGGCCTTGGGGTCGGCCGACTCCTCGCGCCCCTCCAGCGGCGAGCCTTCGGGGATGAATCCGTTGTCGCGGACGGCCAGCAGATGCCCGCGCAGTGCGGCGCGCATCCGCTTCAGCCGGTCCTGGTGCTCGGGGGCGGCGGCAAGGTTCTTCACCTCCGACGGGTCCTGCTGGAGGTCGTAGAGTTCCTCTTCGGGCTTCTCCCCCCAGAAGAACTTTTGCGGCCCGGTGAGTTTCCCCTCGCGGTTCATCTGGTCCCACACCTGCGTCGATCTCATCTGCCACAGGTACGCCACGTGCTGGCCCCAGATGACTTGCGGCAGGTAGTTGCGGATGTAGCGGAACCGCTTGTCGCGGACGGTGCGGACGAAGTCGTACCGCTCGTCCATGCGGTTGCGGAACGAGAACGCGAACTCCTGCGGCCCCGCGTTCTGCGGCCCCGCGAATGCATGGCCCTGCATGTACTTCGGCGCGGGCACCCCCGCGAGACTGAGCACCGTGGGGCCGAAATCGACGAACGACACCGGCGCATCCACGCGCGACCCCGGCGCTCCGGGGGCCAGCGACTGGAACTTCTTCGGATACCGCACGATCAGCGGCACGTGCAGGCCGCTGTCGTAGCAGAAGCGTTTGCTGCGGGGCAGGACGCCGCCGTTGTCGCCGTAGTAGAAGACGATTGTGTCCTCGGCCAGGCCGTCGTCCGCAAGGTCCTTGAGGAGTTTGGCCACTTGCTCGTCGAGTTTCGCCATCTGGTCATAGTAGTGCGCCCGGTCCGTGCGGAACTCCGGCGTGTCGGGGTGATACGCCGGCAGCACGACTGCGGCGGGGTCCGTCCCATCGGGCGGCCGCACGTAGCCTTTCCCGTGGAGGGAACTCTCGTGCGTTATCCCGTGGTTGAAGACGGCGAAGAAGGGCTTGCCCTGCGGCCTGTTGCGCCAGTGGGCCTGGTTGCTGCTTTCGTCCCAGGCGTCCTTTATGTTGATGGGCGAG
>CAYGWP010000258.1:0-5037 GCA_964353455.1 uncultured Anaerolineales bacterium
GTGGACCGTTTAACCCTATGCTTCGCGCGGCGGGTCTCCCGACCCGCCGCGCCGAGGCTCGTCATTATCACGGGTTGCGAGCAACCCGTGGCACATGGAATGCGGGAGGTGACCTATGGCGGCACGCACCGGATGGGTCGTGATCGGGATGCTTTGCCTGGCGTCGGCATCGAGCGCCCGGGCCGGGACGGCCGGCGCGCCGGCGCTTCGCGTCGAAGCAAGCCAGAACGTCAAGGTCATCCCGCGGTGGGAGGTCTTCGAACTCACCTTCCGCCACGACGGGGCCTACGCCGACCCGTTCTTCGACGTGACCATCGACCTGGTCTTCACCGCACCGAACGGCAAGACGTTCCAGGTGGGCGGGTTCCACTACGGCTCGTCCGAGAAGCCGAAGATCACGGTGACAGAGCCGGCCGGCGGGCGCGGCCGGACGACCGTCGAATACCGCTTCGAGAAGGCCGACCTCTGGAAGGCCCGCTTCGCCCCGAACGAGACCGGCCGATGGATGTATTCCTATACGTTCTCGAACGCGAAGGGCGGCAAGGCCGAGGGGAAGGGCGAGTTCGAGTGCATCGTCGGCCGCGCGCCGCGGCACGGGTTCGTGCGTCAGGACCCGAAGAGCCCGATGCGGTGGGTCTTCGACGATGGAACGCCGTACTTCCCGATTGGGTTCCAGGAAGGGGCGGCGGATCAGAAGGGCCTCGGGACGGTGCTGTCGATGGCGTCGATGGAAGGCCCGTTCCGCTGCGACCGGCCGAACCTGCCGCCGGTGCCGCCGGGGGCGATGTTCCGCCGCGGTCCCGCGATGAATCCGCAGAACACCGACGTCCAGTACCGCAGGTTCTCGCGGTGCGGTTTCAACATGCTCAGGTTCTCGCAGCAGAACTGCGCCTACGCAATCACGCCCAGCCTCGACCGCATCGCCGTCCAGGAGAGCATCATGACCGATGAACTCCTGCGGCAGGCCCGAAAGTACGGCCTCCAGATCTTCTATGGCATATTTGGATATATGAAGGTCTCTACCGACCACCCCGAGGATGCCGCCGCCATGGCCAAGGTCAAGCGCCTCATCAAGTACAGCGTTGACCGATGGGGGGCCTACGTCGATTTCTGGGAGTTCCTGAACGAGCAGCACGCCGCCGACGGATGGTACGCAATCGTCACCCCGTACCTGCACTCCATCGACCCGTACAATCATCCCGTGACGACGAGTTGGGAGCGGCCGGAACTGGAGGGAATTGAGGTGTGCGCCCCGCACCAATACCTCTATCCGAACGAACTCGGATGCGACATGCAGATCGTCGGCGCAACCGCCAAGTGGAAGAAGGCCGGCAAACCCGTCATCGTCGGCGAGGCGGGCAACTCCATCGGCCGCGCCACGCCCGAAAAACCCGCGCCCATCGGCTTCGGCGGCGTCTGGGATGCCGGCTCCGCACAGCGGATGCGGATCCGGAATTGGACCGGGCTCTTCACCGAGGTCTCCTTCGTCTTCTGGAACACGAGTTACGCCCGCGACGGCCACTTCATGAACCTGTGGATCGGCCCGCGCGAACGCGAGTACGTCCGCGCAATGCAGGACTTCGCGTACCGCCTGGGCGGCGGGCTTAAGACGGCCCAGGCGCAGGTCTCAGACCCGGCCGCCGTCCGCGCTTGGGCCGTGGCCAACGACCGGCACGCGGCTGTATATCTCCATCACGCCAAGGACCACGCGAACCCCGTGCGCGGACTCCAGGTCACGATCGACGTGCCCCGCGCCGCAAAGGGGTACTGGTACTCGACCGAGACGGCCGCAATCCTCGGCACGTTCGACGCACCCGCCGGACGGCAGACGGTCGCCGCGCCCGACTTCACCGTGGACCTGGCGCTCCTTGTGACGCCCGACGGATGTCCCGACATCGACCATGACGGCATCCCGAACGACAAGGACCCCGACAACGATAACGACGGCGTGCCGAACGCCCAGGACGCCTTCCCCCTGGAGCCGGAGGAGTGGGCCGACAAGGACGGCGACCTCATCGGCGACAACATGGACGCCGACATCGACGGCCTCCCCGACGGCGACGACCGCAACCGCAACGGCATCCCCGACCATAAGGAACTGGACTACGACGGCGACGGCGTGCCGCGCGCGGGGGCGGTGCCGTGGGACGCATTCCCGAACGATCCTAAGGAGTGGCGCGACACGGACGGCGACGGCATCGGCGACAACTCGGACCCCGACATCGACGGCGACGGCTGGTCGAACGCCGAGGAGAAGGCCGCCGGCACGAACCCGTACGACCCGCTGAGTTTCCCGCTGAAATAAAGGTATGTAAATGCACGCAAGATTGCTTTCGCTGGCGGCCATGATGCTCGCGGCATGCGCGGCGACGGCCTGCGCCGCCGAGTTCCACATATCGCCCTCGGGCGCGGCCGATGGCGACGGCTCGAAGGCGCGGCCGTGGGACCTGGGGACGGCCCTCGCGCACCCGGCGGCGGTCAAGCCGGGCGACACCATCTGGCTCGCGGGGGGCCGGTACGTCGGCGGATTCGACAGCCGCCTGAAGGGGACCGCCGGGGCTCCCATCACGGTCCGCCAGGCGCCGGGCGCCAGGGCCACCATAGATTGCGTGAGCGACGATCCGAAACGGCAGGTCTTCCTCAGCGTCGGCGGCGAGCACGCGCGGTTCTGGGGCCTGGAGGTCATGTCCTCAAACCCGAAGCGCCGGACCGAGACCACCGGCTCGCACCCGGAAGAGATCAGCCGCGGCGGCGTCAACTGCCTGGGGGCGAACATCTCCTTCATCAACATGGTCGTCCACGACTGCTCGAACGGTTTCGGCTTCTGGTCCAACGGAGAGGGGGGCGAGATATACGGCTGTATCATCTACAATAATGGATGGGACGCCCCCGACCGCGGGCACGGGCACGCCATCTACGCCCAGAACAAGACCGGCACCAAGCGCCTGGCCGACAACGTCATCTTCAACCAGTTCTGCTACGGCATCCACGCCTACGGGTCGAGCAAGGCGTTCATCAACGGTTTCAAGGTCGAGGGGAACGCCTCGTTCAACAACGGTGCGGCCCGGAGCGCCGACAGCCGCGCCCCCAACATCCTGGTGGGCGGCGGCAGCCCGTCCGAGCGGATCGAGGTCGTCGGAAACTTCACTTACTCAACCGGCCTGGGGGGGACGGCGCTGCAACTCGGGTACGGGGCGAAGAACAAGGACGCCGTTGTCCGCGACAACTACTTCGTCGGCCCGGCGAGCATCCGCCTCTGGGAAAAACTCGCCATCGAGCACAACACCTTCATTGCGCCCGGCAAGCCCGTGGCGGTTGAGCCATCGGCAGGCGACCTTGCCGCCGCCAACACGGTCGCCACCGCCCGCCCGACCGGCGTGCGGGTCTTCGTCCGCCCGAACGAGTACGAGCCCGGCCGGGCAAACATCATCGTATATAACTGGGACCGTCGCGACGCAGTTGAGGTAGATCTCTCCGCGAGCCGCGACCGTAAGGCCGCGGGTATCCTGAAACCGGGCGCAAAGTTCCGTGTCGTGAGCGCCCAGGACTTCTTCGGCCCGCCCGTCCTCGAAGGCGCCTTCGACGGCAAACCCCTGCGCATTCCGATGAAGGACTATCGCGCCCCGCCGCCCGTCGGCAAGCCCGACTGCGTCCCGCCCGCCACCGGGCCGGAGTTCAACGTCTTCGTCGTGCTGCCGGTCGAGTGAAAGTTGTGCGATGTTCGAGCCGCGGCCGCTTGCGCTCGCTTATGCCTTGATTCCGCGGCGGTTGCCGATAGACTATTCTGCCTGTTTGCCCGGAGGAGCCTGTATGGCAGCCGCAGCAAAGGTGAGCGGCCGGTTCGGACCATACGGGGGACAGTACGTTCCCGAGACGTTGATGGCTGCGCTCGAGCAACTTGCCGCCGCATACGCCGAGGCGAAGGACGATCCGGGTTTTCGCAACGACCTGGACTATCTGCTGCGGCAGTTCGCGGGCCGGCCGACGCCGCTGTACTTCGCCCGGCGCCTGACCGAGGCGTGGGGCGGGGCGCGCATCTACCTTAAGCGAGAGGACCTGGCGCACACCGGCTCCCACAAGATCAACAATACGGTGGGGCAGGGGCTGCTGGCCGTGCGGATGAAGAAGAAGCGCCTCATCGCCGAGACGGGCGCCGGCCAGCACGGGGTGGCGACGGCCACGGCGGCGGCGCTCCTGGGGCTTGATTGCGATATCTACATGGGCACCGAGGACATGCGGCGGCAGCGACTGAACGTCTTCCGGATGCAGGCCCTCGGGGCGCGCGTCGTCGGCGTCGGCACGGGCCAGCGGACGTTAAAGGACGCCATCAACGAGGCGATGCGCGACTGGATGGCCACCGTCGAGACCACGCACTACTGTTTCGGGACGACGGCCGGGCCGCACCCGTTCCCGACCCTCGTGCGCGACCTCCAGTCGGTGATCGGCCTGGAGACCCGCCGCCAGGTCCGGGAACAGGAGGGCCGCCTGCCCGACGCGGTGGTGGCGTGCGTGGGGGGCGGGTCGAACTCGGCGGGCATCTTCTCGGCATTCATCGAGGACGAGGCGGTGCGGCTGGTGGGCGTCGAGGCCGGCGGCAGGGGCCTCGCCACGGGCCAGCATGCCGCGACCCTGAGCGCCGGCAAGCCGGGCATCCTCCACGGCACATATTCATATGTACTTCAGGATGATACCGGGCAGACGATGCCGGTGCACAGCGTGAGCGCGGGCCTCGACTATCCGGGCGTCGGGCCGGAGCACTCGTACTGGAAGGACGCCGGCCGCGTGCGGTACACCACGGCCACCGACGATGAGGCGCTCCAGGAGTTCTGCGAACTTTCGCGGACCGAGGGGATCATCCCGGCGCTGGAATCGTCCCACGCCCTCGTCGAGGCCAGGAAAATGGCCCCGCAGATGGGCAGCCGGCAGGTGATCATCGTGAACCTTTCGGGCCGCGGCGACAAGGACGTCGAAGCGGCCGCGCGGCTGCTGGGCGACAAACTCCAGAAGGCGCCCGCGTGATCGGCCGCTCTTTGCGCG
>CAYGWP010000259.1:0-13867 GCA_964353455.1 uncultured Anaerolineales bacterium
TTTCCTCAAGGCGGCCGGAGACCTCTCGCATGGCCTGCGCCCACCGCGACGTTGAGTCGGCCAGCAGCAGCACGGCGAGGCCCATCTGCCGGTAGTACTCGGCAAGGGTGGCGGCGGTATAGACCGAGGCCTCTCGCGCGGCCACCGGCATGGCCGAGGTGTTGCAGACGATGATGGTGCGTTCCATGAGGCTGCGGCCGGTCTGCGGGTCCTCAAGACCGGGGAACGTGCGGAGCGTCTCGACGACCTCTCCGGCCCGCTCGCCGCAGGCTGCAATGACGACGATGTCTATCTCGGCGAACTTGGCCGTGATCTGCTGGAGGACGGTCTTGCCGGAACCGAACGGCCCCGGAATGCAGTACGTCCCGCCGCGCACCACCGGGAACATCGAATCTATGATGCGGACCCGCGTGACCAGCGGCTGCCTGGGCATCGTCCGCCGCCGCGCGACCGACAGCGCCCGCTTGACCGGCCACCGCTGCTGCATCGTCACGGGTCGCTCTTTGCCGGCGGAATCCGCCAGGACGGCCACCTCCTTATCGACCGAGAGCGGCCCGGCGGCGACCCGCACGACCTTCCACGCGCCTTCCCACGAGAACGGGACCATGATGCGGTGCTGGAACATCCCCTCGGGGACCGTGCCGAGTGTGTCGCCGGCCTGGACGCCCGCGCCCGGTTGGACGGACGGAGTGAAGTCCCACGTCCGGTCGGTCGGCAGCGGCTGAAGGTAAACGCCCGCCTTCAGGAAGTAGCCGGACTGAGCGGCCAGGAGGGGCAGGGGGTTCTGGAGACCGTCGTAGATTTGCCCCAGGAGTCCGGGTCCGAGTGTGGCCGAGAGCATCTCATCGCTGAACTCGACCTCGTCGCCGACCTTCAGGCCCCGCGTCTCCTCGAAGACCTGTAGGTCGGCCAGGCGCCCGCGGATGCGGATGACTTCCGACAAGAGGCGCGCCCCGTCCGCCCGGTGGCAGTAGCCCACCGAGTTCTGGACCACGCGGCCGTCGGCCTCGGCGATGACCATGTTTCCGAAGACGGCAACGATTCGTCCGGTCACGGTTGAACTCCCTCCGTGCCACGCGCTCCTCTGCGAGTCGCGGCTAAACACGCGCCCGCCAAGGCGGGCGGCTAACTATGTTTTTAATCCACAATCCGCAATTCACAATCCACAATCTATGTTATTCGATGCCACCTCACGAGCAGCATGAGTTTCGCGGCGTAGGCCGCAAGTTCCTCGTCGCCGAACGAAAACCACGCATCGTGCTCAAGGAGCCATGCCCACCGGGCCCGGTCGAGGACCTTAAGGCCCGCGAGGGGGTCGGGCGCTGATGCCCACTCTCCGATGAGGTCGCTGAAATCGAAAAGAAAAGGGTCCAGGACCCTTAACGGCTTTAGGGGTCCTGGACCCTTTTCTTTTTCCGGCGTCACGAGGTAATCCTGCGGGTCGAGGCCGAGTGCCGCGGCCCGCGCGGCCGCCAGGGCGTTCCGCAGCGCGACCTCGTGGGCGGTCCAGTTCGCCAGAAACACGCTGGCGCATCGTGCGGCGACGGCGGCGGCATGGCGGAAGTACGCCGCCCATACGGCGTCGGAGGGGATCCTCGCGGTCTCTTCGGTCGCCAGGAACGCCGGCAGCGGCTCGGCGCTGCGGACCTGCGCCGGCGAGAGGACCGCGGGCGAAACTTCCTGGATTTCCCCCGCCAGGAGCGCCTCGCGCTGAAGCAGGTCGTCGCCCAGGAGGATCGCATCCACGAGCGCCAGCGGCCGCGCGGCGCCCCGGACGTGCTCGCGCAGGTCGGCCGGGCGCATCGGCGGCGGCGCGCCGAGGTCGCCCAGGGCGGGCAACGCCGATATCCGGTAGTAGTTGCCGGTTCCCATGGGCTATTTCTCTTGGCCTGCCATCGCCCGTTGGAGGATGTCGCGGAGGTTGGGACTGATGAGTTCCGACAGGGCATCGACGACCGACGAGAGGGTGACCTCTACGTTCGCCCCGTCGGCCTGGTACACGAAGCCCGCCTCGGCCAGCGTGCCGAGGAGGTCGATTGAGGCGCCGCCCATGTCGGGCCGCTTGTGCAGATGCTGGAGCGCCCAGCCGGTGAGTTTCTGCTGCACCTCCGGCGGCACGTTGATCTTGATGGTGGCGTTCTCGCCGATGTCGGCCTGCACGTACTGCATGACGATGTCGTAGAGAAGTTTGCTGAGGAAGTCGGTGTCGGTGAGCGGTTTCTCCGCGCCTGCCCGTAGGACCTCGCGGATGGCGCGTGAGAGGACCTCGCGGAGGCCAAGCGCGACATCGCGCGCAGCCAGTTCCAAATCGGACTTCGACCTGGCGAGTGTGGCATCGGCCTGGGCCCGGGCATCGTCGGCGATCTTCCTGGCCTGGGTGTGGGCCTGGGCGAGGACCTGGTCGGCCTCCCGGCGAGCGGCAGCGCGGAGTTTCTCGGCCTCCTGGCGGCCGGCCTCGACGCCCTCCTGCCGCAGTTTCGCCACGAATGATTCAATCGTATCGGCCATAAGGTGACTCCGTAAGTCGTGCTTCCCCTGATACCCAATCAGCGCAGCCCTTAGCCATTGTACGGCGCGGCGCAGGGCCGCGAGCATGTCGAGGAAAGACGGATGAGTCTTGGTATGCCACAGCGGGCCTCCCGGACGCAGCGACGGCTCGGCTGCGCCCGCCGCGGGTCCGCTCGAACCCCACGTGCTCTTTACTTCTACCGGAAGCAAACGGCTGGATAACAGAGCCGGTGGTTTCTGTCAAGGAAAACCGCAACGGTGTTTCTCATTGTCTCCTCATCATGGTTCCGCTACCTTGAAAGCCGAGGAAGCCGGAGTCCCGTCACGGCGGCGGGCTTCGGGAACACGGGCCAGGAACAAGGAGGTGCGACATGTTGCGGACGCTTGGGCTGCTGCCGGCGGTTGCCGCCGCGGCGATTCTGGTCTCGGCCGCGCGCGCGGAGGAGGGTGGCAAGTCGGACGCCGCAAAGTCCGGCTGGCGCGACACATTCAAGGTGGCGAAGGAAAACTGGGCCGACAAGGGCCGAAACACCTACTTCATCCTCGAACCGGGTTATCGACTGGTCCTCGAGGACGGGAAGGACACGCTGACGATCACCGTGCTGGACGAGACGAAGGTCGTGGACGGCGTCACGACGCGTGTGGTGGAGGAGCGCGAGACGAACAGGGGCAAACTGGTCGAGGTCTCGCGCAATTACTGCGCCATCGACACCAGCACGGGCGACATCTACTACTTCGGCGAAGATGTCGATATGTACAAGGATGGCAAGGTCGTGGGCCATGGCGGGGCCTGGCTGGCGGGCGTGGGCGGGGCCAGGTTCGGCCTGCTGATACCCGGAAAACCCAGGGTCGGCGACAAGTATTACCAGGAAGTCGCCCCCAAGGTTGCCATGGACCGCGCGGAGGTCGTCAGCGTCACCGAGGAGATCAAGGTCCCGGCTGGAACGTTCAAGAACTGCCTGCGCACCCGCGAGTCGAGCGCCCTGGAGAGCGGGGTCGAGGACAAGTTGTACGCGCCCGAGGTCGGCCTCCTTAAAGACGGCGGCTTCGTGCTGGCGAAGGTCGAGAAGCCGAAGTCGTGATCACCAATACCACGGCGCCACATAAGGCTTTGCGCGGCGGGTCGGGAGACCCGCCGCGCCTGATGTCCGAGACCGAAGCGCCCTACCGGCCCACAGGAGTCACCGACCTGTCGGCCTCCTTCACCAGGTAGAAACTGCCGCCAAGCGAGATGTCGGCGGTGACGGGGCCAAAGTCGGGGATGGTGATCTCGACGCTTTTCTTGTCGCCCATGGGGGCGTGGGCGTAGAGAAGCCACTCGCGGCGGGGCTTCTCGCCGATGACGCGCGCGAGCGTAAAGACCGGCATGCGGGTCGTCAGTTCCCACGGCCGGGGCGGATCCGCGCTGGTATCGAGGTGGAACCAGCGATCGACATTCTTTAATCTCTCGGGAATGTCCGCCGAGAACGGATGCGGATGGGCGCGGTTCGGCACCAGTTCCCCCTGCCGCCAGAACCGCGCGAGGACCGGGTCCGCGTGCACGCGGTCAACCGACTCGATGATGACCTTGAAGTACTCCCACCACCTGTCGCGGCGGTCGGCGCTTGAGCGCCACTCGCGGGCCACGCGGGGCGTAAGAAGCCACATGCCGTACTGAATCCAGCCGCGGTATCGCTCGGGCGTGGAAGGGAACCCCGCCTCCGCGTAAGACTTGTAGCGGTCCGTGGCATCGGCCGGCTGGTTGCCATCCCAGAAGATCACCTCGAACCAGAAGTTGGGGTTGATTTTGTACGCCTCGCGCTGCATGAACACCAGGTTCATCATCTCGACCTGGCAACTCCAGACGTTGAAGATGGCCTTCTTGGACTGCCAGGCGCTGTCGTAATACGGCGGGATGGCCCCCTGCCAGGCGAAGGGGTGCCAGGTGATGCGGTCTTCGGTGGCGGTGGAGTACTTCTTCCATCCGCCCTCAGCCTCGGCGAAGTCGGGCCGGCCCATGTGGTTCGGCCCCATGGCGTTATAGGCGATGAAGAGGGCGTTCTTCTTCCAGGCATCGTTGGCAAGGGCCTCGCGCATGCCCTTCAGCATGGCGCGGTAGCGCTGGAGCCATCCGTCGCCGAAGACACGGCGCCTGAACTCGCCGTCCTTGCCCGGGCCGTACTTATCGAGATATCGCTTATCCTGCTCGGCATTGTACCAGCGCAGGGTGCCTGCCTCGTTGTTGCTGATGATGAGCACCAGGGGCGGATCGGGATAGACTTCCGCGATCTTGTGCATGCCGGGCGAGCCCATCCAGTACCGGCCCACTTCCACCCATGGCGGCACCGCCCCGAACGGGCTGAGAAGTTTGCCGGTCTTCTTCTCGCCGACCGGCTCGGGCAGCACGATGAGCGGGCTCTCGTCAGGCGGCAGGCCCCGCCAGCGGTTCGTATTATCATATAGAGTTGCTTCCCACTGTCCGCCGGTGACCAGGGCGAAGGGCAGACGCCACTCGCGCAACTGCTTCAGCGCCTCTTCGTTCGCCCCGAGCGCCTTGTCCGCCGCCTGCCCCGGGCTGGGCGTGGGCAGCCAGGGAAGCAGGTGGCGGCCCTCCCGGATCATCTCGATCTGCCACTCCAGCGGGCAGGTCATCCGGTGCCAGTGAGAGGCAAGGGGCAGGGGCCGTCCGGCGGGATCGTTGTTCGCCCTGAGCGCCTCGGCCCGTATGGCGGCCGCCGCCGGCGGAACCTCAGCGGCCTGCGCTCCAGGGACCAGCGCCGCCAGAACCAGGATGATTGCGGCCGCAGGCATCAGCGTTGGGTTTCGCACCGCGTGCTCCTTTCGCTCACCGACGGGCTAGTGCTTCGTCAAGCGTCAATTAAGGGGTGGCACGACCACGCTTTGCCGTTGCGTGGCCGTGGTTGCCGCCTGGGGAGAGACCACGGCCACGCGGAAAAGCGTGGCCGTGCCACCCGGCCATTCATCATTTGAAGACTGACAAAGCACTAGGCCAGATCCTCCTGCACCACGGGAACCGGCGTATTCGTGCGGATGGACTGAAGTAGTTTCAGTGCCAGGCGGTTGACCGTGACGGCCCCTTCGATGGGGCAGGGGTTCTCGCCGCCGCCGTCAAGGTGCGTCAGGAAGCGGTCCAGATGGGCCGCGTGGCCCTTGTTGACGCCGACCGAAAGGGCCTTCTGGCCGGCGCCCCGCATGGCTTGGGCTGCGGCAAGGGCCTCGTAGTAACCCGCGATGCCGTCAGTCCGGGCCATGTCCTGGCCCTTGAAGGGAAACGTGCGTCGGTGCGGCTCATCGCCGATGCCCCACTGCCGCACCTCCACGTGCTGCTCCATCGCCACCGTGACGAAGTTGGCGGAGACCTCGACGAGTTCCTTCGGATAGTCGAAGTGCCCGACCCCCGTCTGGTGCAGCGTGGCGGTCGAGCCGTCCTGGAACCCGATAGTCAGGGTGAAGTTCGTCCTGTTCGACCCCATTGCGAACACCCTTGCCGGCGGCGAGGACTGGAGCCACAAGGCCAGGTCGATGAAGTGCACCATCTCGGCGAACAGGATTCCCTCGGCGTCCTCGAATATCCACGGCTTCCAACTCCTGAGGTCGTCGTTGACGCGGATGAGGATCTGTGTGCCGCGGACCTCGGGCAGCGACCTGATGATGCCCGGCACGCTGCGGTCCACCGACGGCGGCTCGGCCTGCGGCAGCGACCGCGCCTTCTGGAGCAGGCGCCGCAACTCCAGCACCGCGGGGCTCGACCTCCGGTTGTGCCCGACGCAGACGGGCACTCGCGTCTCTCGGTGGACCCGCAGGATATCGGCCATCTCCGATACGGATGGGGCCAGGGGCTTCTCGGTATAGACGGGCTTGCCGGCCCGCATGGCCGCGGTGAGAAGATCGCCCCTGAGGCCCGTGTGCGTCGCCAGGAGGACGAGGTCAACCTGGCCGTCGGCCACGACGCGGCGCCAATCGGTTTCCCAGCGTGCTGCGGCGAAGCGCGCGGCCGATTCGCGGGCGGCCCGTTCATCGCAATCACATGTGGTGATGAGTCTGAGGCGCGGGTTGGCCACGATGTTCGGCAGATGCACGCCCGTGGCGATGCTCCCGCATCCGACGACCGCAATGCCGCGCACCGTCTTCATCCGGTCCGCCTCCGTTGCCAGGGCCAATGCTGGGGCCAGGCGTGATTCTACTTGCTCGGCGGGCTGCGGCAAGGGATAAGAGCGCGGGCGGCAGGCCGCAACCGGCTCCAGCAGGTCGGTGTTATCTCCCGGCGGCGGCGGTTTGGCCGGCCGGGGCGTCTTCGCACGCGATCCGGAAGCCCACGTTGAAGACCTTCTGGTACGGCTGGTAACTCAGTCGGAAGGCCGACCGGCAGCGCACGGGGCGGTCGTACCAGGACCCGCCCCGGACGACACGTATTGCCGGGGCGTCGCCCGGGCGAGCAAGATCGTTTCGCCCGTCATCATCGCGGTACGGATACGGACGGTATGCCGTCCGGGTCCACTCGGCGGCGTTGCCGTGCATGTCGTGCAGGCCCCAGGCGTTGGGCTGATAACCGCCAACATCGGCGGTCACTAGCGCGCGGTCGTCATAGCGGGCATCGCGAGGGGCGATGTCGGGCGACCGCGGACGCCAGCCCTCGTAGGCCAGATTGCGGATCGTATAGTCCGCCGTATTGGCGAATCGGGAGAAGTCGGCATCAAGGTCGCCGTAGGAGAGCGGGGTGATTGTGCCCGCGCGGCAGGCGTACTCCCATTGGGCCTCGGTCGGGAGGCTGATGCGCATGCCCGACTTCTCGCCCAGCCAGCGGCAGAACGCCGTCGCCTCATCCCACGACACGCGGACCACCGGCTGCCGCGCGCGGTCCAGCCGCCAGCCCATGTACTCCTCGCTGAACTGCCATGAGGACCGGTGCTCGAAACGGCTCTCGTGCGACGGGTCGAACTGCGCGAACTGATCGTTGGTCACCTCGAAACGGCCCATCCAGAACGGTCTCTGGATTTCCACGGCCGCCTGCGGCTGCTCGTCGGGGCAGCCCTGGGTGTCGCCCATGACGAATCGGCCGGCGGGAATCCGGACGAGTTCCATCTTGACCCCGCCGCCGAGGTCGATGGTGCGCGCCGCCGGCCCCGATGCGGCCTGCCGGCGAGCGGCTTCCGGCGCCGCGAACGGCCAGCCGTCGGACGAGACCAGCCGCACTTCGGCCTTGGGCATGGCCGGCGGCAGGACCGGCGCGACGGCGGGGGCCGGCGCCGGCGGAATCTCTTCGCCGTCGATATCCACGCCGCCGTACAGCCGGCGGAGGGCCATGCGCCGCTCGCGCTGGTTGCCGGGGATCTTTGTCACCTCGGCCCACGTGCCGTGGCACGGCGCGTTCAGGTCGATCCAGGTGAACAGGCGGTCCCAGGCCTCGGCGTCCAACCGGACGCCGTAGTGGCCCTTACGGAGCATCTGGATGAGTTCCGACGTCTCGGCATGGAATTCCATCGGCGGAAGGAGGTGGAGGTCGCTTTCGAGTCCGCCCACCCGGACATATGATCGGAGTGTGATATAACTCGGCTCGAACACGCCGCCGTATTTCCCGAGCAGTTCCTCTCGCGGGACGCCGCGCACCATGCTGCCCTTGGGGTCTCCGCCGCGATAGACGACGAACGCATCCTGGTTGCCGCGGAGGTCGGCGAGCGTTTTGCCGTCGTCGCGCGGCTTATTGTTGTGGCAGCCGACGCAGAACCTGTCCAGGACCGGCTGGACCTCGCGGCTGAAACTGAAGCCCCGCCGCGGGCCGCGCCAGGGGGCGATCTCCTGCGGCGGGTGCGACATGGCCTGCGTCGTCCGTGCAGCGGGGGGCGCGGAGTTGCGGTTGTCGTGGCAGCCGACGCAACTCAGGGTCTCGCCCGGCATCGCGGTCATCCAACTCCGCATCAACTGGACGGCCGCGCCGGCAGCATCGAGCGGCTGGACCGAAAAGGGCGTCTTGGCCGGTATGGTGAAAAGCGCCGACCCGTCTTCCTCGACGCGCACCGTGCCGAGGACCTGCTTACACTCCCACGGCCCGTCGGCCCCGACGCGATGGTCGATGCCGGCCAGGTTCTGGTATCCGAAATGATATGTAAATACCCTCAGGCTCTTGACCGTCCCGCGCGGGACGCCCTTCATGCTCGGCCCCTCGTAAACGTCCTGAAGGTGGACGAGGGCGTCGCGCCGCTCCGGCTCGACCCTCGGCGCGACGACCGGCGGCATCGGCCTCTCCTTCAGCGGCATCGGCTCAACGAGGGCTTCGCCCTCGACCTCCTTCAGCAGCACCATGTTGTCGAAGACGTCCGCCAGGTAGATGCCCCAGAGGGAATCGGGCGAGGGCTTGCAGGAGACGATGAAGTATCGGCCGCTCAGGGGCCACGGATGGAGGAACTTCGGCCAACTGTGCTCGGTCAGTTTGTCCTCGATGATCGGCTCGACGCGCCGGCCGTAGCCGGGGATCCGCTGGACGACGCCGTCGGTCTCCTGGCGGCCCCTGGCGGGGTCAAAGATGACGAGTTCGCCCGCGCGGCCGACGTGGTGTCCGGTCACGATGCCGACGACCTGGGTCGGATGGTTCGGTATCGGCCGGGCGTAGAAGATGGAGTTGGGCCAATATGAGTTCGCCCCGTAGTACTCGGCCTGGCCGGTGCCGTCGGGGTTCATCGAGAAAAGCATGCGGTTCCAGACGTGCGGCGTGTCGGTGTAGTCCCACCGCAGGTAAAGTATGCGGCCGTCGTTGAGGACCGTGGGGCAGTAATCGTGGTCCTGTTCGAACGCGACCTGCCGGATGCCGGAGCCGTCGGCTTCCATCACGTACATCATGCCCACTATCACCCCGGCGTTGCACGGGACGCCCTGTAGCGGCGCCGTGGAGATGAACGCGATCTTCCCGTTCGGCAGATAGCACGCATTGTAGTTATGTACATCCGGCTGGTCTCCGGGCGTGACCTGCCGGAGGCCCTTGCCGTCGGCGCCGATCTCGAAGACCTGCCACTTGTTCTGGCTGCCCGGCATTGAGAAGAGGAGCCGGCGGGCGTCCCAGTGGAGGTCAAGATCGGTGATCAGCCGCCGACCGTCGGGCTTGTAGAGGGTGGCGAGGCGGCCCTCGGGGCGGACCGGCGAGAGCAGGGCGATCTCGTTGTCCCAGTCCATCGGGCGCTCGATGCCGGGGTTGTGCTTCGAACTCTGCCGCGGCAGGCCGATGTACTCGCCCACCCCGTAGCCCGTGCCGATGGGCATCCGCGGGTCGCCGTGCGGCGTGCGGCGGACGAGGAGCAGCCGGTCGAAGTCCAGGAGCGGGTTGGCCAGGAGGGCCTCGCGCCGGAGCCGGTCGAAATCGGCCATGAGCCGCTCCACGGCCTCGATGTCGGCCTCGGCGCCCTTTGCCGCGCGGGCCAGCGCATCGGGCATTGCCTGCTCGATGGCCGCAAGGCGGGCCATGTACCGCCCGCCGCCCGAATACTTATCTGGATATGTCTCCGACAGGTCCGCCATGGCCATGCGGAGGGGGCGCGAGTCGAAGGCCCGCGCCCGGGCGAGCGTCTCGTCCAGCGCCCGCGAGCGAAGGTAGAGCCGGCGGACCTCGGCCAAGCCGGCCGGGTCGCGCACCTGCGCCGCCAGCGCCGCGGCCTTCTCGGCCAGTGCAGGGATACGGTTGCCGGCTGCGGCGTATCGCCCGGCGAGAGAGGCCCAGTCGCCGGGCCGCCAGTCCTCGTCGAGGATGCGGTCCTCGCGTTCCCACTTCATCTGGCGGCGTGGCTGCTCCTGGTGGAAATCGCGGGCCGCCGTCTCCCACAGGTCCTGCCGCGCGGCTTCCTCCAGCCCCGCCACGATGAACCGGACGGCACCGTGCCTGCCGACCCAATCATCAATGCCTATCCATGCTTCGAAGCGGTCGGCGTCGGCCGCAAGCGGCACGTGCGCCTTGGCGACGCCGTTCGGGTACATCTCGATGCCGCGGTCGAAGCGTCGTCCGGCGATCTGAAGCGGCCCGCTGACGCCGCTGTGGAGGTTCGAGTCCACGCTCATCTGCCCCTCGATGAGTTTGATGCCGGCGAGGCGGCCCAGCGGCGTTTCCTTTCCGTCCGTGGCGATGATCGCGGCCTCGGCCCAGTCTGCGGCGCCGCGGGTGACATCGGGTGCGCCGATGACGTATAGGTAGAGTTCCCTCTGTCCGCGGACGGGCACCGAGATGCGGACCGCCGGTTCGCCGCCGCGGACCACCGGGCTGACGAAGGACACGCGCGGCGGCGAGGAGGGGGTCCGCGCCTCCTGCTTCATCAGGGCCTCGCGGGAGGCGATCATCGTCTCGTGCCAGTCGGCCTTCCTGACGTAGTAGGGAGGGTCGGCGACGGGCGGCGGCGCTGCGGCAAGGCATTCCGCCGCCGAGAGCAGGGAGATCCCGGCGAGCAGCAAGGTGCCGGCCCTCACGTAAGTGCGGTGCGCCAAGTTCCGTCCGTGCGCCACGTCTGGCCTTCCATCATAGCGGGTTGCCGGTGAGGGAGACTAACCCAACGATGGACCGAAGTCAACGCCGGCGCAGGCAAATCAGGCTTGTTTTGGCCCGGCGGGGCCGATAGGGTATTCTCGCGTGCCGGGCAAGTTCCGGGGAGAACCCATGGCGCTATATGCGGCCACGATATTTCTGGGTGCATTCCTCCTGTTCCAGGTCCAGCCCGTCATGGGCAAGTGGATACTGCCGTGGTTCGGCGGGGGGCCGGCCGTCTGGACTGTGTGCATGCTCTTTTTCCAGGCAGCGCTTCTGGCGGGATACGCCTACGCGCACCTGGTGCGTACGCGGCTGGGCGAGCGCGGGCAGGCGCTCGTGCACCTGGCGATCCTGGCGGTAGCGCTGGTGATGCTGCCCATCGCGCCGTCGGCATCGTGGAAGCCGGAGGGCGTCGGCGACCCGACATGGCGGATACTCCTGGTCTTGGCTACCAGCGTCGGGCTGCCGTACCTGGCCCTTGCGGCCACCAGCCCGCTCCTCCAGGCGTGGTTCAGCGCGGCGTATCCGGGGAGGTCGCCGTACCGGCTCTTTGCGCTCTCTAACGCCGGGTCGCTGCTGGCGCTGGCGACTTACCCGTTCCTGGTCGAGCCGGCACTGGGCTTGAAGACGCAGGCGGCGATCTGGTCGGCGGGGTTCGTGGCGTTCGTGGTCCTGTGCGCGGGGTGCGCGATCAGGGCAGGTTGGTTGAAGGCTGCCGCGGCGGCACTGTCTCCGGCATCGCCGGCGGCCCCGGCATCGGCAGCCCCGGCGGTGGAATATGTCCGTCCGGGGATCATGGCCCGGGTGCTCTGGCTGGCATTGCCGGCGTGCGGGTCGGTCCTCCTGCTGGCGGTGACCAGCCAGATGTGCTACGACGTTGGACCGGAGCCGTTCCTCTGGGTCCTGCCGCTGGGGCTTTACCTGGTGACGTTCATCCTGTGCTTCGAGAGCGACCGGGTGTACCTGCGGCCGGTGTTCTGGCCACTCCTCGTGCCGGCGACGGCGGGCATCCTCTGGCTCTTGTATGAGAATGTCGATGCTCCGATACTTTATCAGATCGTCGGCTATAGCGCAGGCCTGTTCGTGGCGTGCATGGTCTGCCACGGGGAACTCTCCAGGCTGAAGCCGCACCCGCGGCACCTGACCTCGTTCTACCTGACGCTGTCTGCCGGCGGGGCGGTGGGTGGCGTGCTGGTCGCCGTGGTGGCGCCGCTGGTGTTTCCGGCGTACTACGAGTTGCACGTCGGCCTGTGGACGTGCATGTTGCTGGCAGTCATCGCATGGTTGTATGAGCGGCGGACGCGCGGTTCGAGGGGACCGGCCTGGGCCTTTCCGCTGGTGGGGGTCAGC
The DNA here is from genome assembly GCA_964353455.1 of uncultured Anaerolineales bacterium. Taxonomy (GTDB): domain Bacteria; phylum Planctomycetota; class Phycisphaerae; order FEN-1346; family FEN-1346; genus CAYGWP01. Next base: position 12,359 of record CAYGWP010000259.1, read on the forward strand.
GCCGTGGCCGGGCTCGTGGCCGCGGCGGTGCTGCTGGTCCAGGAGGCCGGCGATCAAATCAAGGATGCGCAGTCGGTCTCGCGCAACTTCTATGGACTCCTACGGGTCACCGAGTTCAATCCGGATGATCCGGAGAACGCCTACCGCATCCTGTACCACGGGCGCATCATGCACGGCCTCCAGTACGAGGAGGGACCGCTACGGAGCGAGCCGACGACTTACTTCGGGCCCAATAGCGGCGTTGGCCTGGCGCTGTTGAACCGGCGGCACGACGGGCCCATGCGGGTCGGCGTCGTCGGCCTCGGCACCGGCACGCTTGCGGCTTACGGGCGCACCGGCGACACGTTCCGCTTCTACGAGATCAACCCGGCGGTCCGCCGCCTGGCGACCAGCCGCTTCACGTACCTGGCCGACAGTGCCGCACGGTGCGACGTCGTCCTGGGCGATGGGCGGCTGTCGCTGGAGCGCGAGCCGCCCGAGGAGTACGACGTCCTGGCCCTCGACGCCTTCTCGGGCGATGCCATACCGGTGCACCTCCTGACGGAAGAGGCGTTCCAGATCTACCAGAGGCACCTGAAGCCCGACGGCGTGCTTGCGGTCCATACGTCGAACCGCTTCGTGGATCTGGAGCCGGTTGTGCTGGGCCTGGCTGAGCGCTTCGGCCTTGGGTGGGCGATCATCGACGACCAGAACGTGGGAGGGTCGGAAGAGTTCTCGGAGAGCACGTGGATTCTGCTCTCGCACGACCGGAACTTCCTTGAGCGCGGGGCCATCCGGTCGGCCGCCACGCCGCCGCAAAGCAAGTGCGCCCCGCGCCTCTTGACCGACGACTACAGCGACCTTTTCAGCCTCCTGCGGTAGGGCGCTATTTGCGTGCCTCTTCGCGTTTTTCCTGGCGGCGCTGGAACGCCTGCTTGAAGGCCTCGATGCCGGCGATGCGGACCGGCCTATAGCGGTTTAACGTTGCGTGTTCGCGCGGCGGGTCTCCGGACCCGCCGCGCTCTGCCTAACGTTGCGTGCCGGCGCGGCGGGGGCGGAGACCCGCCGCGCCACTATTCAACCTTAAGGTGCGCTAACGAGTCGCGGGGCCTTTCGGCAGCACGATGGCCAGCAGCGCCGGCAGGACGACCAGGGCCAGCGGCAACTGGACTGTCAGCCCGGCGATGATGGCGATGGCGAGCGGCTGCTGCATGGCGGCCCCCTGGCCGAGGCCGAGTGCGAGCGGTCCGAGGGCGAGGATCGCCGCCACGGTCGTCATGGCAATCGGCCGCATCCGGTTCATTCCCGCCTGGATGAGGCGCGTGGAAAGGTCGGTCTCCTCGGGCAGGTCGCGGAACTCCGAATAGTAGAAGATGCCGACCTGCGTGGAGGCCGAGGTGATGGTTATGCCGCGTTCGCGCTCCAGGTCCATGTAGTCCGTGGTTGCGCCGCCGCCCTCATCGTGGACTTCCTGCATGCGATGGATGCGGCCGGCGTAAAAAAGGATGCGCTCGCTCAGGGTCGTCTTGC